>DDDX01000019.1 GCA_002339085.1 Cellvibrionales bacterium UBA1969
ACAAAATGGGAAGATGTACCCGAAGATTGGGAATGCCCTGAGTGCGGCATTAGTAAGTTTGATTTTGAAATGTTGGAAATTGATTAAAAGATTACCGATTTAAGAAATCTCTTTTTATAAATATAATATTCCCCTATTAATTTTTATGGTGAGGTTACAATGCAGACTGTATTGATCACTGGAGCCAATCGAGGTATTGGGCTTGCTCTCGCCCAACATTACTTCAAACTTAATTTTAATGTAATTGGTGTTTGTCGACATAGCAGTGAGATGCTAAATGCTTGCACTCATAACGTCATTGATGGCATCGATCTAAATTTTAATGATGCAGTTAAGTCCCTTTGTAATTCACTATCTGAGATTCCTATCGATTTACTGATTAGTAATGCTGGTATCCTGCAAGACGAGCAACTAGATTCGCTTGATCTTGTTAGTATTGAAAAACAATTTCAAGTAAATGCTATAGGACCGCTTAGGCTTGTGTCTGCGTTACAAGCTAATTTGTCAGCTGGTAGTAAGATTGCCTTGATTACTAGTCGAATGGGTTCCATTGAAGACAATACATCGGGCGGCCGCTATGGTTATCGAATGTCAAAGGCGGCGCTCAATGCGGCGGGTAAGTCGATGGCGAATGATTTAAAGGGTCGGGGGGTGGCGGTGGCAATCCTTCATCCTGGTTTAGTCTCAACCGCAATGATTAATTTTAATGGGCAGGTCAGCCCTGAAGATGCAGCGGCACAACTAGCTGAGCGCATAGAAGCCCTAAATTTAAAAAACACCGGCACTTTTTGGCATGCCAATGGTACTGAGCTACCTTGGTAAAAGACGATTCATAATGGCTATGAGCCGAGGTGAATCGTGTGTTTAGAGACAGGGCTTATTGTCAAATTTCAGGGAGCCCAAGCGCGCGTTTAGAAATTACATTTAATTGTACTTCTGAGCTGCCACCGGCAATTGTTAGCGCTTTATTGCTCATCCATTCATGGGTTTTTGTTTGCTCGTCTGAGCTAAAATTTTCTTTGTCCCAGCCGGCACCAGCCATACCCAGAATATCTGTGATTAGCGTATCTTTGTTAGTCTTTTCTTCGGTGCCAATGTATTTAAATATAGTGGCAACACGCATATCAAAGTCTCCGGCCATGCCCTCTTCAAAAGCGCGCTTTTGAGTGAGCTTTATCGCTTCGTCTCGCATCATATGTTGGGCGAGCCGATCTCTAATCAAACCATCTTGTAAGCGACCATTTTCATCCATGCTCAGGTAATTCTTGGCATAGTCATCTACACTGTACTTCGGCTTTGGCATATTTTTTTCAATATCAGCCATCATGGTGCGTTCATGCACGAGCAGGGCTTTTGCTACACTCCAGCCTTTACCCACTTCACCGACCACTTGATCTTTGGGCACCTTAACGTTATCAAGGAAGGTATCACAAAAATGTGATTCTCCTGTGATTAAGGGCACTGGCCTGACCGTTATGCCGGGTGTTTCCATATCGAACAGGAGAAAAGTAATACCTTCTTGCTTGCGACCTTCATCATTAGTTCTCACTAGACAGAAGATCCAGTCAGCCTTATCACCATCGCTAGTCCATGATTTCTGACCGTTCAGCAGATAGTGGTCACCTTTGTCTTCAGCTTTGCAGCGGAGGCTGGCAAGATCAGACCCTGACCCTGGCTCACTGTAACCCTGGCACCAGCGAATCTCGCCGCGAGCAATTTTAGGTAGATGCTCGCGTTTTTGTTCTTCGGTGCCGTACTCGAGTAGCGCAGGACCAAGCATCCAAAGGCCGTGACCAATCAAAGGCTTGCGGCAGCTAAGGCGGTCCATCTCTTTATTTAATATTTTGGCTTCATCACTACTTAATCCAGCACCGCCATATTCTTTTGCCCACTGGGGTGCAGTCCAGCCTTTTTCTACCATTAAATCAAACCAGAGTTTGGCATCGTCACTGGGAAAGTTGAATTTTTTGCCGCCAAATACACCTTCATTACGAGATTGAGGTTTTCGCATGCTCGCAGGGCAGTTGGCTTCTAGCCATTCACTGGTTTCTTGTTTAAATTTTGATAAATCAGTCATAACATTATCTCGATAATAAGAGCCGGCTAATGACGGCGCTAAAATTTATTAATTATGGCGAAGCGGTTTTTATGAAAACCTGAATCGCCCAGGCTTTGTATGCTGACGCGACAGCGTTTGAGATAAAAGCCAATATCCATCTCGTCGGTTAAGCCGATGCCACCATGCATTTGCACGGCTTCGTCAGTAATCAGCCGATAACAGTCATTCGCCAAGGTTTTAGCGCTGCTAGCTACGACAGCTAGATCTTGATTTTCATCGATGGCAGCGAGTGCGTGAATGACTGCTGATTTAGCGATTTCTAATTCGGCAAACATATTGGCCGCGCGATGCTGCAATGCTTGAAACGCACCAATTTTTCGACCAAACTGTTCTCGATCTTTTAAGTATTCAACAGTCTTATCGAGCATGGCTTGTGCACCGCCTAGCATCTCAGCAGCGAGACATATTCTGCCGTGATCAAGCGTTTTATCGAGTAATCTTTGACTGTTATGGCGTTCGCCAATAATACTTTCGGTTGAAACGGTTACATTTGAGAAATCGATATGAGCATAGTTTCGACTATCAATCATATTGACATTATTGATTTTGATGCCATCAGTAGATGGGTCAATGAGTGCTAAGGTGATGCCGTCGTTTTGATTAGATGGTTCTGCTGTGCGTAAGCTAACAATAAGTAAGTCTGCATTGGCACCCTCGGCAACAAATTTTTTGTTACCATTGATCGTCAGTTGTTTGCCATCGATGAAGGCTTGGCACTGAATACCGTGACTTTGATGATGATTGGATTCTTCATGAGCAAGTGCTAATGTGAGTTCTCCCTCTGCTATTTTTGGGAGTAATGATTGCTGCTGATCTTCATTGCCGCCATGTATAATCGCGGCAGCGCCCAAAGCTACCGTGTTAAAGAACGGCGAGTTGGCTAATGTTTTTCCCGCCTCTTGTAAGATGGCGCCTGCACCAATGAAGCCGAAACCGAGTCCGCCAAACTGCTCAGGTATGGCGACTGCTGGCCAGCCCATCTCGATCATTTTATGCCACAGTTCCTCGCTAAAACCTTTTTCATTCGCATCATTCCTGAGTTGACGCATGAGGTTGACAGGCGCGTCGTTTTGCAAAAAGTCGCGGGCGGTGTCGCGCAACATGCGCTGTTCTTCGTTGAGTGCCAGTGGCATAGAGGAAAACTCCGATTATAGGTCGGTTAATATTTATTTCGATGTAGATGCTAAGCGAGTTAGAATTTAGGACAATGACATAATCAACCAGTAGACCGGCGTAGCTTATGAGTTTGATCGAATCGACTATTAAACGCGAAATTAAAGCTTAAATAAAGCACTAGGCTAATCATTATGTTTTTTTTCTTAACAGTCATCTACGGTGCTGCTAGCTCTTTCATTTAGGTAGCGAACAAACTTATTTTCTTCATCGACTAAAATAGTCGTTGGCTCAAAGGCTTTTTCAGCTAATGTAAATGCCATAATAATGACTTCGTCACCAGGGTGTATTAAGTGTGCAGCGGCACCGTTCATTTCAATCGCGCCGCTGTTGGCTTCGCCTTCTATGATATAAGTCTCTAATCGTGATCCTGATGTATTGTTGACGACGAGTACGCGCTCGTTTTTTTCCATCCCAGTCAGTTCAAGTAAGGCTTTATCAATAGTTATACTGCCCACATAGTGCAGGTCTGAGCGGGTAACCGTTGCATTATGTATTTTCGCTGAAAGATAATTTTTTAAACGCATATTGAACTAACCTTGTACTGCAAAAAAAGAAAAAGATTCTATGACGCTAGTTGTGACTATGCAATGCCTCATTCAGCTCAATTGCTGATCGATTTGACTTACATTCAACGGTTCCATTGGTTGAATTACGTCTAAATAAAAGTCCTGTTTGACCATTGAGTTCTCTGGCTTTTATGAGTTTGACGGTGTTGTTGTTCTCATCGAGTAGGGTGACTTTAGTGCCAGCTGTTATATAAAGGCCAGCTTCGACCGTGCAATTATCACCAAGTGCGATACCAATGCCAGCGTTAGCGCCAATTAAGCACTGTTTGCCGACAGAGATAACAACATTGCCACCGCCAGAAAGTGTGCCCATTGTTGAGCACCCGCCGCCTAAATCTGAGCCCTCGCCAACAAACACGCCGGCAGAAACTCTGCCTTCTATCATGCTAGTCCCTGCAGTGCCGGCATTAAAATTAATAAAACCTTCATGCATAATCGTTGTACCTTCGCCCACATAAGCGCCGAGACGCACTCTTGCAGTATGGGCAATTCTAACTCCCGAAGGAACTACGTAGTCAGTCATTACAGGAAATTTATCAATGCATTTAACGTTGAGCCAGCGACCCTCTCGCCGCGCCTCTAGCTGCTTTTCTGAAAGTTCATCTAAGTCAATTGGGCCATCATTGGTCCATGCTATATTGGGTAAAGAGGCGAAAATCCCCTCTAAATTTATTTCGTGAGGCTTGACTAAGCGGTGTGATAGTAGGTGTAACTTAAGATATGCCTCTGGGACGGTGGTAGGTTTGTCGTCTGTTGTTAATAATGTTAAGACGGCATCTCGCTTGCTGCTTACTAATTTTGCAGCGATATTGGCAAGTTCTATTTGTTGGTGAGTCACCAAAGCATCGGCTAATTGGTTAAGGTCAGTTTCATTGAGGGGAATAACTTCATTTCCGGCATTCCATTCGATGCCGGCAATACTGACCGCTGTAATTAATTGGGCTGAGGTATCGGCATCAATATTAGCCAGTGGTTGCGGGTAGTAAACCTCTAACCATTGATCATCCTTGTTTTTAGTTCCAATTCCTAAGCTAAAGCTAAACAGTTTGGTCATTTTCGTTTCCTAGTGAAAGAGCGGTGATTGTTGACGATTCTATCGGCTTTTTGCAGTGAGCTAAATAATCTTCCTCACTGAAGCCAACAGTAATTTCATTGTTATCATTGACCAACACCGGTCTTTTTATCAAAGTTGGGTGTGCAATGAATAAATCGATAATTTCTTGGTTTGAAGCCCTGGTATCGATAATTAACTGAACAGATTTTTCAAGTTGTTTCCAGGTCGTACTGCGCTTATTTAGCAAGAGTCTGTATGGTACTGACTTTAGCCAGCCAGCAAGCAATGTCTTGGTAATGCCATCGACTCTAAAGTCATGGAATTCGTATTTCACGCCATTCTCTTCTAAAAGCTTTCGTGCTTTCTTCACGCTATCGCAGTTTTTAATACCGTAAATTGTGTTCAAAAGTGAGCCTTATTTCGAGGTGTTATCAATGGGTGACAGGGCCTAAGCTTCAGTGTATTGTTTTACGCTAATTTTTAAATTTTATCAGCATCTGTCGTCTTCATGACAGTGGAAAATCACCTAATAGGCTAAATTAGAGAAAAATGGCAGATAAAAAGCCCATTGAGTTGCTTATTGAGACAACGGTTGATGGCCAAAGTCCGGTTGAGCTTTTGGCTAAGTACTGTGACTTGTCTTTGGTTGAGATAAAAGCGACTATGTCAAAGGGCGCGGTTTGGGTTAAACGGCGCAATAGTCGGGCTTCTACAGCTAGCAGTCACCATCGTGCAGTCCGTTTGCGGCGAACAGGTCGTTCGCTTAATTGCGGTGATATCTTGTTAATGAATTACAATCCAACAGTGCTTGAGCTTGAGCCTTTAACGCCCTTATTGATTGAAGATCGTGGTCATTTTAGCGTTTGGAATAAGCCCGCTGGTATGCTCTGTCAAGGGAGTCGTTGGTCAGACCATACGACCTTATACCGTTGGGCTGAAATCCACCTTTCACCCCAAAGGCCAAGTTTTTTGATTCATCGCTTGGATCGAATGACCTCGGGTTTAACTGTACTTGCACATAATAAAAAAGTTGCCGCGTATTTGGCTACGCAATTTGAAAACAGGCAAACTCGTAAGCATTATAGAGTCGTTGTCGAGGGGAATTGCCAGTTGTCATTGCCTTATACAATCAATATGCCGCTGGATGGTAAGCCCAGCGTAACGACTATTCAATCTGTGCTTGGTCGATCTGGTTCGGATATAGACCTTAATGAACCGTCATCCAATCGCTGGCCTAATGAAGCTATCTTGAGGCAATGCTCTTCGCCTTATACGGTGTTGGAACTTGCAATACAAACGGGCCGTAAGCATCAAATTCGTCGTCACCTTTGTGCTTTAGGTTTTCCGGTTGTGGGTGATCGTCTTTATGGTCATGTTTCATCTGAAATGAATGAGACGCTTGATTTGCAATTGCAAGCTCATAAGCTAAGTTTTTTAGACCCTAATACTGATACTCGGCGTGATTATTGTGTATGACTCGAGCTGATAACAGTGATATTTGAAAAAAAAGGTAGGGATAATGTCGAATTTTAATGCATCAACAACAACCGCTGAGGTGCTTTCGGATATTTCCTTAAAAGGACGTACGGTGTTAATTACCGGCGCAAGCACCGGGTTGGGATTAGCTTCTGCCATTGCATTGGCACAAGTGGGCGCGAAATTGATTTTAACCGCACGCTCTGAAGCCAAGTTTTTTGGAGCAAAAGATGCTGTTTTAGCCAGTAATTCGGATGCAGTTGTTGACTTTTGTGAGTTGCATCTTGACGATATTGTCAGTTGCAAGCAGGCTGCTGAAGAACTTAACCGACGTTATAACCATGTTGACCATCTCATAGCTAATGCTGGTGTTATGGCTTGTCCAGAACAGCGAACGGAACAAGGTTTTGAATGGCAGTTTGGCGTCAATCATTTGGGACACTTTGTTTTTATCAATAATATTATTGAACTCTTTACTGCCGACCATTGCAGAGTGGCTATATTGTCTTCAGGCGGTCACCGTTACGGAGATATTGATTTGGCTGATCCCAATTTTGAGTCTCAGCCTTATAACAAGTGGTTGAGTTATGGTCGAGCTAAGACGGCTAACGCGCTTTATGCATTAGAGTTGAATAAAAGAATGCCTTTTGGTCATGCTAATGCTGTGCATCCTGGCGCAATCATTACTGAGCTATCGCGTCATTTGCAGCCGAAAGACTTTGCTGAAATGGGCTCTAGCATGAAAGATAGCGGCATTGTTATGAAATCACTTGAAGCCGGAGCAGCTACACAGGTATGGGCGATTACTGCGCCAGATCTTGAGGGTAGAGGAGGCCTGTACCTTGAAGATTGTCAAGTTGGTATTGAGTCGCCCGGCCCAACAACGGGTTATGCCTCTTATATAAAAAATCATGATAATGCTGAATCACTTTGGCATTTATCTGAGCAGCTAGTTGGTCAAAACTTTACTTTTTCTCGTTCTTCGGACGGTCCATGACTGGTAAGACACGCGCTCCATTTGGTTGTTGAAATAGACCTGTTTTTATTGTGTTCTTGCTATCGAGTGATCTTGCCGAGGCTGTTAAGTCGTTATGCGCACATCGCATAAGTCTCACTAAATGCGCCATCGTAGGTAGAGTCAACCGTTTAGGTGTTCCCTGAAACGGAATTTTCTGATGTTCAGAGGCCTGATTAATATCGATTTTGGCAGAATTAAGTATAAATTGACGGGCCTCTATTTTACATATTTAGATTCAAAATGAACTAATTTTTCATAATTCAGCGATTTTGACTAACATTTTAAGCCCAAAATCAGCTTTTGGCGGGTCTATATGTAGGATACGCTAGTTTATAAAGCCCTTTTCACCTATAATTCGCGGCTTAATTTTACAGGAGATAAGGTATGGCTAAGGTGGCAGCTAAGGCTAAGAAGGCTAAGGCTAAGAAATCTACAGCCAAAAAGGCGACAGTTACGGCAACTGCCGCTAAGAAACCCGTTGTAAAAAAAACCGCAGTAAAGAAGTCTGTCCTAAAAAAAACCGCAGCAAAGAAACCGGCAGCAAAG
>DDDX01000018.1:0-6270 GCA_002339085.1 Cellvibrionales bacterium UBA1969
ATCGAAGCCAAAGCGCTGCGCAAACTCCGTCATCCTTCGCGATCTGATCATTTAAGAAGTTTTTTAGACGAATAACCCTTTTTTGTTTCTAATTTAAAACGCGGCGTTTATAATCGCCGCGTTTTTATTTGTAACCTATACTCACCTTGTTAAGTTTAGTTACAATGTAGGAAATCCATCAAATACGGGCCCGTAGCTCAGTTGGTTAGAGCATCCGACTCATAATCGGCAGGTCGAAGGTTCAAGTCCTTCCGGGCCCACCACTTTTCATTCGTCTTGCTATCGACAGCCACGGACTAACTTGCCTGGTAGCGCACCCGTGGATTGGCCATTGCGAAACGTTACCTCGCCAGCACAAATAGTAGCAAGATAACCTCTAGCCCGTTGTAATATTCGCGGCGCACCTGTGGGAAGATCATGAGCAATCTCTGGTATTTCCAGATCGATTTCGTCAAGATCGATAATATTTAAGTCTGCCCGTTTACCAACTTTGATTACACCTCGATCATTCAAGCCATATAACCTTGCTGGCTCGCTACTTAACATCTTAACAGCGTCCTCGAGAAGAATTTTCTGGCCGCGCTGCCGATCGCGCACCCAGTGCGACAATAAAAAAGTTGGCAATCCCGCATCACAGATCATGCTACAATGCGCGCCACCATCACCAAGGCTAACGACACTTAACTCGTCGCGCATCATCTCTCCTATCGCCTCAAGATTGCCTTCTGCATATCCAGCAAAGAATACAGCCATCATATGCGTCTTCCCTCCCGCCGAAGCCTTTGCAACTTCACACATTGCGTCATACAACATGTGGACGGGATCAACACCCGCCGCTTCAGCCCGTCCCGCAATCGACTGTTCATATTCGGGTTCGGATACAGGCCCATCATCCATAGCGAAGGTGCTATGAAGGGAACTCATCATGATTTTCATAGACTCATCATCAGCATTGTCCTGTGACAAAATTGCTTCGCGACGCCTGGGCTTGAGTAACTCAGTAAGACGCTGTTCCATGGGAAGCGAAGCAATTTCCTGGTATGCAGGACGGAATAAGAATGGATTAAACGTCTCCCAAGACAATAACAAACCATTCGCTCGACCTGGAACCTGCGGCACCAAGGATACATCCTCATCCTTCGCAGCTCGACAAGCCGTCATAGCATCGCGCCATTGATTAGGATAGAGATGTAGCTGCGGTAATGAAAAGGTAATCTTCACGCCAGTTTTTTTAGCCAATTTTTTATACATTACAACTTCGTTCATAAGTGCGTCCGGATCCTCTGCCATTGCACCAGCTGGAATCGACTGCAAGAGTTCCCCACCGCCCTTAACCACTGCGTTAGCCAGTGTTTCAAGTTCGGCAACATCTGCAAATGTCCCAGGTACAGGTTCGCCATCGACCGATGTGTGTAATGGCATACGGTTTGTTGAGAATGCAACTGCACCTGCCGCTATAGATTCACGAACAATTTCTGCCATCTGCTCGAGATCGGATTGTGTTGCAGTTTCTTGGGCGGCACCCCGCTCGCCCATGACAAAAAGTCTTAAAGGGCCATGTGGTACTTGCGCGGCGATATCCATAGTGCGAGGCAATTTCTCCAATGCGTCAAGGTATTCTGGGAAAGTCTCCCAGTCCCACTTCATCCCCTCATGCAATGCACTACCAGGAATATCCTCGACACCCTCCATCAATTCAATGAGTCGATTACGCTGATCAATCTTAGCAGGAGCAAAACCAACACCACAGTTACCCATAACAGCAGTAGTGACTCCATGCCAGGAAGATGGCGCAAGTATTGAGTCCCAAGTAACTTGTCCATCATAGTGCGTGTGCGGGTCGACAAATCCCGGCGTTACAACAGCACCAGCTGCATTTAGCACATTCGCATCGCAAATCGGGAGCTTACCTGGCTCTGCTATTTCACTAATCAAACCATTACTAATTGCCAGATCTGCAGCACGAGGTGGACAGCCAGTTCCGTCAACAACTCTACCGCCTGTAATTACTAGGTCATACATGAATATTTTCCTCAGCGTAAAAAAACCTTTTTAGGGTTAATCACTTTTACTTAGTATGCAAAATCTGGCGTTTTAAAAAAAAATAGATGAAATTATAATAGATCAATCACGCCAGAGCTAAATCCTACGGGAAGCTTCTGATACTTTCAACGTATTGAGAGGATTCTCATCATGAGCAATATGTAAGTAAACAGGTTTAGACTCTTCATTGGACATTGATTACATATATGATAGTCAGGAGTAAAATTAAACAAAAAAGAGGGGGAAAATTATGGAAATTGGAATGACATTACCAAGCATGGTGCACGACAACGAATATAGCCGAGACACCACCCTCGACTGGTGTAGGCTGATCGACCAAGGCCCGTTTGAAAGTATTTCTGTGGGCGAGCGAACCACCTACCCTAATCAAGAAATTACTGTGCTACTGTCTGCCGCAGCCGCCCTCACTGAGAGAGTCAAGCTCTATTCCACCATATTTGTTTTACCCACCCATGCCACTGCCGTACTCGCCAAGCAAGCCGCTACAATCGATGTATTATCAAATGGCCGGATAACGTTGGGCATAGGCTCCGGCGGAAGAGAGCATGATTACATTGCCGCTGAAAAGCCCTTTAACAATCGCTTCAGCCGCATGGAACATCAAGTGCATGAATTAAAAAGGTTGTGGGCCGGTGAACCACCGTTCACCGGTGCCGATCCAGTGGGCCCATCGCCGGTTCAGGCCGGCGGGCCACCATTATTTGCCGGCGTTGGCGGACCTAAATCACTGGCTCGCGCCGCACGATGGGCCGACGGTCTGTTTGGCCAAAATGTCGGTGACGGCAATTACGCTAATTTTTCTCAATACGTAGAAAACGCTCAGCGCCTATGGGAAGGAGAAGGTAGAAAAACAAAACCCTATATCACCACCAGTTTTTGGTATGCCTTAGGCCCTCATGCGAAGACCCAACTTGAGCACTATGCCAAAAGCTATATGGAAATACTCGGCCCAGGCGCAGTTGACTATATTCTTTCTCAACAAAGTATCAGTAGTGAGACGGCATTAATTAATGCCTTAGATACATTTGAAGCAGCAGGCTGTGATGAAGTTATTCTAGTACCGACGTCAGCCGAAACGGCAGAGCTCGACCGTACTATTTTAGCGCTGGCAAAACGGTAAATTTATGCCGCCGATCTCCTGACAAGCTTTCCAGGTCTTGCACCTGTATCATGGCCATTACGGTTAGTGATCTGACCGGCGACCATAGTGGCAACATAGCCCTCTGCACGCTGCAGCAAACGCGGCGCACCAGTAGGTAAATCGTTAGCAACATAGGGCATCTGCAGTGATAGGTCATTTAATGCAATCACATTGATGTCGGCTTTTTTACCAACCTCGATCACCCCTCGATCATGCAAACCGTACAAATCTGCAGGCGTTTTAGTTAACATTTGTATGGCGATCTCTAAAGGCACCTTGTCGCCCCTTTGTCGATCACGCACCCAATGTTGCAGCATAAAAGTCGTGTAACTCGCGTCACAGATAACATTAACATGGGCGCCGCCATCCGCGGCACCAACGACCACATTTGGGTGCATCATCATTTCATGCACTGCGTTTAAATCACCGTCGGCATAATTACCCATGTAAACATGCAAGAAGCCTGGCAGGCCTTCATCGCCCTGTACCACATCGCACATGGCATCATACAATACCCCTTCAGCCGTATCGTTGGATGCCAATAATCGGGCCGCCAAACTTTGTGCTGGGTCTGGCTCAAATATTTGCTGATCTTTGCAAGGAAATATTGCATTTAGCGCATCGCGAACCACTTGCGCGCCATTTTTCAGTAGCGGCGACTGTATCTCTTCATTAAGAATTTTTTCTCGTCGCTCAGGATCCCGTAAGGCCTTAACACGCTCAGTTAAAGGCAGATGCGCAACCGCTAAATAGCTGGGCCGATCCATAAAAATATTGAAAGTATCCCAGCTCATCAACATGCCACCGGGTCGATTCCCTGTGGTTGCATAAAGCTTTGCGCCGGCTTTATTCGCCTGGCTAATTTCCTCTAACATATCCTTCCACAAGGTGGTTTGAACGTTATTTTGAGAAAGGGTAAAGACAATCGAACAACCCGTTTCTAAGCTCAGCTCTTTATATAATTGCACTTCGGCTTGAAAGGCTGTTGGATTTTCTCCCATTAAACCTTCGGGAACCACCTGCAGTAAATTAGCGCCGCCGACTTGCATGGCTTTAATAATGGCCAACACTTCTTCTTTTTCAGCAAAAGTACCAGGTACTGATTCACCATCGGTCGATGTGTGCATAGCAATGCGGTTAGTTGAAAATGCGAATGCACCGGCTTCAATCGCCTGCTGAGTTAATGCCGCCATCTGTTGAATTTGTTCTGCCGTTGCTGGCGCATTTAAATTATTGGCTTGTCCCAGTACATACGTACGCAGCGCGCCGTGCGGTATTTGCGCGACCACATCCATCGTCCGGGCTTTATTGTCTAGGGCCTCCAGGTATTCGGGAAAACTTTCCCATGCCCAATCAATGCCATCAGCCAATGCTGAACCCGGAATATCTTCCACGCCCTCCATCAACTCAATTAAAAAATCTCTTTCATCGGGGCGAACGGGAGCAAAGCCCACGCCGCAATTACCCATCACTACGGTCGTGACACCGTGATCAGCTGACGGTGCCAATCGATCATCCCAAGTCGCCTGTCCATCGTAGTGGGTATGCGGGTCAACGAACCCTGGCGTCACAATACAACCGCTGGCATCGATAGTCTCAACACCTATCATTTCTATAGACTTACCAGCAACCGCTTCGTTAGCAGAAATCACAGCATCAATTTTGCCGTCCTTAATAAGCACTTCTGCGAGCATAGGCTCACCGCCGCTGCCATCAACAACAAGTCCGCCTTTAATCAAATAATCCGCCATAGCCTTCTCCTAATTTATTTTTCAGTTGTTTCAGCACAACTCAGGGTCGAATGTAATGTTCATTTCTTTAATGCCGTTAACAAAATAATCGCGTACATACTTAACCGGTTCTGCAAATTGAGGATTACGCAAGCGGGGCAATAGCTCTTCGAAGATCACTTGCATCTCTAATCGCGCCAAATGGGCACCGATACAAAAATGTGTTCCCACACCAAAAGCGCGATGCTCTCGTCCCAAGGTTGGCATACGTTGCGCACGGGTAATATCAAAGCGCATTGGGTCATCAAACACTTTGTCATCCTGATTAATTAAGTGCCAGTGCAGCAATAACTTATCACCTTCTTTCATCTGCACACCCGCCACCTCAACGTCTTGCATCACGGTACGACGCATGCACACAAACGCAGGGTTATAACGAAGAATCTCTTCACAGGCATCAGGAATTAACCCAGGGTCATCAATCAACATTTGTAGCTGCTCAGGGTGCTCGATAAGTAAGCGCATACCGTGAGCAGTGACTGAGCGGGTGCTTTCATTACCTGCGCCAATGAGCATTAAAAAGAATATTTGAAATTCTTCTTCGGTTAACTTTTCATCGCCAACCTCGCCATCAAGCAAGGCACCAACGATATTATTCAGCGGTGTCTTGGCATGTTTCTTGGCTAGTTCGCTGGCATAAAAATACATATTCGCAACAGCCGCTTGCGAGGTGGCAACTGGGTCTTCGCCACCGATATCCTCATCTTCTTGGAACATCATTTCATTGGTCCAAGTAAAAAATTGCTTGCGGTCCTCTTTCGGCACACCACATAACTCAAGGATTGCCATTAGCGGTAACTCGGCGGCCACTTCAGTAATGAATTCACAATGCCCCTTTGATGCAACCGCATCGACAATTTCTTTAGCGTATTTTCGAAATCTCTTTTCATAGCTTTCAACGGCCTTGGGTGTAAAGGCATTTCGCGCAATACGACGATACTTGCCATGTTTCGGTGGGTCCATACTCACCAACATCTGTGATTGCATCGCGATGGTTTCTTCGTCTTGCTCGGTAGGATGCATCAACTTTTTTTCGCTAGAAAAAATAGCCGGATTTTTAGCAATATAATCGGCATGCTCTCGCTCCAGTACCGCCCAGTAAGGTACACCCTGCAACGGGTCGTCAATTTTAATAATCGGCGCGTCAGCCTGATCGCGCAGGGCTTGTAACTTAGGCAAGTGATTGCCTGTAGCGTATAAATCGGGGTCGAGTAAATTAGTATAAGGGCATTGAGACATCGAATGGGCTCCAGTTTTTGTGTTACTAATCGCCTA
>DDDX01000018.1:6673-15522 GCA_002339085.1 Cellvibrionales bacterium UBA1969
CAATTAAAAGGTTATTGATGATTAACAATATGAAATAAATTTATCTGTGAATGGGTTTAAAATCATAATTAAAGTGCGCAATTTATTTATTCTTATTTAAAATACAATCCAGAAGCCTTTTTATGAATATTTTTCCTACGCTTGCAAACGACCTATCAACTGATAACCTAACTACACTAGTGCAAACAATACACCCATCAGTCGCCGTTACTGCATTTAAGATTAACAAAGAATTCGTCTTTGACAATGGTGAAGAAGCCGTTTCAACTGCCGGACGAATAGAGGCAGAAGTGAGTTTTTCAGATAATCAGTCGATTGATCTCCCTACACAGCTCATCATAAAAGTTTGCCGTCCTGATATTGCGCCTCGACCTCTTTATAGAAATGAAGTGAATTTTTATACCCGCTTGAGACAAGAGTTGACAATCGAAGCGCCTGTTTGCATTGGCGGCATGTTCGATGAAGAAACAGCCAACTTTGGTCTAGCACTTGAAGATATGCGCCTACGAGGTGTTAGCTTCCCTAATGTTAAGTCTGACCATGGTGTCGATCATATTAAATCGGTGCTCAAATGCCTTGCAAAACTGCATGCTTTTTATTGGAATAGTCCACGCTTCAAAACTGATTTACACTGGTTAGATTCTCATACCGATGGTGAGCTTTATACGTTCTTTAATCACCCTGATATAGTTCCTGCAGTGATTAAAGCCGAAGTGGCGAACGAGCAATTTAAAAAAGAAATGATCGAAAGCCTGGGGCAGACGACCAAAAACTTATACCAAGAAATGCGTAAAGTGCAACATCACCAATCAACACTCACGCCCACGATTTGTCATGGTGATACGCATATTGGCAACACCTACGCATTACCTGATGGCAACGCTGGCTTATATGATTGGCAGCTAATGTCACGAGGTTATTTTATGCATGACGTCTCATACATCATTATCACTGGCTTAAGCGTTGCTGAACGAAGGCAATACCAGCATGAGTTAATCAATTTTTATCTCGACCAACTTCAACAGCATGGTGTTGTTGATGCGCCCAATGTCGACCAAGCATTTACCGAATTTCGTTACGCTGCAGTTTGGTGTCTTTATATTGGCTGGCTAACCACACCGATTGAAAATTATGGCTGGGACATTACTGTTTGCAATCATGTTAGACTTACTAATGCCTACAGAGACTTAGATAGTAAGGCTGCCGTTGCCTTATTACCTGAGGTGCCACCTTACACAGACTAACGTTCGTAGTTGGGTTTTCGTTTTTCAAAAAATGCGGCGGCGGCCTCTTCCACATCGCCACCCATACCATTCAAAATCTGATTCCGGTTTTCGAGTTGCATCGCAGCCGATAAAGAGTTGGCATCTAAGTTAGACCACATGCCTTGTTTAGTGGAAATTAAGCCATAAGGTGAAAAGTCGCAGAGGCTCTCTGCCAACTCAATCGCTCGCTGCTGAAGTTGCATATCGTCAACCACATAAGTCACTAAGCCCCACTGTTCGGCTAACTCAACATTAATCACCCTCGCGGTCATCATCATATCGTGAGCACGTGCTGCGCCAATTAATTTTGGCAAAGTATAGCTAACACCGATATCGCAGCCCGAAACGCCTAAGCGAATAAACTGGGTACAAAACTTAGCTGACTTAGCCGCCATTCGAATATCGCAGCCCAATGCAATGCCTAAACCCCCGCCGTAAGCATGGCCATTCACCGCCGCAATAATGGGTTGCTGAATAGCCCGCATTAGCAATACCATTTCAGCCATGTATTCCTGGCCTCGCATCCCTGCACGGGGCCCGTCACCGAGTTCACCTATTGCTTCACTGAGACTTTGACGATTACCTTGATCCATCAGATCTAGGCCGGCACAAAAAGACTCACCGGCGCCAGTGATTACTACCGCGCGGCACTGATTATCCTGATCGATGGCTACTAATGCCGCCTTAAACTCCGTTACCATCTGCCAACTTAAGGCATTGCGCACCTCAGGTCGGGCAAAACTTAGGACCGTTACCTTACCATTACAATGCTTTTCTATCGTTATCGTCTTCACTTTTCTCCTCATAGATCGTTATGGTTTATTCAGTGTGTTGATCTAACCAGCCCGCATAATCCACGCGCTCAACCGCAGCAACCGAGCGACGAAGTACATCTTTCATATACGAACCGTGCGCTTCGTTCAAAGCACCAAAACCAATCGAGACGACAATTGTCATTAAGGTATGGTAGGTAAAGCCGCGGTATTCTTGCCAGGTTAAATCAAAATTAATGGGTTCACCGTGCACTGCCCGACGCTCGACATAATACTTAACCAAGTCTTGCTCATGACGCGCTAAGACCTCAACTGGCAAAGAGTCAATTAAAAAATACTGCACATCACGAATACCCTTGCCCCAATGCACGGCTTGAAAATCTAGCATACCCATGTCATCGCCAGAGATAAAAAAATTACCGATATGACTGTCACCATGCAATAGTGATAATGGGCCAGAGAACCAGTGGTCCAGTAATGTATCCCAGTTTTTGAGTGTTTTTTTATACAGCGCAACCACCTCATCAGGAATAACATCCCCACAGGCTTTAACACAAGGCGCCAAACCCATTTGATTTAAAGTGCGTGATACGTGCCTTAGCTTTGGGCCTAAAAATACATGCCGCTCTAACGGTAATATTTTTTCACGCTCTTTAAAGCTAAGTCCGTAATGGCAGGCATGCAGTTGTGCAAACGCATCCAAGCATCGATAGACAACAGTCATTAAAGGGCCGTTAATCATTTCGGTATTAGTAAATAGTTGAACCTTTGAGTCAAGGTGAAGATTTTCTTGGGCCAAAAAAAATCGCGTCCCCTGACTATGCGTCGCATAGGTCTTCGGCGTTCTCAATGGCACATGAGGCGCGACATGTCGGCAAAAATAAGACTCGAGTTGCCACGACTCAATAACGCCAAAAAACCATCGCGTGCCAAGCTCTGGCATGGGCAATTTGATAAATAACTGATCGGGCAACGCACATTCTTTTTTATGTTCTAACTGAACAACCACGTTATTACAATTACTGCTGGTTGAGCGAATATCCAATGCTGACACCGATGCTAGCGAAACAGGCCCAGCTGGCGGCTCAACTGCATACTGATTCAATACCTTGCTCAAGTAGTCAGGCTGCAAAAATTGACTGTCTGCATAGGGTATGCTTGTGCCGATCATATCGCCCATTGCATCGCTGGCTATGACAGCACCCTGCTGCAATGCATAACCAGCTGTTTTTAGTAAAGGGGTCATTATTTTAGTCTTCCTTTCAATAGCTTAAAACCATTGGCCATAGCATTGATCAGCTTACATAAAAGAAGCGTCACTTGTGAGAAACAAAAACATTATATAGGATGATAAAAATACCAAAACATACGCAATTGTCATCAAAGTCTAGGCTAATGACTCACTGACTCATAAACTCATGCGGTAACTGCATTATGTTAGATTCATCTGCCGAAGGAAAAGCGACGCACATCAATCACCCTAGCCCTTTTGACGCTATCGTCATTGGTGCGGGTCACAATGGCTTAGCCACAGCAACGGTGCTGGCTCGCAATAATCAGCGCGTTTTAGTATTAGAAAAAAACGGCTATGTGGGCGGTATGGGCGGCACCCGTGAAATCCTCAAAGGCTGCCAGAATGAAGTGGGCGCCAGCTGTATGTTCCCTCTGTCACAAGAAGTAAAAGACTATTTTGAATTTGAAAAAAATGGTGTCGAATTAATCCCTTTACCGGTCATGGCCGTGAATTTAACCGGTAAAGACGGTCGCCCGTTAATCTTCTACAAGAACAGTCTTAAGCTGGCATTGGGATTATTAAAAAATTACGGCCTTAGTGCTATGATTGGCTTCGGCCGCTTTATCAAATTCTGTGACTATCCGGCTAAAATGCTGGATCGCTATACAGCCAGAAAAACCCCAAAAAATCTGGCCGATATGATTGCACAAGCACCTACCGAAGCCCAGCGCGAACAGTTAGAGTTAGCGTTTAATGGTTCGGCCATGGATATTATCGATAAATTTTTTCCCGACCCTATTAAGCACAAAGAATTACGCGCTAATATGGCTTTTGCTGCCGTACAGGCAACCTACAAAGGACCTTACTCTAAAGGCTCGGCAATGTGCTTGATTTACACCATGGCACAAGAAGGCTCTGCCGGCCTAATGCAACGCGTCAAAGGTGGAATGGGTAAATTGTCAGAATCACTGGTTAGACAAATTGAATCCTTAGGTAGCGAAGTTCGCATCAAACAGCAAGTCCAAAAAATTATTATTGAAAATGATAACGCTGTCGGCATCGAACTTAAAAACGGTGAGCAATTATTTGCTAAAACGATTATTTCTAATTTAGACAAACCGGCCACTTTTAATCGCTTGGCAGACGATTACCGCTTGCCTACGGCGGCTCAACAACAGATTGATCACTTCGAGCATCGTGGCGCCTATGTTCATATGTTATTTAAACTCAGCGGACTACCGCGTTATGGCGCGCACATTGATAAACTCAACCGCATTCCTTTTGCTCAATTTGGTGGTGCTATGGTGGCTGACCCCGAAGAATTACAACGCTGTTACGAGCAATGCCAAAAAGGTGAACTGCCACCGACCGTCCCTTTGGCTTTTCAATTTCCATCGCTGCTCGATGACACGCTTGCACCTGAAGGTTTTCATATTGCCAGCGCCTACGGCTTTTATTTTCCTTGTGATGCTGAGAAATCAAAACGCGGTAAGTTGCGTGACCAATTTGGCGAAATGATCATTGATCATATTGACATGCACATGCCGGGCTTCCGCGACCTAATCGTTGATAAAGCTATTTTTTCTGCTGATCACTTTGCCACTATGGAAGGTGCCAGCAACGGTGACTGGACACACGGTTTGCTACACCCTGATCAAATGGTAGGTGATCGATGCTTAATTGAAGGGACTGGGCATACGACACCGATAAACAATTTATTTTTATGTGGTTCATCGTGTCATCCTGGACCTGGCGTCACTTTTTTGCCCGGCTATAACTGTGCCTTTGAGGTGCTGGCAAGCCAAGCCGCATAGGGGCAATTATGCTTAACCGACTGATTAAAATCAGTGATCAAAACAACAAGGGAATTCACTATGGCCGCTAAAGGTGTCGCCATGATCACCGGTGCTAGCCGTGGTATTGGCAAGGCAACCGCCATTGCGCTCGCGCAGGCCGGTTACGATTTGGTGCTAGCGGCACGCACCCTAAGCCCAAATAACCGAGCCGTCGAAAACGTACTCGACCAACAAGGCCTGCCATTAGCGGGTAGCTTAGAACAGACCGAGACCGAGGTAAAAGCATTGGGCAGCAATGCTATTTCAGTACCGCTTGATCTGCTTGATAAAAACAGTATTAATCAGGCAATCAAAACCGCAACTGATCATTTTAGAACGATTGATATATTGGTCAACAATGCGATTTATCAAGGCCCCGGTCTGATGAGCGATCTTTTAAAATCAGACTTTGCCGACATTGAAAAAACATTTGATGCCAATGTACTGGCCCAATTATATCTGGTACGCGCCCTGCTACCTGACATGCTAATGCGGGGCTCAGGCACAATCATTAATCTGACCTCAGAGGCAGGCATGGTAGACCCTCCCTTAAAACTCGCGGATGGTGGTTGGAGTTTTGCCCATGGCGCGACTAAGGCGGCTTTACACCGCATGGCCGGTATTCTGCATCTAGAATATCATGAACAAGGGATTCGTGCTTATAACTTAGAGCCTGGTTTAGTGGCGAGTGAATCAATGATCGCTGTTATGGGAGAAGTCAGTGCACTTGAAACAATGGGAATCCGCTCGGCACCGGTGACAGTGCCTGCTACCGTCATTCGTTGGCTTTGCGAGCAAGATACTGCAGGCGCAATGAGCGGGCAAAATATTCATGCCCAACCGTTTTGCAAGCAACGCTATTTACTCGAAAACTGGCCCTAGTAAGAGAGCTGAGCCTTACCACAGCGCGCCAGAGTTGCCTTAAGCTGCGTCGGTGTTGTTCTCTTGATTGACTACCGCTTTATCAAAGGTGATATGCATCGAGTCAATACCTTGCACAAAATTAGAGTGCAAGTATTTAATCTCACCAACAATTTGCGGATTATCCATGCGCGAAATCACCTCTTGTAACATGACCTTCATTTCTAGTTTGGCCAAGTTCATACCAAAACAGTTATGACGCCCAATACCAAAGGAACGAATTTTTCTACCAAGATCAGGTTCACGCTCAGCGCGATGAATATCAAATTCATAAGTGTTATCGGGGAAAACTTCTTCATCAAAGTTAACACCATGATAATACAAAATAATTTTATCGCCTTCTCTGATTTCTACATTACCTAATTCTGGGGCAACAATATCTTGGGTAGCTGTTCGACGCATACAAATAAACGGCGTATTAAACCGCAGCATTTCATAAATTGCATCATCCATTTTTTCGGGGTGCTGTTGTAGATAACGATACTGATCTGGATTATTAATTAAATTCTTCATCGCATGGGTGATTGTGGTACGCGTACTCTCATTGCCGGCAGAGATAAGCATCAACACAATCCAAGCAAACGTTTCATCTGAAATAGGCTCGCCATCAATTTTTCCGTTAAGAAGTTGACTGCTTACGTTATTTTCATCTGACCCGCGCCACTTCTTAGCTAATTCAAATGCATAAAACATCATTTCAGCAGCAGCAGCTTCTGCTTGTGCTTGACCATTAGCCTGGTCTACTGTTTCAGGGTCTTCGGAAAAGATCATCTTATTGGTCCACTCAAAAAACTTTTTACGGTCTTCAGGCGGAATATCAAAAAACTCAAGGATGACCAATAAAGGTAACTCGGCAGCCACATCGCGAACAAACTCGCACTCACCGCGATCAATAACTTTATCAACGATACGTTTAGCGTGAGCTCGAATGCTAGACTCATAAGTCGCGACTTTTGCGGGCGAGAAGTGATCACGGATTAACTTGCGGTATTCTAAATTTCGAGGCGGATCGAGATTCAAAAACATTCGGGTTTGAATGTTATCGACCATCTCTTGTTCCATTTCCATTGGAATCGCGCCTCGACGCTCTGAAGAAAAAAGATGGTTATTTTTTGAAACAAAGTCTAAGGATGATTGCTGCGTTATCGCCCAAAAGGGCACACCACTCACAGGATCTTCTATCCAAACCGCAGGTCCTGCCTCTCGAATCCGAGCGATTTCAGCATTATCGAGGCCACCATCGGCAAAAGATGGGTCCATTAAATTCGCATAAGGACATTGTGACATGTTAAATTCCTCTTTCAGTCGTCTAATTTTGATCATACTCAGTGTCTTCGCCGATGACGAGTGACCGTTTTGACATCAAACAAGTGATCTATTGAGTGATTACCACTTTTTATAGTTAAAGCAATTGACCTCGATGGCGCCTAAACTTAGCATGTTTTGCTAAACCATTGTTTCATTGAGTTAATCACCTTGAGTTATATTGATAATTAGCGAACGACGTCAAACAGCCTTTTTATATGTCGTACAAAAATTAAGGTCAAATTATGTTAAACACATTTGAAAATAAAATTGCTGTTATCACTGGTGCTGCCAATGGCATTGGCGCTGCTCTCGCTCATGGCTTTGCTCGCCAAGGAATGACCGTCGTGGTGGCAGATCTCGATGCCGCAGGTGCGCAAAAAACTGCAACATCGATTGGTGACGCCGCCATCGCCAAATCAGTCGATGTCGCTAATGCTGAGTCGGTGCAAGCACTGGCCGATTTTTGTTTTAGTGAGTTAGGTCAGGTTGACCTACTGATCAATAACGCCGGCGTATTTCAAGGTGGACTAAGCTGGGAGCGCAGCGTTGAAGACTGGGACTGGGCCTTTGGTGTCAATGTCTACGGCATTATTCACGGTATAAGGGCCTTCGTGCCGCGCATGATGGCGCAAGATACCTCTGGCCATGTGGTTAATACCGCGTCGGTTGCAGCCTATGTTGCCGGCCCCATGTCAGCACCCTATGTTGTTTCGAAGTCAGCCGCCTTATCGGTGACCGAATGCCTTGCCTTAGACCTTGAGATGGTTGGTTCAAAGATTGGCGCCAGCGTGCTGACCCCGAGTAACTTTAAAACCGGCATTGCGCAAACGGGCCACTTACGGCCTGCAACCTTGGGTAGCGATACCAGCGAAGACGGCAAGCTTTGTGTTGAAGCACTGCAGTCGATGCTCGACACCGGCGCATCCCCCCAGGAGGCATTTGAGCCAGTGTTAGCAGGAGTTAAATCTGGTACGTTTTTAATCGCCACAAAGCCCAGTTATCGCCAGCAGTTAACCACGCGTTATGAAGCATTACTTGAACAAAAATTGCCACCGATGACCGAAGTCGATTAGCCAAGTAAAATAGGTATGTAAAAATTCAATTAAGCTATGGCTTGCCGTGTCTCTTGCTTAATTTCTTCAACAGACTCAGCTAGCGCTGACATCAAGGGTGTATAGTTTATTCCCAATGCTTTCTGTGCCTTAGTTCCGTCAAATAAAAGCGAACCTGCCGAGGTGGTTTTTAAAACATCAATCGGCAGCATCGGTCTAACACCAGTTACCCTTGAAGCTAGCTCCATTACAGACGCAATCGGCTTTAGTATCGCCTCGGGGATATTCAGATCGGGCATGGGCACAGCAGCAAGATCGCCAATTAAATTGAAATACTCACGTGTCGTGGCGCGTTCAGCACCTACTAAGTAACGCTCACCAATCGTCTCTTCACGCATCACCGCCTGCGCAATGGCTTCAACCGCATCGCCTAAATACACATAGGTATAGGTGGTATCAGC
>DDDX01000001.1 GCA_002339085.1 Cellvibrionales bacterium UBA1969
GCAGCATGTTAATAAAACGGATTCGGCGGTTAGATTAACCCATGAACCGACAGGTACGGTTGCTCAATGCCAAAGTGATCGATCTCAGCACCAAAACCGCGATAAAGCTTGGAAAATGCTAAAAGCTAAGCTTTATGAATTAGAACTGCAGCAGCTTAATAGTCAAAAACAAGCGCTTGAAGACACTAAGTCAGATATTGGCTGGGGCAGTCAGATACGTTCTTATGTTTTAGATGATCAGCGAATTAAAGATCTACGCACTGGCGCCCAAACCAGTAATTGTCAAAATGTGCTTGATGGTGATATCGACTTCTTTATTGAAGCATCACTCAAGCAAGGCTTGTAGAGTGTGATTAATAAGATCATACAGATCAGAAATTAGAAAGTTGACAGTTGTCGCACGAGCGAGATAATACCTTTAAGCCTAAATAAAGAGTCCAAATATTATGACTGATAATAGCAATGATGCCAGTAATGCAACTGAAGATAATAAGTTAGTTGCTGAACGTCGAGCTAAGCTGTCCGATTTGAGGGCAATGGGACAGCCTTTTCCAAACGATTTCCGTCGAGACAGTTTAGCTGCCGAGTTGCAGTCTGAATTAGGCGAGCAAGATAAACCCAGTTTAGAAGCGTTAAATCGTCCCGCCAGTGTAGCAGGACGAGTAATGAATAAGCGTGGCCCTTTTATTGTATTGCAGGACGTGTCGGGCCAGATACAGTTGTACGTTGATAAAAAGTCCCTACCCGAGGCATTAGCGCAGGCGATTAAAGGCTGGGATATTGGCGATATTATTGGCGCATCAGGCCCCGTGCATAAGTCGGGTAAGGGTGATCTGTACGTATATATTGAATATGGAATACTGCTGACTAAGTCGCTTCGACCTCTACCCGATAAATTTCATGGTTTGGCGGATACCGAAATCCGCTATCGTCAGCGCTATGTTGACTTAATTATGAATCAAGATGTCAGAGACGTTTTTGCTTTGAGATCACGTATCATTAGAGAGATTCGTCAATTTTTAGAAGCCCGCTCTTTCATGGAGGTTGAAACGCCGATGTTGCAGGCGATTCCAGGTGGTGCTACAGCCCGGCCTTTTATTACTCATCATAATGCGCTCGATATGGACATGTATTTACGCATTGCGCCCGAACTGTATTTAAAGCGTTTAGTCGTCGGCGGATTTGAACGAGTGTTCGAGATTAACCGTAACTTTCGTAATGAGGGTTTATCGACCCGACATAATCCAGAATTTACCATGATTGAATTTTATCAGGCCTACGCGGATTATCGTGATCTGATGGATTTAACTGAAGCGATGTTGCGTACTGTGGTCGAAAATGTTCTTTCAAAAACAGTGCTCGATTACCAAGGCTATCAGTTAGACTTTGGCCAACCGTTTAAACGTATGACAGTTTTAGAATCTATTTTAGCTTTTAACCCTGATTTGTCATTGAGTGACTTGTCTGAGCGTGATTCAGCGGCAGGCATTGCAGATGATTTTGGTATACCCATTAAGCCTATATATGGCTTAGGTAAGATTCAGATCGAGATTTTTGAGAAAACAGTGGAAGAAAAGCTGATTGAGCCGACTTTTATCACCGAATACCCGACAGAGGTGTCGCCATTAGCGCGACGTAATGACGATAATGGTTTTGTCACCGATCGATTTGAATTTTTTGTTGCCGGTCGTGAAATTGCTAATGGTTTTTCAGAATTAAACGATGCCGAAGATCAAGCGGAGCGCTTTCAACGTCAAGTAGCTGAAAAAGATGCCGGAGATATTGAAGCTATGCATTATGATGCCGATTATATTACGGCTTTAGAATATGGCTTACCCCCCACTGCGGGGGAGGGGATCGGCATAGACCGCTTAGTGATGTTGCTGACAGATTCAGCATCAATTCGCGATGTGCTGTTGTTCCCAGCCATGCGACCAGTAAGTCAGTAAGCATTTGAGCGCTGACTATAAAAGCCGACATGACAAAACAGCGGTTCATCCTCAAAAAAACAGTGCTCCATCGTTTAAAACATTACCGATTTGATTTTAGATGGTTTATCATAACATTGTTATTTGCTAGTACACTGCTTATGCTCTCAGTACTTCAGTGATATTAGCCTCAGCATAATAAAATAGGTTAACGAGTCAATTGAGCAAGCATTTAGGGTACATTATTTTATCTTTTAGTCTCGTCGTTGTGCTAAGCGCCTGCGCGATTCTTTCGCCAGGACCAGCTTCGGTCAGCGTCGAGTCTTCTGTCGACGATCGTTTCACGTCAAAAGTGCCTGCTTCCCCTTCAGCTGATTCTAATGCGGCGCTAACCTCATCGATTAAACAATTGGTTTTGGCTCATCAAAAGCATGAAGAAGGTAATTATGCCGCGGCACTAGAGTTATACGAAGCGGTGCTGGTTGATAAAGCCAGCTTGCTAAGCGATGCCTATGCTTTGCTCGGTCTTATTGCCATGGGTCTTGATCGAGATAATCCCGCATATAGTCGTGAAAGAGCCAGTAATACCCTTCATGTATTTCATCAGCGTATCGAACAAGCGGCCAAGACTGATGTCGCTAATGAAGCCAGACTGCTTCGCTTGACCGCCAGTTTGTTGCTTAAGGCTGATGTAAATAAAGATCAAGTGATGCTTGAAAATTCGCAGCTACTCGATGAATTGGCTCAGCGTGACGAGGCTATTAAACGTTTGCGTGAGCTAACGCTAGCGAATTAGAGCGTTGATTGAACATATTCTTTTCGGTAATCACTAAATAGTGGCCCTTGCTTTTCTTCCGTTAAGCCAAATTCTTTCATCGTATAGACATGTTTGCCATGCATTGTGCGCGGACGATTATCTATAAAAAGTTGCATTTTTTTTCGTGATTCATTATTCAAATTCAGGTCGAAGTGTTGGTAGAGATCAGCGATACTGTCAATGGGTCGATGAATGATATCATCAAACTGAAAATCGTAGAATTGATCAGCGTTTTTAATCTCTCGGCGAGCTGCTATACCGCGGCTAAGAATCGTTGAGTAATACTGGGATTCTTCCTCGCCAATTTGTAGTGGATCAATCGCATCACTGAAACCGCCTCGTAAGGTTGAAAGCAGACTGCAAGCAGAGGCCAGTACTTTCAGTGGGTCTCGGTGTGTCTGAACTATTAATGCATCGGGGTAGGTATCTATAATAGCCTCTATAAAGGGTAGGTGAGCCGGAGATTTCAGTATCCATCGCCTCGGTGCTTGGCCATTTTTTTTGGCAATGAATTGCATGTATTGTAGGTATAATTTATGCCATTGGTAAGCCGGTTTAGGATCGGCATTAAGATACCATTGTCGATAGCTAGGCAGTCGATGGACCGTGCTGAATTGCTCTTGAAAAAAACTGGTTGCCATCCAAGGTAAACACTCTTCTACTAA
This sequence comes from Cellvibrionales bacterium UBA1969, assembly GCA_002339085.1. Taxonomy (GTDB): domain Bacteria; phylum Pseudomonadota; class Gammaproteobacteria; order Pseudomonadales; family UBA7434; genus UBA7434. The sequence continues at coordinate 3,411 of DDDX01000001.1, forward strand.
GCGAGGATTGCTTTCGTGTTTGAGTTTCATTTCGGGAGCGAGAATATCGAGCATTGTTGCATTCTTTTCAAGTTCAAGAATACGAACTTCATTATCGGCCGCATTTTTTGCAGGTGGTGGAAAGGGCCGTTGCATTTCCCATAATTTCGGTGCACGATTTTCATTTGCCTCGGCAATAATGGCATGTAAGATGGTGGTTCCTGTTCTGGGTAGGCCTATGATAAACATGGGCTGGGCAATGACTTCCTGTTTGACAGCAGGATTTTTTTTCACATAGTCCACCATCAACATTCGATTAGCTAAATTATCAATCAGCGCCGATTTTGCCGCTATTCTGCCAATTTGACTGAGTTTGGCTTCTGTTTCAGTACTCTTTATAAGGTGTTCAAGGCCGGCGAGATAATCGATATCGCCGAAGTCAGTAAGTCCAGTTTTTTGTTTGGCTTTTTGATGAATATCATCGATATTGAGTACGGGCAGTGCGATGCCAAGCTGAGCTAGCACGCGACCAGAAAAGTTAAGTGCGCGAATAGCAAAAGGGCGTTTTTGTTTCACATTAGTATCCAATAGGCGATTATTCATCGGCTTTAAATGGCCTAAGTTTCAGTAGATATCTCACTGTGATGAGGTAATCTACGGAGATTAATTGTGCATTCGAAGGATGTTAATGGATTCCTTGACGCTATGCCTCTTAATAATGTTTCACACTCAAAATCTTGAGAGCTCTAGAGGTTTCCATGAGGCACAAAAAAGCGGGCCGATAACCCGCGCAAAATAGATATATAGAGGTTAGACAAAATACTACATGAGGATTATCGTGTGCCAGTTTTGATTTTGAGGAACGGGTTGATTAAGCCAGTCAAAGGTCCAGTGAATTTAACTGGAGCTTCTAACACCGATAAACAAATACATTCGGCGTCTTCACTAGCAATAGGACGATGTTCTTCTCCAGCTTCTTTTACTAAAAAATCACCAGGCAAATAGAGACCGTTCTGATCTGAAAAACTACCTTGCAGAACAACAGTCACTTCTCGGCCCCGGTGGTCATGGTTACTCACGCGACCGCCGGCCTTAATTTTGTGAAGGGCCACCTCACGTGAACCGTCCCCAGCAGGTAGGCGTGCAACACTTAAAGCAGTTCCTAACTTTTTCCAATCCAGTTGATCGATGCCTTCAGGAATTAGCTTCGCTAAGCAGTGAGGCAATAGTTCAGCTTTATTTGATGAATCGTTAGCACTCAGTGAAGCTGTAATTTCTGATGGCTGTTGTTTTATATCTTTGGTATCGATTAAATCAAAGACTTTGGCGCGGAGCTCTTGGTTGATAGATTCATCTTCATCAGTTTGGGGTTCAGAAATGAGCTTTTCGCTGGGTAAGCTATCTGAGTCATTAGTGGCATTACTAAACATAATTGCACCAAGACTATTAAGTTGCTCCACTTGTTTACGGCTTTCCGGGCAGAATGAAAGGTGCACTGCAACACAAAGCGCTTGAGATAAGGGTAAGGTGCCGGCTGCGTAATCGGTTAACCAGTGAATGTCGGGGCGGAAATGACTCATAAGTGCTGACCTGTTGATAATTTTTATAATCGATGGTTAAAGTAAGGTTCGGAGTTTGCCCACGGCTAAGCGGACTCGAGATTTAACCGTGCCAAGGGGTAAGCCTGTGGCAGCGGCGACTTCAGAATGAGATTTACCTTCTATGTATATGCGTTTGAGTACATCGGCCTGCTCAGGAGGCAATTGGGCGACAGCGCTGTGTATATTTTTTTCGATTCTGCGTTGGTGAAGAGAAGTGTATGGACCTTCTTCTTCAGCCATCGGCCATAAGTCATCTGCAGACAATTCTGTGTCGGTACGATTTGCTTTGCGGATGAAATCGGTCCGACAGTTTCTGGCTATGGTAAAAATCCAAGTGCTAGCGCTGGCTTTGCTCACATCAAAGCAATGGGCTTTCAGCCAAACTTTTAACATTACATCCTGAACCAATTCCTCAGCCATTTGAGGAGAGGTGTGCTGTGAGCGAAGCATCATGCCGTAGGATTTAATTTTGGGAGCAAAGTGGTCGAAAAGTTTGCCAAAAGCCACTCGATCGCGATCTTTGGCAATTTTAATAAGGACTGGGCTCCAGTCATCGGTCTTTGCCGGAGTACTTGAATTAGTAGATTGCATAAGCCCTGTCTGCTGTTTTTGACTGCTTTCCACCGAATCGTGAAGGCCGTTAGAGGTGGTTTCCTCAGCACAGCTTAGGCTAGCAGTAGTTAATGATGAAGTGGCCATTTTAAGTATACAACCTCAACGCAGATGAGTCAGAAAGATAGCAAAATTTTAAAATTCTTTTATCAATGATTAACCTTACGTGTCTTTAGGCTAGCTAGATCACTGTTGCATGGCTGAGGCCACTTTTCTTTAAGGCTATTTAATTAAAAAATGCTAATGTAGGTGTATTTAGGAGGTTGATCCGAGATTTGACGGATCACGTAAAGAACAATATTACTCAAATTAGCCCAATTTGTCCTAATCGCTGAATTAACGTATTTTGAGATTTATCGACTATGAATAATACAAATATTGCCCCAAAAAAATCCTCAAATGTGAGTCAAATCAAGGGTTTAATAGATCCTGCCGCTACAACCTCTGAGGACCTAATTCAGCGCTTTAAATCCATCTATGGCAGTCTTGATAATGCAAAAGCTGCCTGTGGTAGGATTGACGGCAACTCTAAGCAAGCCTTGCTAAATGAAGTCTATTCAGAAAATGTAACTTTTAAAGATCCAATCCATCAGATTGAAGGTCTAATGGCATATCGCCGTTATATGGACAGTATGTACAGCAATGTCGTGAGCTGCGAATTCACTTATCATGAGCATTGGATTGGTGAAAACAGTGCAACCATCAAGTGGGATATGTTGTTTCGGCATCGAAAGCTTGGCAATGGGAAATTAATCACTGTCCGAGGCATCACTCATGTTCGTTTCAGTGACCGGATCGACTACCATGAAGATGTTTTTGACGTGGGTGCTATGCTCTACGAACATCTGCCTCTCCTAGGGCGTATGCTACTTAAGATAAAAGCCCGCCTAGCGGGCTAAAAGCACGGGTGGTCATTTAGTTATAAGATGATTTCTATTGTTTGATGTCTGGTCAAGCCGTTCAAAGTTTTTTTTAGAAACCCAGTCTAGTATCCCTCAGCATAATGCCCCCTGTTCTTTAGCGATTTCCCTAATTCATCAGCGGTGATTGATATGGCTAAAGTAACACCTTTGAAAAAAATATGGATTACTGGCGCAGGCTCAGGTATCGGCAGATCATTGGCGCTTCAATTTGCAGCCGCTGGTCATCAAGTTCTAATCACAGGACGACATTTATCTAAGCTAGTGACGGTTGCTAATTACTTCCCCGAAGCCATCACAGCTTTTACATGGGATGTTACTGACGATGTAAGTTGTCATTTAATGGGCCGGGCAATTGATGAGCATCTAGGCGGGCTGGATATTGCCATTCTCAATGCCGGTCATTGCGAGTATGTTGAGCAAGGTGAAGTGGCTAGCGACTTGTTCCGCCGTGTTTACGATGTGAATGTTTTTGGTATGGTTAACAGTATTGCCGTTGCCTTGCCTCATTTAAAGCGATCTGCTGCGGTATCTGGGCGTAAGGGACATATTGTAGGAATAGCCAGTCTTTCCGCAGTGGTCGGTTTTCCTCGCGCAGAAGCCTATGGTTCGTCAAAAGCGGCGGTTAATTATCTTTTGGAGTCTCTGCGATTAGATCTATCTAACAAAAGTATTGATGTGACAGTTGTCAATCCCGGCTTTGTTGAAACACCGATGATCGGTAGTAACGATTTCCCCATGCCTTTTATTATGTCTGCAGACAAGGCCGCAGAGAAGATAATTATTGGTATTGATGCGCGAAAATTTAAAGTGCAATTTCCCAAGAGACTTTATAGTATTCTTGCTCTAGCCGCCGCTTTTCCATGTTTATGGTATCGCGTGAATCGAAAAGCAGCAGTGACAAAAAAATAATATCCCTTTATAGGTGGGGGAGAGTACTATTTCTTTGTTATCGCCATTGTTAGGATTTGAGTAGATTTTATAAAGGTCTCATTATGAAGATTGCCATTATTGGTTCAGGTATATCTGGCTTAACGGCTGCTTATTATTTAAAGAAAAATCACGAAATTTTTGTCTATGAATCTTCCTCGGTTGTTGGTGGCCATACTGCGACTATTGATGTTGAATTAGAAGGTCAGAAATATGCAGTAGACACTGGATTTATTGTTTATAATGACTGGACTTACCCCAATTTTATTCGTTTACTAAAACAGTTAAATGTTGAAACGCAAACTACCAGTATGAGCTTCAGTGTGGTCAATGATATGAATGGCCTCGAGTATGCGGGTAGCAATCTTAGTACGCTGTTTGCCCAAAGGAAAAATTTGTTTAAACCAAGTTTCTGGCGATTGTTAAAAGATATTATACGCTTTAATCGACAGTCGCTTAAAGACTT
>DDDX01000066.1:0-6284 GCA_002339085.1 Cellvibrionales bacterium UBA1969
CCTACTGCAATATTAAGCGAATGCGGTAAGTCTTGGCCGCCAACCTCCTCAGGCATACTAAGGCTAGGCCAACCACCTTCCACATACTCAGCGTAGGCAGCAGCGAAACCCTTTGGCGTTGTCACCCCCTCAGAAGACCAATGGCAACCCTCCTCATCGCCGCTTTGATGCAGCGGTGCGAGTACTTTTTCACAGAACTTAGCGCCTTCATTTATAATTGCCTCTCGCGTTTCCGCATTCACGGAATCACCCAAACCTAAAGACTCATAATGTTGGTCAAAATCAAATAATTCATTGGTGATAAAATCAATTTCTCTCAGAGGGGCTTTATAGGCCGGCATGCTAATTACTCCAATCATTTAAAATAATTTACTAATCAATACTATGGGGCTTTAAACCAATACTCAATGGCTTATCTTTACTCGCTATCTTGACGCATATAAGAGTTAAATTGACGAATAAATTTTCGACAATTTAGTCTTGATTTATATGTTTGATTTATTTAATTATACAGTTTAATCAAATAGATAGACTCTTCTATTAAAAGAGTGGGATGATATGCTTCAGCAATACTAGAGACTTGTGAATCGATGCCAATGATTTACGTATTTACGCCAGTTTGAACTATACCTCAATACAGAGCTTATCAATCGGCAAGAATAGTCGGAAGCAAACGCACACTAAAAGATCAGAACGCCCAATGAAACCATCCTTTTATACTGCGCGTGAGTGACCTTCCCAGTATTTGGCTCGCACCACTTTTTTATCGGGTTTGCCAACGGCTGTAAGCGGAATTGCCTCAACATAATCGATTGATTTGGGCGTATGAACAGAGCCTTTCGCCGCTTTAACTTCAGCCATGATTTCGTGGCTCAATGCCTCAGAAGACTCGATACCAGGACGCAAAACCACCACCGCCTTTACCTCTTCGCCCCACTGTTCGCTGGGCACACCAATGACTGCCACCTGTGCAACCGAGGCATTGGCTGAAATAACATCCTCTATCTCGCGAGGAAAGACATTAAAACCACCAGTGACTATCATATCTTTAGTTCGATCGACAATGTATAAAAAACCATCTTCATCCAATCGACCAACATCGCCTGTATGTAACCAATCACCCGCGAGTGTCTCAGCAGTCTGATCAGGCAAGCCTAAGTAACCCAACATATTAATAGGACCACGAACACAAATCTCGCCTTTTTCTCCTTGCGCTACCGGTTGATTATCGTTATCGAGCAACGCCACTTTTAACCAACTTGTCGGCCTGCCACAAGAACTTAATCGCTCTGGCTTTGATAGATCATGATCTTCTTTGCGCATATTAACGAGGACCATTGGCGATTCTGACTGGCCATAAAATTGATAAAATATCTGCCCCCAGCGCTCAATACCCTCCTTTAGACGCGCCGGCGCCATCGGCGAAGCACCGTAAAATATCGTTTCTAAACTTGAAATATCGGCAGTCTTAGCCGCAGGGGAATCCAATAACATATAAATCATGACGGGCACTAACATCGTCGCGGTAATTTTATGTTCTTCTATCATCTTAAAAATAGCATCGGGGTCAAAGCCCTGAGCAACAAAAATACAACCACCTTTTTGCAGGACAGGGACAAAAAAAGCAGCCCCCGCATGCGACAAAGGGGTCGCAATTAGCATACGTAAATCTTCCGGGAACTGCCATTCGAGCATTTGAATCATCGTCATATACGCAGAAGAACGATAAGCTTGCATCACCCCTTTTGGCTTACCCGTCGTGCCCCCAGTATAAGTAATACTGCTGATAGCATCGGGGTCCACATCAGGCACAACCAAAGGCAAAGGCTCGAAATTATCGGCAAGCGCGGAGTAGTCTTCACCCACCGATGTTTCGCCAAATGACAATAAATACTTTAACGAGGGGACCTTTTCTTTTAGCTCTGCTGCCCGCTGACCGAACAAACTACCGTCAAAAATTAATGCCTCAATACCTGCGTCATTCATGACATAGGCATGGTCATCCAAAGAGCCCAAGGGATGCAATGGCGTGCCGCAACAACCAGCTAACTGCATGGCAGCAATATTGTATAAGACCTCTGGACGATTACCGGAGATAACAGCTACTCGCATACCTGATTTGACGCCTTTAGACTGAAGTGCTTGTGTGAACTGACTAGTGCGAAAACGAACATCTCTATAGCTCGCGATGGTATCCCCCAAGTACATACAAGGCCTGTCGTCGTAGCGATTCAAGCCCTCGACAATTAATTGCGCAAGGAATGGCGGATCATTCAAAACAGTATTAGTCATAATAACGGACTCTCAATATCTGACTGCCAGCATGGCAGTACTTAACTTAAAATAGTGTATTAATTATAAATACCCGGCCCACAATTCCTTATTACGAATTAGAAAAGATTACGGTGAAAGAACAATGACAGGGGCAATCTCCGCTTCTTCTAAAACGGGTTGTACCTGACTTAAATCTCCGACAATTAGCCAAATCATTGCAGCCGGCTGAATATGCTCAGCAATAGCTGGCAAAAGATCATTCACCTCTAACTCGCCGATTAACCGCTGCTGCTGTTCAATATAATTTAATGGTCGGTTAAACTCGACCATACCCGAAAGCGCACCCAGTACTGAACGGTTGGTTTCAAATTTACCCGGCAAACTTCGCACGTATGAGGCTTTAAACCGATCAAGCTCTTCCGTTGTTGGCGGCTGATCAGAAATATAGGCCTGAGCTTCACGAATAAGTTCCTGTAACGATTCTTTGGTTTTATCTACCTGTACGGGTGCGTAAAACAGCAGAGGTCGTTGAGAGAGTGCATCGGCTGTCATCGTTCTTGCCCCATAAGCCCAGCCTTTGTCTTCGCGTAAATTCATGTTGATGCGCGAATTAAATGACCCGCCTAATATCTGACTTGCCATATCAATGATGTAGGCATCGGCTTCACCAGTAGGCGGCAATAACTGACCACCTAGAATTAAAGACTGCGGCGCATTGGGCTTATCAATCAGGTATATGGTAGGATGATCCGGCGCAGCAACTGGCACCAACCTTCTCATCGCGCTGGCCAATAGGCCAGTGCCTTGGTTTGTCTCGCCGACCGTAGCCGGCGAAACCTTCGACCAGTCACTAAAATACTTTTCTAGCAATGGGACAACTGTCGATTTAGGCAACCCACCAACAATCATTAAGGTTGCATTGTCAACGCCATAGTGAGCACGATGGAAATCAATTAAATGGCTGCGCTCAATAGAGCTGACTGTATCTTTATAACCTGAGCCAGTGAATGGAATACCATAAGCATGATCTTTCCCGTAAAGCAACGGTGGCAATTGACGTAGCGCTATTGAAAAAGGAGAAGCCTGTTCTTGAACTATCAAATCCAACCAATTACTTTTGACACGCTCTAATTCTTTATTAGGAAAATTCGGCTGACGAATAATACGACTAAATAAAGACAATGACTCTTTAATATTATTATCGAGTGCTGATAGCGAAACAGTCGATGAATCTAATGATGCACTCGCGCTTAAACTGGCACCCAGCAACTCGAGCTGCTCTGCAATGTCAAGCGCCGACATATTGCTGGCACCTTCGTCTAACATAGCGGCTGTTACTGAAGCAATACCCAACTTATCAGAAGGATCAGCGGCATAGCCGCTACCAAACTGCATTAACATCTCTGTCGCCGGCACAGCACTTCGCTGAGTAAACAACACTCTTAAGCCGTTCGACAAGAAAAACTCTTCGGACTCAGGTAAATCTAATTCTGGAACAGCGCCAGGACTAGGTAAACTTGACCGATCAGCACCCTCCCCAGCAACTTGATAAGATTTTTTCGGCTTGATTACTAAATTATAGTCGCCGTTACTTAGCCAACGCTTAGCCGCAGACTTTAATTGCTGTCGAGTCATTGACTCTATGCGCTTCAGATCACGCTTGAAAAGCTTTGCATCACCCAGATAAGTCTGGTATCGAGCTAATGTTTGCGCCTTACCACTAAAACCACCTATTTTCTCTAATGCTCTTATTTCACTAGCCATAACAGTCGTTTTAACACGCTCTAACTCTTTACGACTGACGCCTTTTTTAAGGAGCAATTCAACCTCTTCAGTTAATAGTGCCTCAACTTGCTCAAGGTTTGCATTGGGTTTTAGATAGACTTCAATTTCAAACATGCCTGCAATCTCAAAACCCTGCTGCGCGGCGACAACTGATGTTGCCAACTGCTCTTGATAAACAAGCCTTTGGTAAAGACGAGAGTTTTTCCCTTGCGCTAAAACACTCGCGACCAACTGAAGCGCAAGATGTTCTTCATCGCCAAATGGCGGCGTATTCCATGCACGGGTCAACCGTGTTTGAGGTACATCATCGAACATCAATTCTCGACGCGTATCATGACGCTTGGCAATCCAGCGCTCTTGCTTATTTAAGGCAGGGCCTGAAGCAATGTCACCAAAATAGTGCTTAACCTTAGTAAATACCTGCTGTGGATCAACATCACCCGCAATGACTAATGTGGCATTAGCGGCCCCATAAAATCGAGCGAACCATTCTTTTACATCATCTAAGGACGCAGCCTCAAGGTCTTCCATGGAGCCGATAGTACTCCAAGAATATGGATGATCAGTAGGAAACATCGCGGCTAACTGAGCGTACTGTGCTTTACCGTATGGACGATTATCGCCTTGGCGTTTTTCGTTCTTCACTACGTCACGCTGTTCATCCAGAGTATCTTGAGTAACCGCGTTAATGAAGTGCCCCATTCGATCAGACTCCATCCACAACACCATATCCAGCGCTGGAGCGGGCACATTCTGAAAGTAATTGGTGCGGTCAAACCAAGTCGTGCCGTTTAAATCAGTGCCACCAGCCTTTTGCAAAGGCAAGAACCATTCGCCGTCATAGTTCTCGGAGCCATTAAACATCAAGTGCTCGAATAAATGAGCGAAACCAGTAATACCAGGCCGTTCATCCTTTGAGCCTACGTGGTACCAAATATTGACAGCAACAATCGGTGCTTTGCGGTCTTGATGAACTAACAGCGTCAAACCATTCTGGAGCTTGAACTCTGTATAAGGTATATCAATGCCATCAGAAAAATCAGCATGACTCACTGACGATAAGAGAAAGCCCCCACCTAGAGAAAGCAAAATACCACAGGAAAACCATTTAAACAGTTGATTTATATAACCTTTGAAACCAAAAAACATATTGTTCTCTCTTAAATTATCCGATCACAGCTACTCAAATGAATACCAAGCGCGCTATAGTAAACTGAACAGTATTAAAATTAAATCCATCAAAACCGTCATCTAAACAACCTTGAGGCAATTCCAAAGGCTCACTATAATCATAAAAAATTTCCACTATGACAAAACCGACTTTCAAAGGTTCAGTAATGTCATTTAAAAGTGAACTTTTTTAGGAGTAGATAGTATGGCATTACCCAGCAAAGAAGCACTTTGGAATTGGGCTAATAATTACGACAAATTATGGACCGCTGGCGATCGTCAAGGCTGGATTGACAATTATCATACCGTGCTTAAAACGGATGCCGTCAGAATGTTTGATCCTGTCGCCACACCCGAAAAATTTGGTTTTCAACATTGCTGTATCGATTCATACGATTTATTTCAGTCAAATGTTGAATTTCACATCCCTAAAGAGACATTATTCATCTTAGGCAATGAAGTTAGCTGGGTTATGAATAATATCATTACCTCTAATGGTAAAACCTTCATGGAGCCCAGCATTGAAACCTTTAGGTTTGAACCTGATGGCTCGCTCGCGATCAGAACCTATTATCGAATCCCACAACACACTAACGATGAGCTAGGCACGATGTTTAAAACATATTTGCCTGATAACGATGGTAAGACCGGAATAAATGCCAGCAACTAGTGACGGCTAGATTTGACTCATAAACAAAAAAACTGCCTTGGCAGCTTTTTTGTAGGTTTGTAGGCAGCTATAAACTACCGACTTCTTTTATTTCAATGGCGGCTATTCGTTTTCCTTCTTCTGCGCCTTTTTGAAACTGTTCCATTTTATCAAAATTTAAATAACGAAAAATATCATCCGACATAGAATCGATTTTTTTCGCATAAGTCATGTATTCCTCACGAGTTGGCAACTTGCCTAAAATGGCCCCTACCGAAGCCAGCTCGGCAGAAGTTAAATAAACATTTGCACCATTGCCTAAACGGTTTGGAAAGTTTCTAGTCGAGGTAGAAAGTACAGTAGCCCCATCTTCAACGCGGGCCTGATTCCCCATACACAGTGAACA
>DDDX01000066.1:6582-6790 GCA_002339085.1 Cellvibrionales bacterium UBA1969
CGCGGGCCTGATTCCCCATACACAAAGAACAACCGGGAATCTCTGTTCTAGCGCCAACCTTACCAAAGGTAGAATAGTAGCCCTCTTCAATCAGTTGAGTTTCATCCATTCTGGTAGGGGGTACAATCCACATGCGGGTTGCTAAATTACCTTCATACTGCTTAAGCATTTCACCGGCCGCACGAAAATGACCAATATTAGTCATACA
>DDDX01000066.1:7104-7276 GCA_002339085.1 Cellvibrionales bacterium UBA1969
AAAATGACCAATATTAGTCATACAGGAACCAATGAAGACCTCATCGACCTTGTCACCTGTCACATCAGACAGTGTCCTAGCATCATCGGGATCATTCGGCGCACAGATGATAGGTTCAACAATATCATCCATGTTAATTTCGATAACTTCAGCATATTCAGCATCTGCATCA
>DDDX01000066.1:7600-7819 GCA_002339085.1 Cellvibrionales bacterium UBA1969
ACTCATCAGAGACGGATTCGCCAGCCACTCTTCCATCTTTTGCGCTCGGCGCTCAAGTGTCCGCGGATCACCGTAATTATCACTGACCATCCAGCGTAGCATGGTAATATTAGATCGAAGATACTCACTGATCGTATCAATCGATAATTTAATCGAGCAGCCAGCCGCAGATCGCTCAGCCGATGCATCGGATAATTCAAACGCTTGCTCAACGGTCAA
>DDDX01000086.1:0-20983 GCA_002339085.1 Cellvibrionales bacterium UBA1969
GGCGCTAACAGCTTGGTGCCTGCAGGCAAACGACTGGACAGCGGCTATCTTTATTTGGGCTCACCCTGTAAAAAAACGCGGCCATTAAGCGAAAAAGAAAAAGCTTTTTTCATCTACAGCGCAGCTAACTATGTGAAACTAAAAAATCAGTATCAAGACACATCCATAGATCATAACTAAATTTAAAGGTCATTCACTGACTATAATCGTTCTATACGATAAAACGGATAATAGGGCGGCTTAAGCTCAATATAATTTTTTGCTTGGCTCACACGTTGCGTCGCAATAGTATTTAGTTGTCGCAAATAACTAGGCATTGGTAAACCACCACTCGCCAGCTGGCCAACTAAAATGCTGTATTGGCCTTGACGTAGAATCGGCGAGTACAATCTCACGGTGTTTTTCCAACGCACTAAGCGATAACCACTGAAAGGCGAAGCCAAGGGCTCGCCAATGAAGTTGCCTTGTCCGGGCATCTGCACACTTTTCCAATAGGACTCGATTAAGCTAGCGCCCTTATTATAATGCCACATGGCTATTAATGGGTTAGGAAACTTTTCTAAAAAATTGCATGGCTCTAACGCAGTGCCATAGCTGCCCGTTGCACCCGCCTCCAACCAACGCATCGCACTCATTTGCGTCGAATCCGTTAACCGCCCACCATAAGAAGTTAAATGATCCGCTATTGCGCCGGGTAAGAAGTTTAAGGTGTCTAGATGAGGCACTGATTTTATACCGGTAAAATAAAAAAGAATATTTGAGCGATCGACTATGCTATCGCTTGAAACAATGTTCACCGCGTGCTGCGGCTCAAAAGCATCCTTAATCGTCGGATAAAAAATCTTACGGACGGAACGACTATTATCACTGGTCTGCAATAAATAAACATCGCCACGCGGTTGAGAATCATCAGACTTGATGCCCCGCATAATAAATGATTCGGCATTTTCTACCGTGGTGGCAGCCAACATCATGGTCGGTCGAAAATTAAAATCTGTGAAAGGCGCCGTGCTACTCGAATGATAGTAGGCTGAGTGTTTCGTTTTTTGACAACCAGAGGCACAAAAATCGGCATCATAGCCAAAAGCAAATGCTGCCGACATGCTCATGCAGCCCACCCGATAAGGCTGGTCCCACGCGAGTGCCAAGGCCTGAATATGAGGACCAAGCAGCGCGTCCACTATTCGTTTTTGAACCGCAAACTTACCGGGGCTGGCATTGACTTTTTGGTCGTCAAGACTAATGCCGATAATATTTGCCGCCGGTATCGCTCTTAAGCGCTGATAGCTTCTCGCAATGCGCTCACTTTTAAGGTTGCCCTTCAAATAAATGACACCTAGCTCATGGGCTTGTAAGTTCGCTTTAGGCAGCTCGATGAAAGGCGCGGCATGGGTAGGTAATGCCGAATGGAGCGCTAAATTAACGATGAATATTATCAGCCAGTATTTCTGTTGCTGTATACAACCCGAGATACCAATCGCAATTACCGTCAGCATCTACATTGCATCACGAATTGAAGCAATCACCGATTTAGTCGTTGGCCTTAGCTCGCGCCACTGATAAAAAGACTCTGCCGCTTGTTCAACCAACATGCCCAAGCCATCAGCAGTTGCTTGCGCGCCACTGGTTTTGGCTTGATGTAAAAACGTGGTTGTACTTTTGCTATACATCATGTCGTAGCAGTACGCTTGATGGTAAATTAAAGAATTAACCGCCGGCAATTGTCCAGCTAAGCTGGCACTGGTGCCATTGATAATGAGCTTATACTTGTCATTGAGCTCTGTGTAATCGAGACAGCTCAGAGAACCAGTATCTGCAAGCGGTTGAAACTGCTCGACCAATGTCTGAGCTTTTTTAAGGCTGCGGTTAGCAATGGTTATTGATTGTGGGTTAGCCGCCAGTAGCGGTGCTAAAATACCTCGAACGGCGCCTCCGGCGCCAAGAATTAAAATATTTTGTTGCGCTAGAGGCCACTGGAGATTGTCACGAATATCCCTCAACAAACCGCAACCGTCAGTATTATCGCCAATAATTATGCCGTCTCTTTTTATTAATGTATTCACCGCCCCCGCCGTTTTTGCTCGCTCGGTTAATTGCGCGGCAAAATGATAGGCAGCGAGTTTAAATGGTACGGTGATGTTCAGTCCCAACCCGCCATCATCAAAAAATGACTGTGCAGCAGAGTCAAACGCATCAACTGGCACAAGTTTTTTTTCATAGCACATTGCCTGCTGAGTTTGCTCAGCAAACTGTTGGTGAATGTCAGGCGACTTGCTGTGCTCAACAGGATTGCCAAACACCGCATAACTTGCCGTTAAGTTTGTCATTATTAGGCGCCGCTCCGATCATTGTGGTTGAGCCAGTCTTTGGGTTGCAGCACGGCCAGCAATTGTTTCTGCTGTAAATCAAACGTATCGCCTTCCGTAGCATAATGCCAATTAACTTCTGGAGGCATAGACATTAAAATAGATTCGGTGCGACCACCAGACTGTAAGCCAAAAAGTGTGCCCCGATCATAGACTAAATTAAATTCCACGTAGCGACCTCGGCGGTAACACTGAAATTGTTTCTGCGTTTGGTTAAAGCTGTCGTCTTTACGACGGCGAACAATATCACTGTAGGCGTTAATATACTGATTGCCGACTTGTGCAATAAATTCAAAGCATGTATCAAAGCCCCACTCATTCAAGTCATCAAAAAACAAACCGCCAATACCTCGATGTTCATCGCGATGGGGCAAATAAAAGTATTCATCACAATTTTTTTTGAACGCTGAATAGACGGCCTCGCCATAGGGTCGGCAAGCCCGCTCAGCGGCGCGATGCCAGTTCACGCAATCAGCCACTACGGGATAATAGGGGGTTAAATCGAAGCCGCCGCCAAACCACCATATCGCTTCTTGGCCAGTTTTCTCAGCGACAAAAAATCGTAAATTAGCATGTGATGTTGGGACAAATGGATTATCGGGATGCATCACCACAGAAACGCCCATCGCTTCAAAACGACAACCCACTAATTCAGGTCGCGTTGCTGTAGCAGAAGGCGGTAACTGATCGCCAAACACATGCGAAAAATTAACCCCGCCTTTTTCGAACACAGCGCCATTGCTGATCACACGTGTCCGACCACCACCGCCCTCGGAACGCTGCCAACTGTCTTCGACGAATTGAGTCGCTGTATCCAAAGCTTCACATTCAGCACAAATGCGGTCTTGCAGGTCGAGCAAGAAACTTTTTACTGCTTGCTTATCTATATGGCTCACCATTTGCCTCGTTGCTTAACTCTCTTATTTAGCGCCTGTGGTTAACTCAAGCAGCAGTTTACCGTAAAACCTCGTTAGTCACTAAATGCCTTAATTCTGATGTTTGTTGCTGGCCACCAAGATCGCCCCCTACATATACTCGAACACGATTGGAAAAGTATCGCTCAGCCTGATGCTGATTGATCGCGGCGGCTTGACCCTGCGGGTTAGCCGAGGTTGAGACTATCATGCCACCAAATGCTTGACATAATTCGGCAACAATGGGGTGGCGTGAGACGCGAATAGCAACGGTATCAAATTGACCGGTTATCCAATCGGGCATGCTGTCATTGCTGGGCACCAGCCATGTTGTGGCGCGCTTAATAGGGGTTGTTGGCTGACAGCTTGTTTGTAAGCGATTGAGTTGCTCACTGGATAGATGGCGGGTAATCAATCCACACTGATCAAGATGGGCGGCAACTAAAATTAGCCCTTTTTCAACCGAGCGGCCTTTTAAATCTAATAATTTATCAACTGCCAAGCTATTGAATGGATCACAGCCTAGACCCCAAACAGCTTCGGTAGGATAAGCGATAAGATCGCCGCAGGTGAGTGCTTGAATCGCTTGATCGCGAAGCTGCAGATCAAGGCTGCTCATGGTTTCTTATTGAGCAAGCTTGGCCTGTAATGCCGCATCTTTCGCTTCAACAGCTTTAGCATTCTCCGCGCGTTCTGCTTTCACACGCTCACTAAGCTCAGCATTGGCAGTCGCTAAAATCTGAGCGGCTAAGTACGCGGCATTCTTAGCGCCTGCTTTACCAATCGCTACTGTGGCTACTGGAATACCGCCAGGCATTTGAACCGTAGCCAGCAATGAATCTAGCCCTTCAAGCGAGGCATTGATTGGCACGCCAATCACTGGCTTAGTAGTATTCGCAGCAACAGCACCCGCCAAGTGGGCAGCCATTCCAGCACCCGCAATAAATACGGCACAGCCACGCTGCTCAGCAGTCGTGACATACTCATGGGTGGCTTGTGGGGTTCGGTGGGCTGAAGTCACCTTCACTTCGGTACGAATATCAAATTTTGCTAAGGTATCAATCGCGGGCTGCATCTGTGGCAAATCACTGTCTGAACCCATTAAAATAGCAACAAAATGGTCACTCATGATGATCTCTCTCTTTTTTTATATGAATCAATAGCTTACATAAGAATCCCCGGCCGGGGATTCAATTTTATTATCAGCCGCGCAAAATACCGAAGTTTGCCTTCGCTTTCAAGTCTGAAGCCGATAATAAGTGGCCATTGTACCCTGTTTAACAACCTAACACTGAAAGTCGTTGATGGATTAGGTTTTATTCTGGCACGCTGATCTGCATAAGGGGTAAATCATCTTTAGGCATACCGCCCAGTGAAACCGCGCAACGTGAAAAACAATTGCATAACATTATAGCCAGCGACAGATGAACAATCTCCGCCGCTGAAAACTCCTCGGTTAAGCGCTGCTTAAATTCTGTCGTCATTGCGGTTGGTTGTTGTAGGTAATAATCGGTATAGGCCAGTATTAACTTCTCGCGTTGGCTTAACTCGCTCTGGTCGAAGTCGTCTGTAATCTGTTCGACCTTAGCTTCATCAAGACCGGCTTCAATCGCAATATCGTAGCGCACCGCTTTACAAAAAACACAGTTTACCTTACGGGCATTGCGCAAGCGCGCCAGCTCAACCTCAGCGGCCGTTAAAGGGCCGTTATGCCAAATAGCGTGGTTAAAACGAAGATAGGGATCTACCGTCTCAGTGACTAGGCCTAATGCGGAATCTCTTACCACATTTCCAGTTTTAGATAAGTTAGCACTTACTCTTGGTTGATTGCTCATACGTCAAAACCCCCATAACTGGCTGACGCGAGTCATGCCATAAAATAGCCCTAGCGCCTCAATTAACGCGACCAAACCCGCGTCACCCAGTTCAGATTTAACCGCCCCTGCATGCGCATCTGTTATCGCTTGCGGGTCTATACAGTAAACTTCAGTAAAGACTAAACAGGCTTTTTCAGCGTCAGTGTAAACGGCGCTTTTACTCCATTGAGACAGCGATTGGCGCTTTTCAGTATTCAACTCAATCTGCTGATGCTGCCATTGATAATCACTCTGATGCAATTGCGCAACACGCAAACGACAGAGTTCGAGCAAACTTGGCGGCACCGAACTTAGTTGCCAAAAACTGTCATAAAAGGCTTTAAATGTTGGCGCCAGTGTTGGCGCCCTATCGATAATATCTTGCTGGGTATTGGCCTCAGTAAACCAGGTCATTTAGCTATCCTTATATTGCAACATCTATTCAGTCGCCTTAATTGCTTGCATTCAAGGCTTTAATTATGCCAAAGCTAGGCGCCGATAGATTATCCTTTTGGTCATCTGGCCTTAGCGGATAACCGGAGATAGCACCCATTGCTTACGAGCAATTGCGGGTATAAAAACCCCCAATCACCTGAATAAGGCCTTCAAGCACTAAATCGACCAAGGCAGCAGATAAGGCCCCCACTGGTTCACTCAACCGTGCTTCGATGGCTTCAAACTGGCTAGGGTCGAAGCCAAACGCTGAATACGATCGCCAATACACTGTATTGTAAAATACGCTTCATGGATTTCCTCAGCCGGTGAGTAGCAAAATATAATTCGCTTTCAGCCTTAATTTGTGACCTTTTTGACCCACAATGGTTGCATTCTTGCCTGCACATTCAGAGTTTCGAGCTGTATAATAGTTAAACTGGGTGTAGAAAACTGTTAGCTCTAGGGCAAATTAAACGCTTATTGAACGGTGCCCATTAAAATTAACGCTAATGTGAGCGAATAGACGGTTTATGTTTTTCTACAGCGCGGCTGATTAAACTAACTAACGATAAGACATTTAATGGCAATCCTCGATATTTTAGAATTTCCCGACCCACGTTTGCGAACAGTCGCTAAGCCTGTACAAAAGGTCGACGATAAAATTCAACACCTAATTGATAACATGCTAGAAACTATGTACGAAGCGCAGGGTATCGGCCTAGCCGCCACCCAAGTGAATATGCACCGACAAGTCATTGTGATTGATTTATCTGAACAAAAAGACGCGCCCTTGGTATTGATTAACCCAAGTTTTGAGGTATTAGATGATGGGGCATTTGATTATCAAGAAGGCTGCTTATCCGTACCTGGGGTTTTTGAAGAAGTTAGCAGGCCAGCACACATTAAAGTGAAAGCCTTAGGCCGTGACGGAAAGCTATTCGAGTTGGTTCCCGACGGCCTTCTTGCTGTTTGCATTCAACACGAAATTGATCATCTCAACGGTAAATTATTTGTTGACCACCTATCTGCTTTGAAGCGCAATCGTATCAAGCAAAAAATTAAAAAAGATCGTCGCTAAATAATATTTGCAACTTTTATTGATCTGTTCAACCACGGCTTAGGCAGGCAAGACATTGAAGATTATTTTTGCTGGCACACCACAATTTGCTGCCGATCACTTAGCAGCATTGCTTAACCAAGCCGAGCACGAGGTTGTTGCTATTTATACCCAGCCTGATCGTCGTTCTGGCCGCGGAAAAAAAACTCTCGCCTCGCCCGTGAAAACCTTAGCGCTAGAAAACACCATCCCGGTGATGCAGCCGATATCGCTAAAAGCCGCTGAGCAACAAGTCGAGCTCAAGTCTTTTCATGCTGATCTAATGGTAGTAGCTGCTTATGGCTTAATTCTTCCGCAAGCCGTGCTTGACCTTCCTCGTCTAGGCTGCATTAATATTCATGCCTCATTACTGCCGCATTGGCGAGGCGCCGCGCCCATTGAGCGAGCAATTATTGCCGGCGATAAAACGTCGGGCATTACTATTATGCAAATGGCCGCCGGCCTCGATACTGGCGATATGCTATTAAAGCAACCCTGCACTATCGATCCACTTGAAACCGGTGACAGCCTACGAAACAAATTAACCCTTATTGGTCAATCACTATTAATCCAAGCCATTGCCGAATTGAATAACGAAACAGCTGTTCTTGTCCCTCAAGATGACAGTGACAGCAGCTATGCCAAAAAAATTGACAAGGCGGAGGGCTGCATTGATTGGCACGCCAACGCCGAAGTTATTGATCGTACCATTCGTGCATTCACCTCTACCACAGCTTGCTTTACTTTTTTACACGATCAACGGTTACGCATTACCGCAGCACAGGCCAGTGAAAACCATCACTCTGGCGTCGGTATTGGCACTATTGTTGCTATTAACAAGGATTACTTGAGTGTTCAATGCGGCGCTGGTCAATTACGCATATATGAGCTGCAAATTCCAGGCGCAAAACCAATGTCAATCAGGGCATTACTCAATGGTCGTGCTAACTTCTTTAAAGTGGCCGATTGTTTTAATCATATTGCATCGGTGACCAACCATTAAAACAGTCCTACATGTCCGTGTGCTTGCGGCTCGTGCGGTTGCAAAAGTCATTGGCCAAGGCGGGGCTTTTTCTTCAACGATTAATCATCCGCTAAGTGATCAAGATCGCAGCTTTTATCGTAAACTTTGCTTTGGCACGCTTCGCCACTACTTTCAATTAGATGCTCAACTACAAACACTATTAAAAAAAACCTTAAGTAAAAAAGATGCCGATATCCATGCCTTACTCTTAATTGGCCTTTATCAACTGCAATATCTTCGTACTCCCGATCACGCCGCTATTAGTGCCACTGTCGACGCCACTAAAGGGCTTAAAAAACCTTGGGCAAAAGGATTAGTCAATGCCGTCTTGCGTAATTTCTTACGCCTGCAAGACTCTATTGATGGGCTTCCAAAACCAACCGAAGCAGCGCAAGCGAATCACCCTCAATGGCTTTACCTGACACTGCAAAAACATTGGCCTGCAGCATGGACAGATATCGTTAATTACAACAATGCTGCGCCGGCTATGGCACTTAGAGTCAATCTCAACCGCAGCAGTAGGGCAGCTTATCAAGCACAATTAATAGCTGCCGGCATTGACAGCGAAATCGATGACTATTGTGACACAGCGATTCGATTGCGATCAGCTGTGAATATTTCAGCCTTACCAAATTTTGCTGAAGGCACGGTCAGCGTGCAAGATGTAGGTGCTCAACTAGCCGCCTCCTTGCTCAATATCGATACCAATATGCAGATTCTGGATGCCTGCGCCGCACCCGGTGGAAAAGCGGTCAACCTTTTGGAGAAAGAGGAATCTATTCATCTGACAGCGGTCGATAGTAGTAGTAAGCGCTTACTTAATGTTGAGGAAAACCTCCAGCGATGCGGTTATCGCGCGCGCTGTATCGCCGCCGATGCCGCGCAACTCGATGACTGGTGGGACGGCGTATTGTTTGACCGAATATTGTTAGATGCTCCCTGCTCTGGCACCGGAATTATTAGCCATCACCCTGACATTAAAATACTTCGCCGTGAAACAGATATTGCATCTTTTGCCCAGCAGCAAAAACGTTTGCTCAATGCACTCTGGGCCGCACTAAAACCCGGTGGCGAACTGCTTTATTGCACTTGCTCGGTCATGCCAGAAGAAAATAACCACGTCATCGATGCGTTTTTACATGCAATGCCCGATGCTAAAGCCTTAAAAATTGATGCCGTTTGGGGGCAACAGCAGGGCTATGGACGCCAACTACTACCAAATCAGGGCAAATATGGTGGTTTTTTTTACACAAGGCTTAGCAAGTCAGCCATGGTTTAGTAGGCTAGCACAACGATATGATTTGATGGCTAATACTGAGTATTACCCCCAAACGGATATTTAAGCAGACACTATGAAAATTGTAATTTTGGGTGGTGGGCAGGTCGGCGGTACATTAGCCGAAAGCTTAGCCAATGAACAGATCGATATCACCATTGTCGACCGCGATAACGCCCGTTTAAGAGCACTACAAGACCGCCTAGATATCGCTACAGTGGGTGGCCATGCCGCACATCCTGATGTGCTATTAAAAGCCGGCATAGAAGATGCCGATATGTTAGTGGCCGTCACAGGCTCTGACGAGATCAATATGATCGCCTGCCAAATAGCGCATTCTATTTATCGCACGCAAACCAAAATTTGTCGTATTCGAGCCAACAGTTATGCCGACCACAAAGCCTTGTTTTGTGACGATGCTATTCCTGTTGATGTGATCATCTCCCCTGAAAAACTGGTCACCGAACATATTATCGGACTATTAGAATACCCAGGCACTCTGCAAGTGCTTAATTTTGCCGATGGTGCGGCGCAGTTAATCGCCATCAAAGCCGAAGCTGGCGATAAATTTATCGGCAACACCTTAATTGAAATCGACCGAATGACGCCCAAGCAAGATGCCAGAGTAGCCGCTATTTTTCGTGCCGACAGAGCAATAAAGCCAGAAAGAGACACCGTAATAGCGCCACTTGATGAAGTTTTCTATATTGCTGCAAAAGAAAATATCTTGCCGGTCATGAAAGAGCTGGGGCAGATTCGCCGTCCCTATAACCGAATCATGATTGCTGGTGGAGGCAATATTGGTTTACGCCTAGCTAAGGCGATAGAACATCAACACTCAGTAAAAATCATTGAGCATAATCCAAGCCGCTCTGAAGTATTGTCTGAGTCGCTAGATAAAGCCATCGTTCTCAATGGTAGCGCCTCCGACACGGACTTATTACGCAGTGAGAACATCGACAGCATTGATGTCTTTATTGCACTGACCAATGATGATGAAGCCAACATTATGTCGTCTTTATTAGCAAAAAAATTAGGCGCCAGAAAAGTCATCACCCTGATTACCAACCCTGCTTACGTCGATTTAGTCCAGGGTGAGGATATCGATGTTGCCTTTGCCCCCCAACTAATTACTCTCGGCGGCTTGCTTGCACATGTTCGTCGTGGAGATATGGCGGCTGTACATTCTTTACGCCGAGGCGCAGCAGAAGCCTTAGAGGTGATCGCCCATGGTGATGCTAAAAACTCAAAAGTTGTTGGCAAGACGCTCACCGATATTGACTTACCTGAAGGGGTTAGAATAGGCGCAATTGTTAGGGGTGAAGAAGTATTAATTGCTCACCGTAATGTTGTCATAGAAACAGACGATCACGTGGTTGTCTTTTTAGTCGATAAAACCCAAATACCTGCTGTTGAAGCCTTATTTCAAGTTGGGCTTGGCTTTTTTTAATTATTAATTAAGTCAAGCTCCGACTAATTCAGTTGAGGTTGTTAGCACTATGCATTTTTCTATCATCGCCGCATTGCTGGGCTTACTGCTACTCATTTTCAGCGTCACAATGTTAGTGCCTATTGCTTTTGCCATATGGTACAACGAGCCAACGGTCAATATTTTCTTAACCGCATTTGCCGTCACCGCCTTTAGCGGCGCATTGCTATGGCTACCCAATAAAAAACAACGCCACGCCCTACGAACGCGAGACGGCTTCTTAATCACAACCTTATTTTGGTTTGTGCTCGGCTTGTTTGGCTCGTTGCCGCTATTGTTGGCCGACAGTGTTTCCCTCAGCATCACTGATGCTATTTTTGAATCTATTTCTGGACTTACAACCACGGGGGCTACCGTGATTACTGGGCTGGATGATTTGCCTAAGTCCATTCTTTATTATCGACAGCAATTACAATGGCTAGGCGGTATCGGTATTATTGTCATCGCCATTGCCATTTTGCCGATGCTCGGTGTTGGCGGCATGCAGCTTTATCGGGCAGAAACACCCGGCCCCATGAAAGATCATAAGTTAACACCAAGAATAACCAGCACTGCAAAAGCGCTTTTTACTATCTACCTTTTGATTACAATAGCTTGTGGTGCAAGTTACTGGCTTGCAGGCATGAGCCCATTCGATGCATTAAGCCACAGCTTTTCAACCGTTGCAATTGGTGGCTTTAGCACCCATGACGCCAGCATCGGCTATTTTGATAATCCCTCTATCTTAGTTATTGCAATGGCTTTCATGTTAATCGCTGGTATTAATTTTGCTCTACACTTCTTTGCTTACCATAATCGATCATTGGCAGTTTACCGCCAAGATTCGGAATTTAAATTTTATTTACTGGTTAATTTTTTCGCTGTAGCCATTGTTAGCGCAGCCTTAATACTGTTACATAATCAACCAGCCAGTCCGGGCGCTCAATTGTTAGAGGCCGCCTTTCAAGTTATTTCGCTTTCAACAACAACAGGCTTTGTGGTAGGTGATTACAGCCAGTGGCCAACGTTTATTCCCTTGTTTATGTTCTTTCTCGCCTTTATGGGAGCGTCGGCAGGCTCAACCGGCGGGGGCATGAAAGCGATAAGAGTCCTGCTAATCATAAAGCAGGGGTATCGCGAGTTACTCCGGCTCATTCATCCTCATGCTGTTATACCGATCAAGGTCGGTGGCCGCCCAGTTTCCAATGACGTGGTCAGTGCGGTTTGGAGCTTTTTTGCATTCTATGTTTTTGCTTATATCGCCATGATCTTAATGGTGCTAGCTACAGGCACAGACTTTCTAACAGCATTTTCGGCAGTTGGCGCCAGTATTAATAATCTTGGCCCAGGCTTAGGTGAGGTTTCTGAACATTATGCTGGCTTATCTGCAACAGCAAAATGGACGCTTTGCTTAGCCATGCTGCTAGGCCGCTTAGAAGTTTTTACCGTTTTGGTCTTATTAGCCCCGGCGTTTTGGCGAAAATAGCTGATTCGTACTGGTTTAAGGTACAATAAGCACCTCTAAATAGACCGCCGTCTTTTTTCATTGTTAAGAGAATATTTGCCCAGTGTCTGACACCATGAATAACCAGCAACAACAAAGTCCAAACCAAGTGCCCACATTCCAGGAACTTATTCTTAAGCTTCAAAGTTATTGGGCAGAGCAAGGTTGCGTCGTACTCCAGCCGTTAGACTTGGAAGTAGGGGCAGGCACATTTCACCCCGCCACTTTCCTTAGGGCCATCGGACCAGAAAATTGGAGCGCCGCTTACGTGCAGCCCTGCCGTCGACCCACTGACGGCCGTTATGGAGAAAACCCCAACCGTCTTCAGCATTACTATCAATTTCAGGTTGCATTAAAACCTTCGCCAGACAATATCCAACAACTCTATTTAGATTCCCTTTATAAAATTGGTATAGACCCAACAATTAACGACATCCGCTTTGTTGAAGATAACTGGGAGTCACCAACACTGGGTGCATGGGGGTTAGGCTGGGAGGTTTGGTTAAACGGTATGGAGGTTACCCAGTTCACTTATTTTCAGCAAGTGGGTGGCCTTGAGTGCTTTCCTGTAACAGGAGAAATCACATACGGTTTAGAGCGTATTGCCATGCATTTACAAGGCGTAGATAGTATTTATGAATTAATCTGGGCGCATAATGCTGGCGGTAATGTTAGCTACGGCGATGTGTTTCACCAAAATGAAGTTGAAATGTCAGCCTATAATTTTGAGCATGCACGCGTTGATTTCTTGTTTAGCTATTTTGATGAATGCGAGTCACAAAGTCAGCGTTTAATTAAAGCTAATTTGCCGCTGCCAGCTTATGAGCAAGTCATGAAAGCATCCCATACGTTTAATTTATTAGATGCTAGGCATGCTATTTCTGTGACAGAAAGACAGCGCTTTATTCTTCGCGTACGCACATTGGCCCGCGCTGTTGCTGAAAGCTATTACGCTAAACGTGCCGAATTAGGCTTTCCATTAGCCGATAATGAACACCAGCAAGCGGCGCTTGAAAAGTTTGCACAAGCGCAAGCGGAAGCCGGCCAATGAAAACATCGGCGAATTGTCTAATTGAAATAGGTACTGAAGAGCTGCCACCAACGGCATTAAAAGCGCTGTCTTTAGCTTTTGAACAAGGCTTGATAGAAGGCTTTAAAGCGCATAATCTCGACTTTAATGCGGCCAGCGTCAAGCGTTTTGCAACCCCGCGAAGATTAGCTGTTTTAATCCCAGGACTCGATACGCAACAAGCCGATCAAGTCATTAAAAAGCTAGGTCCAGCTGTAGCCGCCGCGTTTGATAAAGAAGGCAAGCCGACAAAGGCGGCAATGGGTTTTGCTAAAAGCAATCAAATTGCATTTGAGCAACTGCAGCAAGTTGAGACAGAAAAAGGACTGCGGTTAGCTTTTATTTCAACGAATAAAGGTCAACCAACATCGACACTGTTAGCAGCCATTATTACCAGTGCTTTAGATAAGCTCCCTATTCCAAAGCGAATGCGCTGGGGTGCTTCGCGCGCCGAATTTGTTAGGCCGATGCATTGGTTGCTGGTATTACTAGACGAGCAACTAGTTAACTGCCAAGTGATGGGCATTAACGCTGCGCAAAAGACCCAAGGTCACCGCTTCCACAACGCTGAAGCTATTTTTATTGACCATGCCGATCATTATGAATCGTTGCTGTCAGAACAAGGCTCTGTCGTCGCTTGTTTCGAAACTCGACGAAAAGATATTTGTAAACAAGTTTCGGCCTTGGGTCGTGAGGCGGGCGGTACGGCTGTGATTGAAGACGACTTGCTAGACGAAGTTACCGCCCTAGTTGAAAAACCTTATGCACTAATCGGCGGCTTTGATAAGGAGTTTTTATCTGTGCCTCAAGAAGCCCTGATTTATTCAATGAATGAGCATCAAAAATATTTTCATGTTGTTGATGAAAAACAACAGCTAATAGCTAACTTTATTACCGTTAGTAATATTGACAGTACTCAGCCTGAAGCCGTTATTCGTGGTAATGAGCGTGTCATTCGGCCTCGCTTGGCCGATGCTGCTTTTTTTTTCGAGACTGATAAAAAATATAGCTTGGCACAATTACGTGAACGATTAAAATCTATTGTGTTTCAAAAACAACTCGGCACTGTGTTTGATAAAACCAAACGGATCGCCTCGCTGTCAGAGGGGCTAGCCACCGCTTTAGGCGCAGACGCTTCGGCGGCGAAACAAGCAGGGCAATTATCCAAAGCCGACTTGGCCTCAGACATGGTGCTTGAATTTGATAAAATGCAAGGCACTGCTGGCGGTTATTATGCCAGCCATGAAGGCTTAGGTGAGACCATCGCTAATGCGATTGCCGAACATTATTTGCCTAAATATGCCGGCGATAAAGTGCCGTCTAGCCCTACGGCCTGTGCTGTTGCCTTGGCTGACCGACTAGACACCTTGACGGGCATCTTTGGTATTGGGCAAATGCCCAGCGGCTCTAAAGATCCATTCGCACTAAGACGAGCATCTATTGGGGTGTTACAAATTATTTTACAAAACCAGCTCGCCATTAATATTAAAGAATGGATTAATAAAGCCTGTCATTTACATGCTGAATTAGCCGACCCTCTAGAAACGGAAGAGAAGGTTTTTAGTTACCTGCTCGATCGTTTTGCTGCTCTTTATCAAGACCAAGGTTTAGCGACTGAAGTTTTTTCAGCGGTTAAGGCAAAATATCCGCAACAACCGTTGGACTTTGATGCACGTGTTCAAGCGGTTGCCGCTTTCATTAAAAAACCTGAAAGTGATAGCCTGGCAAGCGCTAACAAACGGGTGAATAATATTCTTACCAAGTCAGAATCCACCGTCGAAGCCAAAGATTTCAACTCGTCTTTACTTGTTGAGCCGGCAGAAAAAACTTTATCTGCCGCCATTGAGCAACAAGAAAAAATCGTTTTGCCGCTATTTGAAAAAGGTAATTATCGTGATGGTTTATTAAAGCTAACGGAGTTAAGCGCTGCAATCGACGCTTTTTTTGATACGGTTATGGTGAATGCAGAGGATCCAGCATTAAAGGTAAATCGACTGTCATTATTGGCGAAGTTGCGGGCGCTGTTTTTACATGTTGCTGATATTTCTTTGCTTGCACCATCAAAAAGCTAGTGCGGGAATAAAAGCCAAGTGCCAACGCAATAAAACTTAAACGTCTAAATTGGCAACAGATAATGCATTTTTCTCAATAAATTCGCGCCTTGGCTCGACTTGATCGCCCATCAAAGTGGTAAATATTTGATCGGCAGCTATCGCGTCTTCAATGGTCACCACCAACATGCGCCGCACTTCTGGGTCCATTGTTGTTTCCCATAACTGATCAGGGTTCATTTCGCCCAACCCTTTGTAGCGCTGTATCATAAAACCCCGCTTAGCCTCGGACATTAACCAATGTAATGCTTCTGGAAAATCTGCAATTTCTTGTCGCTTATCGCCACGCTTAATAAAACCAGATGGCTCGATCAACTCAGCTATTTTATGACTCAATTGATTAATCGAACGGTATTCCGCCGAGCTAAAAAAGTCATGGCCCAGCTGATAATTTGAAGTAATACCATGCGAGACAATCGATATTTCAGGAATAAAGTATCCGCGCTCCAAATCTTGTTTAACGGTAATAGAGTAGCTTTGCTGTCCCGCCTTGTGTGAGTCAGTGAAAGTTTGTTCTAAGGCTTCACACCAAGAGTGCATGTGGCCAGAATCTTTTAGTTCCACTTCAGAAACGGGGTGCTGATGAATTAATCGCTCTAGAACCTCGGTAGGATAAATTTTAGATAGGCGATCAATCATTGCCATGACTGTTTTATACTCTGTTACCATTTGCCCTAATGCGTCAGCTTTAATTGCAGGAGCCTGATCATTGATATACAGTTCGGCATTTTCTAAAGCAACCTGAGTGAAGAAGCTATCTAGTTCTGCCTCATCTTTTAAATAGCTTTGCTGCTTGCCCTTGCTTATTTTATAAAGCGGCGGCTGAGCAATAAAAACATGCCCACGGTCGATAAGCTCACGCATGTGGCGAAAGAAAAAAGTTAAAATTAAGGTTCTTATATGCGAGCCATCGACATCCGCATCGGTCATTATAATGATGGAATGATAGCGTAATTTATCGGCATCAAACTCTGCTGAGCCAATCCCACAACCCAATGCCGTCACTAGGTTACCGACCTCCGCCGAGGTAAGCATTTTGTCGAACCGGGCTTTTTCTACATTTAATATCTTGCCCTTTAATGGCAAGATAGCCTGTGTTTTTCTTGCTCGGCCTTGCTTGGCTGACCCGCCCGCCGAATCACCCTCGACAATATAAATCTCTGAAAGTGCTGGGTCTTTTTCTTGGCAGTCTGCTAACTTGCCTGGTAAGCCAGCAATATCAAGCGCGCCTTTCCTGCGCGTCATTTCACGTGCTTTTCGTGCAGCCTCTCTTGCTCTAGCAGCATCAATCATCTTGCCGACAATAGCTTTAGCCTCTTGAGGGCTTTCTAACAAATACTCCGATAGCTTTTCGCCCATCGCCTGCTCTACAGCCGACTTAACCTCTGATGAAACAAGCTTGTCTTTGGTTTGTGAAGAGAACTTTGGATCCGGCACTTTGACTGACACAATGGCCGT
Source organism: Cellvibrionales bacterium UBA1969 (assembly GCA_002339085.1). Lineage (GTDB taxonomy): Bacteria > Pseudomonadota > Gammaproteobacteria > Pseudomonadales > UBA7434 > UBA7434. Next base: position 16,578 of record DDDX01000086.1, read on the forward strand.
TAAGCCTTCTCGAGCGTCGTCACCGGTGGTCGATACTTTAGCGCCCTTGCCCAAACCTTCTTTTTCAATATAAGCGTTTAAGCCCCGTGTTAATGCTGAGCGAAAACCCGCTAAGTGTGTGCCGCCGTCTCGCTGTGGAATGTTATTGGTGTAGCAGTAGATATTTTCTTGGAAGCCGTCATTCCACTGCAACGATACCTCAACCCCAATGTCTTCATACGTTGTTGAAAAATATAATCCGGTATTGATGGGTGTTTTATTGGTATTCAAATGTTCGACGAATGCGCGCAAACCGCCTTCATAGCAGAAGGTATCAGATTTACCGGTTCGCTCATCGGTTAATAAAATATTAACGCCAGAATTTAAAAATGATAGTTCGCGTAAGCGTTTGGCTAGAATTTCATAGTGGTATTCAATATTAGTAAATGTTTCTGTAGACGGGTGAAAATGCACAGCTGTCCCTGAAGCGTCGGTTTCACCAATCACAGCTAACGGCGCATCAGGCACACCATGACGATAAACCTGCTCATAAACTTTGCCGTTACGTCGAACCGTTAACGTTAATAACGACGATAAAGCATTGACCACCGACACGCCCACACCGTGTAGGCCGCCAGAAACTTTGTAGGTGTTATCGTCAAACTTACCGCCAGCATGCAAAACCGTCATGATGACCTCTGCTGCAGAGACCCCCTCTTCATGAATATCGGTAGGAATGCCTCGCCCATCATCCGAGGTTGTAATTGAGTTATCAGGGTGAATAGTAACTTTTATTTGTGAACAAAACCCTGCCAGCGCCTCGTCAATCGAATTATCAACCAACTCAAAAACCATGTGATGTAAACCGGTGCCATCGTCCGTGTCACCAATATACATACCAGGGCGCTTACGAACAGCATCAAGTCCCTTAAGGACCGTTATACTCGAAGAATCATATTCTTCGACGCTGGTTTCTGTCATAGTTTGACCTCAGAGTTAAGCTGGTTGTTTTTTGACCAGTTAAGCTTGATTCTTCACAGTGGGAAAATTTTTGCTAATCTAATTAAAATCAAATGCTTATATACCGTTTTATGTGATTATTGTCTGCCTTTCGATAGCCAGAGTCAACACCTTAATCCGGCAGTTTATGGCTGAAAGGACAACTTAAATAGTGATTCTTTCTATTGTATTTAAAGCGCTGTTATCTCACCCCTTTCAAGCTCAAACACGGCAATGTTTTTTTCATCCGACCAGGGTTGATCCGCCAGATCAGCGGCCTCAACACAGGTCATAAATAACTGTAAATTCAAGCCATCTAGAAGGCGGCATAACTTCGCTTGGTGAATGTGATCAATCTCAGCGGGCAAATCATCGATTAATAAAATACAGCCGTTAGAGGTTTCTGTAATCATTAGCTGACACTGAGCAAGCTTGAGCGCACAGACCACTAATTTTTGCTGTCCACGAGAAAGTACCTGACCAGCGTTTAAACCATTAATCGTCAGCTTTAAATCCGCACGTTGAGGTCCATGATGGGTAAAGCCGCGCTTAAAGTCGCGATGTTTGGACTCTTTTAATGTGGCATCTAAACGCCAGCCACTACTCCAACCGCGCTCATAAGATAGAATCAAACCGCTGTCAGGCAGCAACTGAGTCAAAAAATCGTAGAAGATAGGCTCAAAACTAGTAAAATAACGCTGCCTTGCTGAATCGACGATTAAGGCGGCCTCAATAAACTCATTATCCCAGGCGGCTAAGGGTGTGCTGTGCGCCCGTCCAGAGCGTAGAGCACCGTTTCTTTGTTTTAATGAGCGCTGCATTCGCCGCCAAGCGCCATAAAACTCCTGTTCCACGTGAAACACGCCCCAATCGATGAATTGGCGTCGCTGCTTAGGACCGCCCTCTAATAACAAATAAGACGCGGCATTGATTAGTTGAAGCGGCAGCAATTCCGCCAACCGCACCAGGCTTTTTTCATCTTTGCCCGCAACACGTATTTTGTGACCACCCTTTTTTGCCCGCTTTACCCCTATCGCCACTCGTTGAGCGACGTCGTCAAGCGGCTCAAGCTCGCCAAATACGGTACACGTATTGGATAAATAATGAATAACCGGCTGGAGCTGGGCCCCTCGAAAAGACTTGGCTAGGCCTAAAATATAAACAGCCTCTAAAACCGACGTTTTGCCTGCACCATTTAGGCCGGTGAAAATATTGATGTCGCCTAAATCAGCGACCCTTGCGTCAATGATATTTCGGACGCCGGAAATAGCTAAACTAGAAAGTTTCACGTGAAACAATTACCCGAATAAGCCGGCATACCGGCAGCTTGTATCAACAAGAGTAAATGCGAGAATAGAATAGCAATATTACCTACGCTATAAACGCATAGGCATCACAACATAAAGAGCGTTGTTATCAGCATTGCCGTCCTGAATCAAGGCGCTGCTCGCTGAATCTGAGAGAGTAATATTCACTTCATCACTGCCAAGCACACCAAGCACCTCAATCAAATAACTGACGTTAAAACCCATTTCGACGGTATCTCCTTGATAATTAACAGAAACCTCCTCATGAGCCTCTTCTTGCTCTGGGTTATTGGCTTGAATACCTACCAAGCCATCGCTAAGCGTGAAACGAATGCCTCTGAATTTTTCATTCGATAAAATTGCCGAACGAGACAGCGCGGCTTTTAAGTCTTCCTTCTTAGCAACTACTAGCTTGTTGCCACCTTTAGGTATAACTCGCTCGTAATCTGGAAACTTACCATCTACTAACTTTGAAACAAACACCATGCCATCGGTTGTGGCTCGAATATGGTTGGAGCCAAACTCTAACGTTATGTTGGCCGACTCATCCGCAAGCAGCCGAGTTAACTCAACGACCCCTTTACGAGGAATAATAAATTGCTGCTTTTCACCCTCAACAGTATCGGCCAGGTCTATATGAGCAATGGCTAAACGGTGCCCGTCTGTAGCCACCGATTTGAAAGTTCGATCAGATAACTCCCAGAGCATGCCGTTTAAATAATAGCGAACGTCCTGTTGGGCCATAGAAAAACCCGTTCTACTCAATAAACGAGCAAAATCACCTTGGTTCACTGTTGCTGAAAAGCCACTATCGTCGCGCTGAACTGAGGGGAAGTCGGTGGCTGGCAATGTTGCCAAGGTATAGCGACTTCTGCCGCTTTTCACAAGCGCTTTTCCGCCGTCGAGCTCAAAGCCAATATCACAGCCGTCGGGTAGCGACTTACAGATATCGACAAATTTTCTCGCGGGAACCGTAATATCGCCATCAGATTCAGCCTTGGCAATTGGAATAATGGTCGCACTCAGTTCAACCTCAAGATCCGTGCCTGTTATATAAAGCACATCACCACTCACTCGGACTAGCAAATTAGCTAATATAGGCATCGTTTGTCGACGCTCAACTGCGCCTGCCACCAAAGTCAATGGCCGTAATAATTGTTCACGCGAAACGGTAAATTTCATTGTTTTGTTGCGCTCCGTAAAGGTATTGTAGTGATAAAAAACATTTAAACACTCATCGGCTTATGTCGCCAGTGTTCGCAATAAGTTCTGATAATCTTCACGAATATCCGAGCTCGTATCACGCAACTCTTTGATCTTTTTGCAGGCGTGAAGGACGGTTGTGTGGTCTCTGCCACCAAAGGCGTCGCCAATTTCTGGCAAGCTGTGGTTGGTCAGTTCTTTTGCTAACGCCATAGCCATTTGCCTAGGTCTAGCGACCGAACGGCTGCGGCGCTTTGACATTAAATCAGCCACTTTAATCTTATAATATTCGGCACTGGTGCGCTGTATATTATCAATGCTGACCTGCTTGTCCTGCAATGCCAAAAGGTCTTTTAACGATTCCTTGATCAAGGCTATATCAATCTCGGATTTTGTAAAGTGAGCGCTCGCTACCACCCTTTTTAGAGCACCCTCTAACTCCCGAACATTTGACCGAACCCTTTGTGCCAAAAAGAAAGCAGCCTCATTGGGTAGATCAACCTTCGCCTGCTCCGCTTTAGCCATCAAGATAGCAACCCTTGTCTCTAGCTCAGGCGGCTCAACCGAGACCGTTAAACCCCAACCAAAACGTGATTTTAATCGCTCCTCCAAACCACGTAACTCTTTGGGGTAACGGTCACAAGTTAGAATCATCTGCTGGCCACCCTCTAATAAAGCATTAAAGGTATGGAAGAACTCTTCTTGCGAGCGCTCCTTATTAGCAAAAAACTGAATGTCGTCAATGAGCAAAGCATCAACGGAGCGGTAATAGCGCTTAAAATCGTTAATAGCATTCAACTGAAGAGCTTTGACCATGTCGGCAACAAAGCGCTCAGAATGAAGATATACCACCTTTGCATTGGGTTTTACTTCTTGCAGAGCATTACCAACCGCATGCATTAAATGGGTTTTACCTAA
>DDDX01000086.1:21300-37916 GCA_002339085.1 Cellvibrionales bacterium UBA1969
ATGCATTAAATGGGTTTTACCTAAACCAACCCCCCCGTATAAAAATAACGGGTTATAAGAGCCGCCTGGGTTTTCTACCACCTGCATGGCTGCGGCTCGGGCCAGCTGATTAGATTTTCCCTCGACAAAATTATCAAAGCGATAGGCCGAGATAAGGTTATTTTGGTGGCCCTGAGAGTCAATTACATTCGAGTTAAGTGGTTTTCGCAGGGGGGTGCCCGTAAAGCTACCTGCTATTGAGGCGCCGGTTTGACCAACCAGACCAGAAAAAGCCTCCCGCGGTCTACCCCGACGCTCGACACGCAGAGTCGGCTCAGCCGCCTGCAACACCGCGGGCTGCGTGGGCGAGTCAATCAGACGATTACTGGGGTGAGCAGACAAATCGATGCTTTGTAAAGCGTTCTTAGTCGGCATGTTAGCTTTAGCCGGTAATGGGCCCGAGGGTTTTAAAACTGAAATAGCCACTTCAGGCTGACCCTCACCTTCTGATAGCATTTGAGTTAATTCGTTTATGCGCGGCATAAATTTGTCGGTAACCCAATCACGAATAAAGCGGTTAGGCGCCAATAAATGGATCTGTTTATCGTTCGCGTCCAGTTGTAGAGGACGAATCCACGTATTGAACTGCTGAGCAGGCAGCTCGTCTTCTAAATAATCAACGCATCGATCCCAAATATAGCGACAGGATAATGGGGGCAAAGCGAGAACTCCTAAGACAAAAAGAAAAAATAGTGCCAACAGGCACGGCGTAGGCCATTATAGACATAGGCGACAACTTTATCCACAGAAAAAACAAAAATAAAAAAGATTGAATTATAACCAAAACCGAGGTAATAACCATATAAAACAATGCCTTGAAAAAAAACCGGCGGTTCAAGCAATAAAAACATTATTATTTTTCTAATCAGTTATTAACATATTGGTAAGTTGTGGATATCTTGTGGGCGCAACCAACAAGAGATACTGAAGTGGTAGTGAAGAATCACTACAGCAAAAACAGTCGTGCTTCTTCAATTATAATTAGCACATGGTTGTTAAAAAATACCTGTGTTTAAACTAAATAATGCTGCTTAGGGATTGATAGTTAGGTGTATACCACGTAGAATCCTGCGCCCGTGAACTGTTGCAAGTCACTGTTCGCGAAGTTAAATATATTCAGCTTATCGGTAACCGACATGAAAAGAACATTTCAACCAAGCACACTAAAACGAAAGCGCACACACGGCTTTAGAAGCAGAATGGCAACCAAAAGCGGGAGCCAACTAATCAATCGTCGTCGCGCCAAAGGAAGAAAAGTTTTAAGTGCATAAACCCTACCCCGTTTAGCTGTTACGACTGGACTGTGTCTGTTCTTACGGTTAAGACTTAAACCAGCGCTTCTTTGGCCAATATGTTAAGTACACGAACACACAAAACCGGCCATCTATCGTTTAAAAAAAACCACAGATTACTTAACTCTAAAAACTACAAAACTGTCTTTGACGGTGTTGAATATAAACAGGGTGGTAACTATTTCACCTTCTTGTCGCGAAAAAACCAACTGAGCAGCCCTAGGCTTGGCATGGTTGTCGCAAAAAAACACATTCCATTAGCTGTAAGCAGAAACAAAATAAAGCGAGCTATTAGAGAGTCCTTCCGTCACCACCGAAAAGGCACAAATAAAAACAGTTATGAGGTAAATACTCACGATTGTTTAATAGAACAGGAAAAGCTTAAAATGTTTTTCGATACCGTTGTGATAGTAAAGGCGAAAGCACTCATGCTTAGTAACATAGAGCTTAAAAAGGAGCTAGAGAAGCAATGGCTGAAGTTAAGCAACAAGCAAAACCAAACCTCTTGAATAAAACCGCCATTAAATTACTGCGACTTTACCAATTAATAATTAGTCCTTTAATTGGCCCGAGCTGCAGGTTTTATCCAAGCTGCTCTCAATATTCGATAGAAGCATTTGAGAATTACGGCCTAATTAAGGGTTTTTATTTGAGTATTAAACGACTATCAAAATGTCACCCAGGCAATAAAGGCGGAATAGATGAAGTTGATAAAACGATTACACCATAATAAGGCTTGTTTTTTGATATGAATATAAGTAGAGATCTTCCGCGTTTTTTCCTGTTTGCCCTGATTGCTGGTTTAGTTTTAACACTATTAAAGCAGTGGGTAGGTTTTTCATCAGACTACGAGGCTGACATGGTTGAACGACTCAATCAAAAATACGAGCAGGAGATACTCACCGATACAACCGGTGATGCTGGCGTTAGTCAAAAAAATACGGACCCAAACACAAAGGTAATCAATAACGCCCCTGAAACCGACCCTGTAGATAACAATAAAAACAATGTACTCGGACAACCCTCTAACTCATCAAGAAATATTGTGGTAGAAACAGACTCAATTAAGGTTGTTATCGACTCGTTGGGTGGCGATATAATCGAGGTTGCACTATTAAAACACCTATCAAAACAAGAAGAAAATGCAGCGCCGTTATTGTTGTTAGAGAAAAGCAGAAAAAGGACATACTATGCTCAATCAGGCCTTTCCGGACCAAGTGGAACAGAAAACAAATATCTTAAAGCGCGATTTTCATCTTCTGCATCTAAGTATAAAATGCAAAACAAAGAAGATCTTGTTGTTGATTTATACTTTAATGACGCTAGCGGTGTTCGCTTAACCAAAAGATATACATTCAAACATAATGACTACCTTATAGACGTAGATTACATTGTTAACAATCAGTCCGGGCAACCCTGGAAATCTAGATATTTTGCTAGGATAAAACGAGATGACTCACCAGACCCAAGCGCTGAAAACGCAGCATTTGGAATGCAATCTTTCTTGGGAACAGCTACAACAGCTGGAGATGACAAATATAAAAAGATAAGTTTCAGAAAAATCCAAAAAGAAAACACCTCCTTTTTTAATAATGGTGGCTGGGTAGCTATGATTCAGCATTATTTCGTGAGCGCTTGGGTTCCTTCGAAAAAAGAAAGGTATAAGTTTTATACTCATTATTCAAAAGAGCCCAATGGCGTATGGGTTAATGTTATTGGATTTCATGCGCCTATAGAGGTTCAAAATAATGAAACAAAAACTGTTGGCGCAAAATTTTATGCTGGGCCGAAAGACCAGTATCGACTAAAAGAGATTTCACCCAACCTAGACTTAACAGTAGATTATGGTTGGCTTTGGTGGATTGCCCAACCGCTTTATACTTTGCTCTATTTCTTCGCAGTGGGTGACGCTCACCTTTTTGGTGAAGTTTATGAAGTTTTTTCAGGATTTGGTAACTGGGGTGTGGCAATTATCATGCTAACCCTTGTTATAAAAGCCTTATTCTTTAGGTTATCGGCTGCCAGTTACCGATCAATGGCAAACATGCGAAGAGTTCAACCTAAATTGTTGGAGTTAAGAGATCGTCATGCAGATGACAAGCAGGCCCAATCAAAAGCCATGATGGAGCTTTATCAAAAAGAAAAAATAAATCCATTGGGGGGTTGCCTGCCGATTTTGATCCAGATGCCCGTCTTTATTGCATTGTATTGGGCGCTAATGGAAAGCGTTGAGCTCCGTCACGCCCCTTTTGCTGGCTGGATAACAGATCTTTCTGTAATGGACCCTTATTTTGTTTTACCTTTATTAATGGGTATAACAATGTTTTTACAGCAAAAAATGAACCCACCCCCACCAGATCCCATGCAAGCAAAGATTATGCAGTGGATGCCTGTTGTGTTCACTTTTTTCTTTGTGTTCTTCCCCGCCGGGTTGGTTGTTTATTGGGTATCAAACAACGTCTTATCCATTGCCCAGCAATGGTATATTACCCGAAAAATAGAACAAGCATCATAAGTCATGACTTCTGATACCATCGCGGCAATAGCCACTGCTTCTGGCTTAAGTGGAATTGGTATTGTTCGAATCAGTGGTGCAAACGCCTTAGAAATTGCTAAGAATATTTGCTCTGCCTCCTTGTCTCCAAGAGAAGCTTGCTTCACTCACTTTATAGATCAAGGTGATATAGTTGATCAAGGAATTGTAATCTATTTTCCTGCACCTAACTCTTTTACAGGAGAAGATGTAATTGAGCTGCAAGGCCATGGTTCTAATATTGTTTTAAATCAACTATTAAATTTGATTCTCAGCTTTGACGCTCGTGCGGCAAAGCCCGGAGAGTTTTCTGAGAGAGCTTTTTTAAATAACAAAATTGACTTAATTCAAGCAGAGGCCATCGCGGATTTAATAGAAAGCCAATCCCAATTTGCAGCTCGTTCTGCGCTTCGTTCTTTACGTGGTGAATTTTCAAAAAAAATTAATCAATTAATTGAACAGCTAATTAAATTAAGAATGTTCGTTGAAGCAGGAATTGATTTTCCAGATGAAGATATAGAAATCAGCTCGAATACATTTATAGAAGAAAACACACTTTCTATTATTGAATCAATTGCAGCTGTTGTTCAACAAACTGAGCGCGGTTGTCTTATAAGAGATGGTGTTTCAGCTGCTATTGTTGGTGCACCGAATGTAGGGAAATCAAGCTTACTTAATTATTTTGCTGCAGATGATATAGCCATCGTAACAGCTAAAGCGGGTACTACTCGTGATGTCCTTCGTCAAGAAATCTTATTGGCTGGCCGAACAATAAAGTTCATCGATACAGCGGGCCTTCGCACTTCCTCTGACGAGATAGAGCAACAGGGGATTAAAAAGGCGGCTGCCCATATACAATCAGCTGATTTTATTTTGTTTTTGCAAGATGTTTCCGTAGATGGTGCCAAAAGAGAGCAAAACATTATTGATATTAAGCAAGAATTAGCTTTGTTCAATATTGAGCCCAATTTTAATAGTGTGTTTTTTGTTATTAATAACAAAATAGATTTAATCAACGAGAATCCATCGCTGCATGAAAAAGATGGGGTTATTGAGGTAAACATCTCAATAAAAGCGAATCTTGGTTTAGATTTATTAGAACAGGCGCTAAAGAAACAACTGAACCTAGGTGGAGTTGAAGGAGATTTCTTAGCGAGAAATCGTCATTTGTCTTGTTTACAATCTGCACAAACATCAGTAGAGCGGGGTTTATCTCAGTTTAAGTCCCATTTAGCGAGTGAACTCCTTGCTGAGGATTTGAGGTTGGCTCAAGATGCGCTTGGTAAAATTACCGGCGCAATCACATCAGACGAGTTGCTTGGAGAAATTTTTTCGAGCTTTTGCATTGGCAAATAATATCTCTGTCTGACCGCTAACATGTGTTCGTAAACAAATCTCTACATTATAATAATTGTAATAAATGAAGTAAGATGTGGATAATCGATGCTGTTCCAGTATAACAACGAAATTTTTTTTTATACGAGAGGAGTTGTCTCAGTTTATACTCAGCACGCCAGCAGCATAAAAGCCGGTGCTTAACAGGGTTTCAAGCAAGCTAAGCACATGAAACTGGAAGCGAAAATGTAGTTTTCCACAGGCGACACAGTCCTTTATTATAACTATATATATAAATTATCTATCTATATATCTATTATAAAATAAGAATATAAAACAATAAAAAGGATAAAAAACAAACCCTAGACGATATCAAAAATAATGGTATATTGCCCTCCCATAATCAAAAGAACGCGAGCGCTATGAAGCATCCTGACTTATTTAATATCATCGTAATTGGCGGAGGACATGCTGGCACAGAAGCAGCTTTAGCTGGAGCGCGTATGGGTTGCTCGGTTTTACTGTTGACCCATAATATTGAGACGCTAGGTCAAATGTCATGTAACCCGGCAATTGGCGGCATAGGGAAGAGTCACTTAGTAAAAGAAATTGATGCTTTAGGCGGTGCAATGGCGAAAGCGGCCGACAAAGCAGGCATTCAATTTCGTATTTTAAATGCTCGAAAAGGCCCGGCTGTAAGGGCTACTCGCGCTCAAGCAGATAGGGTTTTGTACAAAGCTGCTATCCGAGAGCAACTAGAAAACCAACATAACCTAAATATTTTTCAAGCCTCCGTCGACGATCTAATCATCGATGAAACAAACAGTAAATCAAAGGTTGTTGGTGTAAAAACCAATATCGGGGTGGATTTTTTTGCAGAAAATATCGTACTTTCTGCTGGTACTTTTTTGGGTGGAAAAATTCATATTGGGCTCGATAACCATGCAGGTGGTCGAGCAGGAGACCCACCATCAACACAGCTTGCTAAGCGATTAAGAGAGCTCCCTTTTCGAGTCGGGCGGCTAAAAACAGGGACCCCACCAAGAATAGATGCAAGAACGGTAGATTTTTCAGACCTTCAAGAGCAGCAAGGGGATACACCTTTACCTGTGATGTCTTTTTTAGGTGAAGTAAGTGATCACCCTCGCCAAGTGAGTTGTTATATCACGCATACTAATGAAAAAACACATGGAATCATTCAAGAAGGCCTAGCCCGTTCGCCACTCTATACGGGTAAAATCGAAGGAACAGGGCCGCGTTACTGCCCTTCAGTTGAAGATAAAATACATCGATTTGCCGAGAAAAAATCACACCAAATATTTATCGAGCCAGAAGGGCTAAATACCCATGAGCTCTACCCAAACGGGATATCGACAAGTTTACCTTTTGATATACAAATGCGATTGGTTAGAAGCATCAAAGGCTTTGAATCGGCACAAATGACGCGGGCAGGCTACGCAATAGAATACGATTTCTTTGATCCCCGCGACTTAAAACCCAGCCTTGAAACGCGATTTATTGATGGGTTGTTCTTTTGTGGACAAATTAATGGTACCACGGGGTATGAGGAAGCGGCGGCCCAAGGATTGATTGCCGGAATGAATGCGGCGAGGAGAAGCCAACAAAAAGACAGTTGGTCGCCAGGAAGAGAGCAGGCATATATTGGCGTAATGATCGATGATCTTATCACCTTGGGCACACAAGAGCCGTACCGCATGTTCACTAGCAGAGCAGAATATCGGTTGACCTTAAGGGAAGATAATGCGGATGTTCGATTAACGACAAAAGGCAGAGAATTAGGCTTAGTTGACGATTACCGCTGGCGGTCATTTAATAAAAAACAAGACATAATAAATAAAGAAAAACAACGCCTAGAGACGACTTGGATTCAAGCGGATTCTAGCCAGGCCCAGCAACTTAACAAAAAACTAAGTAAGTCATTGAGCCGAGAATATAACTTAGCTGATTTACTAAAGCGGCCAGAGCTAAGTTTAGATGATTTATATGAAGCGGAGGGATATCAATTAAATCACAGACAAGCACAAGAACAGATTGAAATAAGCGCAAAATATGCCGGCTATATTGATCGTCAACAAAATGATATACAAAAATTACAGCGACATGAAAACACACTGATTCCGTCAAACATCAACATCAATGACATATCAGGATTAAGCAACGAAGTTAAGCAGAAGTTGATTGAAGCGAAGCCAGAGAATTTAGGGCGAGCAAGCAGGGTTCCGGGTGTCACGCCAGCAGCGATTTCATTATTATTGGTTCATTTGAAAAAACAAGGCCATCTTGACGCTGCGGAGAAAGCAGAGAATAAGCCGATAAAATCTGCTTTATAACACAAGGAAATTGATATTAACGTTGACGACAGATACCGCAAGCAGTTAATAAGTGGCGCTGAAAATTTAGGCCAATACTTAAGCGAAGACGAACAAAAAAAGTTACTCACTTTTGTTCAGCTAATCATTAAATGGAATAAGACACACAATTTAACCGCGATAACAGAAACAAAAGAAATTGTTAGTAAACACCTGCTTGATAGCTTAAGTGTTTCTCCTTACCTATATGGGCGATCAGTTATTGATGTTGGCACAGGTGCAGGCCTGCCCGGCATACCGCTGGCAGTCGTCAATCCTTATAAAGCATTCACTCTTTTAGACAGCAGCCAAAAAAGAATAGCTTTCATAAAGGAGACTAAAAGAAAGTTAGCACTAACAAACGTGAAAGCAGAACATTGCCGTGTCGAGAAGTATTCAGGGCAAAAATTTTCATCAATTTGCTCAAGAGCGTATTCATCTTTAGAGCAAATGCTAATACAAACAGAACATTTAATAGACAAAAAGGGCGTTTGGCTAGCTATGAAAGGGGTTTATCCTCAAGTAGAAGTCGACGGTTTATCAAATAGCTTCCAGGTTAAAAAAACAATTCCATTGGTTGTTCCAGGGCTAGTTGCTGAACGTCATTTGTTAATTATTAAAAAGAAACCTATATCGTAATACAAGACGATATATCGGACATTGCCCTAAAAAAACCTTATCATTAGATTAACCTGCTAAAATTTGAACAAGTTAGTTGTTGGTATTGACGCATTACAAATGGGCGATCCTTTGGCAAAAACAATTGCAATTACAAATCAAAAGGGTGGTGTTGGGAAAACCACCACCACCGTCAATTTAGCTGCGTCATTAGCTTCAGCTAAACGTCGCGTGTTGCTGGTCGATTTAGATCCTCAAGGAAATGCAACAATGGGCTGTGGGATTGAAAAAAACGAATGCCCCTTAACGCTTTACGACTTGTTGATGAATGGCGCAAGTATTAATCAAATAAAACACCACAGTGAATCCGGCGGTTTTGATGTGCTACCTAGCAACTCAAACCTGACAGCCGCAGAGGTTGAGCTGCTCAACGTAGAAGAGAAAGAGTTTGTTTTGCAGCAACAATTATCACCCGCAAAGGAAGCATACGATTTTATTTTAATTGATTGTCCCCCCTCGCTGAGCATGCTAACGATTAATGCAATGGCTGCAGCTGAAAGTGTTGTCATCCCCATCCAATGTGAATACTATGCTTTAGAGGGCCTCTCGGCATTGATGAATACAATTGCTAGGGTTGCTGACGGCATAAACCCAAACATAAAAATTGAGGGATTATTAAGAACGATGTACGACCCAAGGAATAGTTTGACTAATGATGTTTCTGCACAATTAACCCAGCACTTTGGTGAGCGAGTTTATAAGACCGTCATTCCAAGGAATGTGCGCTTAGCAGAGGCCCCCAGCCACGGCGAGCCGGTTTTGTCTTACGATCCTCAATCAAAGGGCGCAATAGCCTATTTAGCGCTAGCGGCAGAGGTTTTACAAAAGCAAACCACCATCACTCAAAACCAATAGATCTTCATAAAGACAGGCTGATTAATGAAAACAAAGAAAAAAGGATTGGGAAAAGGCTTAGATGCTTTGCTTGGTAGCACCATTGCTTCAGCCGCTCAACCCGTCTACGTAAATCAAGAAAGACCCTCAGAAACGGTCCATTTAGCCCGCTCATTAAAGACAGGCGTTTTGCTCGAAGTGCCGGTTGAGCTGTGCCAGCGGGGCAAATATCAACCTCGACGAGATATTGATCAAGCCTCTTTAGATGAGCTGGCAGCATCTATCCGCAGCCAAGGAGTGATGCAACCTATTATTCTTAGAGCTCTCGGTGGCGATCAAGCGAACGAACAAAACTATGAGATTATAGCTGGCGAGCGACGCTGGCGAGCAGCACAACAGGCAGGTTTAATGACGGTACCAGCTGTCATTAAGGAAGTTGAAGATGAAACGGCAATGGCTATGGCCTTAGTAGAAAATTTACAACGAGAAGATTTAAACCCCATGGAGGAGGCATACGCGTTAACCCGGTTAAACCAAGAGTTTGATCTTACCCATCAGCAAGTTGCTGATATCGTTGGTAAATCAAGAGTTACCGTGTCTAATATGCTTCGGCTGATGAACTTGGTAGACGAGGTAAAGCGGCTGTTAGAGCACGGTGATATAGAGATGGGTCATGCTAGAGCCTTGCTAGGATTGGTCGGCGAACAACAACTAAACGCTGCTAAAGAGGTTGTTAACCGCAGCTTAAATGTACGCCAAACAGAGTTGTTGGTGAAAAACTACAACAAAACGGTCTCAGGTGTCGAGGTGGTGCCCGTAGACCCCAACATAAGGGCACTAGAAAACCAATTGGGCGAAAAATTTGGATTGCCGGTTAGCTTAACCCACAACAGCAAGGGTGCTGGAAAATTAACCATTAAATACCACAGTCTCGATGAGCTAGATGGAATTTTAGACCATATAAAATAATGGGCTTTCGCTGTCTTAAGCTAGTTGCTTAGCAAAAAAAAGCGCTTCAGCTGCTTACATTGCCCCTCTTGATAGAGGTTGCATTTGGGGGGGTGTTTAAATATAATCTCCCCGCTTTTTTGACGGCGGCTATTACTAAAACCAAAAGAGATATCTTCTATTGGTGGTTTTTCTAAACGATTATTGAAAGCAGGCCTTAGTTTATGTGTTTTAGGCCCGCGGAAGCCAAATGCAGATAGACTGGCACTCCCCTCTAAAGCAGTTTTTGTGTCAACTGGGCTTAGCAGTGATCTTGGCCGCACTATTAACGTTGTGCCAAGAAGGGTTTTTATTTGACGGTGTTTTGCTTGGAGGCATAGTAGCTTCTGTTGCCACCTATTATTTTTATTACCAAGCATTCAGCGGCCTAAAGTCTGAAGCGTTTACTCCAGAAGATGCGGCAAAAATGTTCCTTTTGCGGTGTTACAGGGCTGAAGTTTTTAAGATCTTGCTGTCAGTTTTAACACTGCTAATAGTTTTTAGGTATGTCGATGATAAAACTTTTCGAACGAGCGTGCTCTTGGGTTATGTCGTCATTAGCGTTGTTGGTTCACTGACCAACAGTTATTTTTTTAACACTCAAGAGACTCTACATTAAGAATGGCCGGTTCCAACCCTTCAACACAAGAATATATTTCCCACCACTTAACCAATTTAACTTATGGTAAGTTGCCTGCTGGTTATGTTCGAGACGGCGGTACACTTGAGTCTGCTCAGTGGACGGTTGCTCATTCGGCCCAAGAGGCGGCGGACATGGGTTTTATGGCGATTCATCTAGATACGATGTTTTGGTCAATTTTTTTAGGGGCTTTATTCTGCTGGTCATTCGCTCGGGCGGCAAAGGCGGCAACCTCAGGAGTCCCTGCTGGATTTCAAAACTTTGTCGAAATGGTTGTCGATTTTATAGATGACAATGTTAAAAGCATTTTTCACCATAAAAATGACTTGGTAGCACCGCTGGCTTTAACGGTTTTTGTTTGGGTGTTTTTGCAAAATCTAATGGACTTAGTTCCTGTTGATTGGATTCCCGAACTTGCCAAGATAATGGGTATTCACTACATGAAGGTGGTGCCATCAACAGATGTTAATGCAACAGCGGGTATGGCCCTTGGTGTTTTTATGCTAATTATATATTACAGCATTAAGCAAAAAGGCGTGGGCGGTTTCGCTGCTGAGCTGGCGTTTCAGCCGCTGCCAAAGTGGGCTTTACCGTTTAACTTGTTTTTAGAAATCGTTGGGTTAATAGCAAAGCCCATTTCTTTAGCTTTGCGCTTGTTTGGCAACATGTATGCTGGAGAAATGGTTTTTATTATTATCAGTTTATTGCCCTTTTATTTACAGTGGTTGTTGTCAGTGCCTTGGGCAATCTTCCATATTTTAATTATTACACTACAAGCATTTATTTTTGCCATATTAACCGTTGTTTACTTAGCAATGGCTTATGATCACCATTAATTTTTTTATATATCGGAGATAACGATGGAACTTGAAGTAATGAAGTACTTAGCAGGCGCACTTATTATGGGCTTAGGCGCTGTCGGTGCTGCGGTTGGTGTTGGTATCCTTGGAAGCAAATTCCTTGAGGGTGCGGCGCGCCAGCCAGAGCTAATCCCAATGTTACGAACCCAGTTCTTCATCATGATGGGGCTTGTTGATGCGGTACCGATGATCGGTGTGGGTATAGGCTTTTATATGATCTTTGCTATATAAAGGCAGCGTAGAAATTGTGTGGTTCACCTAAAGGTAAACATAAGTTTGCCCAAGTAGCCGCTGAATATTTTATAGGGACAGTGCAGTGAATATTAATCTCACATTATTTGCGCAATTAATTAGTTTTGCGATATTTGTTTGGTTTTGTAAAACCTATGTTTGGCCGCCTATTATTTTGGCTATGCAGGAGCGCCAAAAACAAATAGCTGATGGTTTGAATGCCGCAGAAAAAGCGGGCCAAGATTTAGAGGTGGCACATCAAAAAATCGATGCCCAGTTGGTTGAGGCGAAAGCGCAAGCGAGTCAAATTCTTGATCAGGCGAACAAGCGTGCAGCTCAAATCGTGGATGAGGCCAAAGAAGCGGCGTTGACCGAGGGCCAGCGTTTAAAGGATGCGGCGCAGTCGGACATCGAGCAAGAGGTTAATCGTGCGAAAGAACAACTTCGCGCTCAAGTCGCCTCACTCGCTTTGATTGGCGCTGAAAAAGTTTTAGAGGCCTCGATTGATGAGGCGGCCCATAAAGACATCGTTAATAAGTTGGCGGCAAATTTATAATGGCGGAATTACGTACATTAGCCCGTCCTTATGCGCGTGCAGGGTTTGAGGTGGCAAATCAGGCTGACACCTTGCAGTTATGGGCAGATCAGTTAAACCAGCTTGCTGTTATTTCTAGCCAGCCTAAAGTGGCTGCGATGATTACATCGACCAACACGTTAGCAAGCGAACAAGCGAATAGCCTGAGCGAATTGCTAGGCGTTGATGCGGGTTCGGCAATGGCGAATTTTTTGCAGCTTTTAGCAGAGAACAAGCGGCTATCATTGCTGCCTTCGGTTGCTGAGTTGTTTGCAGAATTAAAAGCAAGTCAAGAAATGTCGGTGGATGTCACTATCAATACTGCCTTCGAGCTCGATGATGAAATGACGTCAAAGTTAGCTTTAGCGTTAAAATTAAAACTACAGCGAGACGTGCAGGTTAGCACAGCTGTGGATCGCTCTTTAATTGGCGGCGTAGTAGTAAGAGCAGGCGATATTGTGATTGATGGCTCAGTCAAGGGCCGCTTAGCTAAGTTGTCAGAAGCGGTTTCAATTTAACGGTATTTATTAAGTCAGAAAAAATAGGTTTGAGGAATTAAACAATGCAACAGCTGAATCCATCCGAGATTAGCGAGATAATCAAGCAACGAATTGACCAGCTAGATGTTTCAAGTGAAGCAAGAAATGAGGGCACCGTTGTTTCGGTGACCGACGGCATTATTCGTATCCATGGTTTAGCTGAGGCCATGTACGGCGAGATGATTGAGTTTGAAGGCGGTGTTTACGGACTAGCACTTAACCTTGAGCGTGATTCCGTCGGCGCGGTAATTTTGGGGGACTATAAATCGATAGCAGAGGGGCAACCATGCCGTTGTACTGGCCGCATTCTTGAGGTGCCGGTTGGGCCCGAATTACAAGGCCGAGTGGTAGATGCTCTAGGCAATCCGATTGATGGTAAGGGCCCAGTTGATGCCAAACAAACGGATGCGATTGAAAAAGTGGCACCGGGCGTTATTGCCCGTCAGTCGGTTGATCAGCCGGTTCAAATTGGTTTAAAAGCCATTGATGCGATGGTACCGATCGGTCGTGGCCAGCGAGAGCTTATCATTGGTGACCGCCAAGTAGGAAAGACGGCCATTGCAGTTGATGCCATCATCAACCAAAAAGGCACTGGTATTAAGTGTGTTTATGTTGCGATTGGCCAAAAAGCTTCGTCGGTGAATGCGGTTGTGAGAAAGCTTGAAGAACACGGTGCAATGGAGCACACGATTGTGGTGGCAGCAACAGCTTCTGACCCTGCAGCGATGCAGTTTTTAGCGCCATTCGCGGGTTGTTCAATGGGCGAATATTACAGAGATCGCGGTGAAGATGCGTTAATCATTTATGATGATTTAACGAAACAGGCTTGGGCTTACCGGCAAATTTCATTGCTATTACGTCGCCCGCCTGGACGTGAAGCGTATCCAGGTGATGTGTTTTACTTACACTCTCGCTTGCTCGAGCGTGCAGCCCGGGTCAATGCTGATCACGTTGAAAAGTTGACGAATGGAGAGGTGAAAGGAAAAACGGGCTCATTAACGGCGCTGCCTGTTATTGAAACTCAGGCTGGTGATGTTTCTGCCTTTGTTCCGACTAACGTTATTTCTATTACTGATGGCCAGATATTCCTTGAGTCGGATTTGTTCAATGCGGGTGTTCGCCCTGCCATGAATGCCGGCATTTCAGTGTCGCGAGTTGGTGGCGCTGCTCAGACAAAAGTTATTAAGAAGTTGTCGGGCGGCATTCGTACCGCTTTAGCACAATACCGCGAATTGGCAGCGTTTTCACAGTTTGCCTCTGATCTTGATGACGCAACTAAGGCCCAGTTAGACCATGGTGAGCGAGTTACTGAGCTAATGAAGCAAAAGCAGTATGCTCCGTTATCTATTGCTGAGATGGCCTTGCTGATTTATGCCGCTGATAATGATTTCTTAAACGACATTGCAGTTGATAAAGTCGGCGCATTTGAGGATGCATTATTGTCGTATGCCCATGCAGAACACGGTGATTTATTAACTCAGATAGCTGACACGGGTAACTGGGACGACGATACAGAGGCTGCATTTAAAGCGCTGTTAGAGACTTTTAAAGCTACGCAAACTTGGTAGTCGATGCCGAGCAAACGTTTTAATAGAAAGAGATAAAAATGGCCAGCGGAAAAGAAATACGGACTCAAATTTCTAGCATTAAAAGCACTCAAAAAATCACGAGTGCGATGGAAATGGTGGCTGCAAGTAAAATGCGCAAAGCGCAAGATCGCATGCAAAAAGGCAAGCCTTATGCCAAGCGAATTAAATCAGTGATTAGCCATTTGGCCAATTCAGCACCCGAATACCAACATTTGTTTATGCAGGAGCGTCAAGTTCGTCGTGTGGGTTATATTATTGTATCTACAGACCGCGGCCTCTGTGGCGGCCTTAACATTAATTTATTTAAGCCAGCGATTGCGTCAATAAAAAACTATGCTGAACAAGATGTTGAGGTGGACTTATGTTTATTGGGCGGCAAAGCGATTGGTTTTTTCAATTCTTATGGCGGCAATGTTGTCGCAGCAGTGCGCGATTTAGGTGAAGACCCAGCGATTGCTGATTTAATAGGTAGTATTAAAGTGATGCTTGATGCCTATGAGAATGGGACAATTGATCGACTCTACTTAGTCAACAATGATTTTGTGAACACCATGACACAGCAACCCATGGTTGAGCAGCTCCTTCCTTTGTCGGCAGATGAAGATGAAAATATGCAACACCGCTGGGATTACATTTATGAGCCTGACGCTAAAGCCTTGCTTGATGGCCTGTTGATTCGCTATATCGAATCCCTTGTTTATCAGGCTGTCGTTGAGAATGGTGCTTGTGAGCAAGCCGCACGAATGATCGCAATGAAGAGTGCAACGGATAATGCCGGCGACCTTATTGATGACTTACAGTTGGTTTACAACAAAGCGAGACAAGCAGCGATCACTCAAGAGTTGTCTGAAATTGTAAGCGGTGCAGCAGCAATTAGTTAATTTAACGCTTAGTCGAATGAATTAAGCATAGATAATTTTAAGATAGACCTAATAGTTATAGAGGAACTCGGAATGAGTAGCGGACGTATCGTACAAATCATTGGCGCAGTAATTGATGTGGAATTTCCACGTGATTCTGTTCCCCAGGTTTATGATGCATTGATGGTTAGTGATAAAGGCTTAACCCTCGAAGTGCAACAACAGTTAGGCGATGGCGTTGTTCGCGCTATTGCTATGGGTGCATCTGAAGGGGTGAGTCGAGGCCTAAGTGTTGAAAACACTAAGGCGCCCATTTCTGTTCCTGTTGGCCAGGCAACCTTAGGTCGTATCATGGACGTGCTAGGTAATCCGATTGACGAAAAGGGCCCGTTGGCCGAACACGATACTTCAGCAATTCACCGTGAAGCGCCGAAGTATGATGAGTTAGCGGCGTCTGATGAATTATTAGAAACAGGCATTAAGGTTATTGACTTAGTTTGTCCGTTTGCAAAAGGCGGCAAGGTTGGTTTGTTTGGCGGTGCCGGCGTTGGTAAAACGGTCAACATGATGGAGTTAATCAACAATATTGCGACAGAACACTCGGGCTTATCGGTATTTGCAGGTGTTGGTGAGCGGACCCGTGAGGGCAACGACTTTTACTATGAGATGCAAGAAGCTAACGTAGTGAACGTTGACGACTTTACTAAGTCAAAAGTCGCGATGGTTTATGGTCAGATGAATGAGCCGCCTGGTAACCGCTTACGCGTTGCATTAACAGGCTTAACCATGGCCGAGAAATTTCGTGACGAAGGGCGCGACGTACTATTGTTTGTTGATAATATTTATCGTTATACGTTGGCGGGTACAGAAGTGTCGGCATTGTTAGGCCGTATGCCATCGGCGGTAGGTTATCAGCCAACACTGGCCGAAGAAATGGGCGTACTACAAGAGCGCATCACTTCGACAAAAACAGGTTCGATTACTTCAATACAAGCCGTTTATGTGCCAGCGGATGACTTAACGGATCCATCTCCGGCAACCACATTTGCTCACTTAGACTCAACAGTTGTATTGAGTCGTGATATTGCGGCTAAAGGCATTTATCCAGCGGTTGATCCGCTTGATTCAACCTCGCGTCAGCTTGACCCTTTGATTATCGGCCAAGAGCATTACGATGTTGCGCGCGGGGTTCAATCGGTATTGCAGCGCTACAAAGAATTAAAAGACATCATTGCTATCTTAGGTATGGATGAATT
>DDDX01000017.1 GCA_002339085.1 Cellvibrionales bacterium UBA1969
CCTCATTAAGGGAGAAGATAAACGTGCCTATAGTCGGCGTGGTGCCGGCCATTAAAACGGCAGCTCAGCTAAGCAATAAATTTGCCCTATTAGCCACACCTGCAACCATTTCGCGTCGCTACACTGATGATCTAATAGAAACTTATGCAAGTGATAAAACTGTAATTAAACTTGGCAGTAGCGAGCTAGTTAGGCATATTGAGGCACACTTACATGGCGAAGATTTAGATCGCAATTTACTGATCGAGACTATCAATCAAATCAAAAAGCAAGCGCCTGGCCAAGACATTGATACGGTAGTGCTAGGTTGTACACACTTTCCCTTAATTAAGACAGAATTTGAAAAAATACAGCCCGACTGGAAGTGGATAGATTCAGGACAAGCTATTGCTAATCGTGTTAAGCAATTACTTGATCAGAACGACGCTAAATCGATGATCAAAGAACAAAGACGGGATTGCGCATGGTTGACGGAATGGAATGAAGATGATCAGTTAAAAGCATTATTCTATCGATATGGTTTTGAACAAATAAAAACGATCTAAAATCCAATATGGCGCCAGCGTTAGTCGTCAATCAGATTTTATAGACTGAGGTGAGAAATATAGCAGGAATGATGGGGTAGTCAGAAATAAAGAGTAAAATTATAAGGTTAGGCAGCAAGCCTTAATTTATCGATATCACGACTAATCGCTGCATAACGATCATACACGCTATGGGACTCAGACAGATCAGATAGTCCTGATAGTAGCTTATCTGCTTCAGCAAGCATAGCCAAGTTATTGGTATCTGCCTCGATTAATTTTTTTATAGTGAGAACTAAATTAAGCTTTAATTCAATATTAGTCGGATACTCTTTAATAGCTTGTCGAAAATGATCTATCGCGTCTTCTAACTTTCCTTGTTCGTAAAGTAATTTTCCTTGTTGATTAATATTGGCAGCATCAATTAATGCCGCTTTTTCATCACAAACTTGCTTAATAGTGCTTAACTGCAATTTAATTAAAGAATCACTCGTATCGGCTTCAGACAATGATTGAGCCACATCAACACCTTGCTCATCCCAGTTAATGGATAACAAGGCATTGACCATATCTAAGCCCAAGCCAGCATCAATGTCCTCATACTGAGAATATTGATGGTAAAGAGCCTTACATTGCTCTATCGCCTGATAAATTTGACCTTGCTGCGCAACGGCTTTGACTTCAATCAACTTTGCCTGCATGAGTGCCTGCTCATTATTCGCATGCTTTTTCTTTACCTGATGGCACAGTGAATAACACTCTTTGATTATATGCTTATTGCCAGATTGTTGTAGCTTCTCTTTTTCAAGCAGGCACCGCGCTAAACCTAAAGAATGCTCATAAGAACCATGACAGGAATTAACACCAATTCTTATTAACTGACGAAATGCTTTTTCCACCGCCAAATAGTCATGATTCATCGTTGCAATCTCAACTAGGCGGATATAGCGCATAATACCTAGAGGAGAAATCACTGTCGCTCGTTCTAATACGGTCTGAGCTATTTCAGACTTACCTAAGGCCAATTCAACATCGACGATACGATCAAATACCTGTGGATCCTCACAACCATGATCCATCAATTCATAGAGAACTCGCTTTGCAGCTGACCAATCCTGCAAGGCTATCATAGCGCGAGCACAGCCTAAGCTAGCCCATTCCTGGCGCTTTTCCGCCATAATGCCTTGATAAAACGACTGTGCTTCTGAGAAGTTATTCGCTTGAAGTAAAAGCTCACCAAAAATTTTTTTAGTTTTAGTTGGGTATTGATCAGTATCAACCAATAGCGCTTCGACAGATGCAAGTGCAGCTGTCATATTGTCGTTATCTAAGGCCAAATAAACCGAATTAAAATACCGCTTCTCTTTAAAAGCGGTATTAACACGTTGCTCAAAGGTTGACTGAGTAAAGGGCTTAGCAAGAAAGTCATCAGGCTTATGCTCAAGCGTGCCCATTAATACAGCTCGCGTCGAACCTGCTGTAATGATGATGTAAACCGCAGAAGCTCTAATTATTTGCCTCGCACGCAATTCCTCTAAAACTTGCAGGCCCGTCTTGCCTTTACTCAACTGATAATCACAGATAATAAGATCGTAATCATGCTCCTCACAGCGTAATACTGCCTCTTCACCCGATTTAGCGAGATCAACATGATCAATGCCAATACCTTTTAGCATTGCCTTAAGCGACATTCGCATATCCGATATCGCCTCAACAATAAGCGCTGATTTTTGAGTGTATTGCAGAGGCAAAGATTGCTTGGTCATATATCGAGGCTTCATCAATGGATAAGGAGTAATTAGTATAGATAGAGATTGGCTTTGTGCTTGTCAACTGTTGGACAAAACAGTAAAAGTGTGCAGAAAAATCCACTGAAGGAAATCCGCATTATATAGAGGATTTACCTTACATTATGATTATAAATCATTGTTATTATGGATTTTTTGTGGCGAGTTATTCAGAGCAAGGCAATAATTTTATTGGCCGCGTTGAAGGGTGTCATTCGACCTGCCATCACCTCTTGCTCTAACTCAGGCCATAGCTGTTGAGCATCAGTATTACTCATGAGTAAACGAGATAGTGACTGCTGTACCAGAGTCTCTAGCCAATTACGATTTTGACGGGCACGCTTAATAGCAAATCTGTCTTGCTTTTTTGACCGGAACTCATAATCAAGCATCATACCCCAAACACTGTCGACATGGGTGTTTTCAAGTGATGAAATGGTCTTAACTTGTGGTGTCCAGAAACTGGTTTGACGCAATAAATGAAAGGCATTTTCGTAGTGGCGCTTAGTCATTTCGGCGAGATTAACACTGTCACCGTCGGCTTTATTGATGAGTAATGCATCGGCCAACTCTAAGATACCTTTTTTGATGCCTTGCAACTCATCGCCAGCATTAGGCAGCATCAGGACGGTAAAGAAGTCGACCATACCAGCAACCTCGTATTCAGATTGGCCAACACCAACAGTTTCAACTAACACCACGTCATAACCAGCAGCCTCTACCAATAGAATACTTTCTCGCGTTTTATTGGCGACTCCACCCAAAGATCCCGAGGTTGGCGAGGGCCGAATAAACGCGCGTTCATCACGCGCCAAATACTCCATACGTGTTTTGTCACCTAAAATACTACCACCCGCCAAGGGTGAACTAGGATCAACGGCTAATACCGCGACTTTCTTGCCTTGCGAGATTAGATACAAGCCGAAAGCTTCAATAAAGGTAGACTTACCCACGCCAGGCACGCCGCTGATGCCAATACGCAAACTGTTGCCAGTATGCGGTAGCACTTGATCAAGCAAGGCTTGCGCCTGCTCAATATGCTCAGGCAAGTGGCTTTCAACCAAGGTGATAGCCTTGGCTAAGGCACGACGGTTACCGTCGAGAATGGCTTGGACAGAAATCGTCATAGTGACAGACCTAACGACGAACGGCTAATCAAAAGCACTGTCTATAGCAGTGAGGACATCTCTAGCGGCTAATGGAATCTTCGTGCCTGGACCGAAAATACCTTTAACACCCGCCGCTTCTAAGAAAGCGTAATCTTGCTTGGGAATAACACCGCCAGCAATTACGATGACATCGTCAGCGCCTTCAGATTTAAGCGCCTCAATCAAGGCAGGCACTAAGGTTTTATGACCCGCAGCCTGAGAGGATACACCGACAACATGTACATCATTTTCAACCGCTTGCTTGGCGACTTCTTCAGGGGTAGAAAACATCGGCGATAAATCAATATCAAATCCTACATCAGCGAAGGCAGTTGCAATGACTTTAGCGCCTCGATCATGACCATCCTGCCCCATCTTACAGACCAGCATTCTTGGACGGCGACCATGCTTAGCAACAAAAGTATCAATATCTGAGGATATCGACTGCCAATCATCATCGTCTTGATAGGCACTGCCATAAACACCAGAAACCGTCTGTGACTGCGCATTGAATCGTCCAAACTCTCGTTCCATGGCGTATGAGATCTCCCCAACAGTGGCTCTTAAGCGTGTGGCCTTGATACAAAGGTCAAGTAGATTACCTTGGCCAGATACGCTGCTTTGATAAATATCTTCAAGTGCTTGCTCGACAGCCGATTCGTTACGTGCTTGTCTAATAGCGGCTAATCGAGATATCTGCGACTCTTTCACAGCTTTATTATCAATCTCCAAGACATCAACGTCGTCTTCATCGGCTTCGTTAAGCTCATACTTATTGACCCCGACAATAACATCTTCACCACGATCGATACGGGCTTGTTTACGTGCCGCTGCCTCTTCAATACGCAGCTTTGGCATGCCGGTCTCGATCGCTTTTGCCATGCCACCTTGTTCTTCAACTTCTTCAATTAACGCCCAAGCACGGTCAGCAATCTGCTGAGTTAATGACTCCATCATATACGAGCCACCCCACGGGTCAACTACGTTTGTAATGCCTGTCTCTTCTTGAATGATTAGCTGGGTATTTCGTGCAATACGTGAAGAAAACTTTGTTGGTAAGGCAATCGCTTCGTCCAAGGCATTCGTATGCAAGGACTGCGTACCACCAAAAACCGCAGCCATTGCTTCAATAGTAGTTCTCACCACATTGTTATAGGGATCTTGCTCCGTCAGTGACCAACCGGATGTTTGACTGTGAGTTCTGAGCATTTTTGAGCGCTCATTCTTAGGATTGAACTCACTAACAATTTTCGACCAAAGCAAGCGCGCCGCGCGCAACTTGGCAATTTCCATGTAAAAATTCATGCTTATCCCCCAAAAGAAGGATAAACGGCCCGCAAAAGCGTCGATGTCTAAACCCGCCGCAATGGCCGTGCGAATATACTCCTTACCGTCAGCCAGGGTATAAGCTAATTCAAGCGCGGCGTCAGCCCCGGCTTCTTGGATATGGTAGCCAGAAATGGATATAGTGTTGTATTTCGGCATATGCTCAGAAGCATAAGCAATGATGTCACCGATAATTCGAATAGACGGCGTGGGCGGATAAATATAGGTATTACGCACCATAAATTCTTTTAAAATATCATTCTGAACAGTGCCCGAGAGGTCTTTTTGAGCAACACCCTGCTCCTCTGCTGCCACAATGTAACCGGCCAATACGGGCAAAACGGCACCATTCATAGTCATAGACACCGAAACCTTATCCAATGGAATACCATCAAACAAAATTTTCATGTCTTCAACGGAGTCTATTGCCACTCCCGCCTTTCCAACATCACCCGACACCCTAGGATGATCACTGTCATATCCTCTGTGAGTAGCTAAATCAAAAGCTACTGATATCCCCTTCTGCCCTCCTCGAAGGTTCTTTTTGTAAAAAGCATTGCTTTCTTCTGCCGTCGAAAATCCAGCATATTGTCTTATTGTCCAAGGCCTACCGGCATACATTGTCGCTCTAGGCCCTCTAGTAAAAGGAGGCAATCCAGGAATTTCGTCCATTTGAGGTAAGCCAGCAATATCATCCTTGGTGTAAAGTGGTTTTACAATTATTCCTTCATCAGTTTCCCATTGAAGTTCAGAAGAACTTTTACCCTTGAGCTCCTTTTCTGTAAGGGCTTTCCACTCCTCAATCTTATCTTTCACTTACCACCTCATTCAAATTCTATTATTTTGTCATCCAGAGACAATATATCTCCCTCTACAAAATTTATCTTCTTTATAACACCAGGCTGCTCTGCATATAATACATTTTCCATTTTCATAGCCTCAACTATACAAAGAGCCTGTCCTTCTTCAACTTTTTCTCCAATTGAAACATTTAAAGATACTAATAGGCCTGGCATAGGGCAATTCAGCACTTTAAAATTAATATCCTTTTGCTTCTTTGGCATTAGGTTAAATAAAGGTGTAAACTCTTTCCGAATAATTACGCACTTCAACTCTGAACCCCGAAATCTTGCCTGGTAAATGCTATTAATTCTTGCAACCTTTAATACTATTGATTTGCCATCAATCTTGGCTTCCACCAAAGACTTGCCAATTGTCCAATTGACCTTAACTTTTTTTGCGGTCTCTCCATGAAACTTTACAGAAAAGGTCTCTTTATCTAAACTCATTATCTCAAAATCTAAGCTCCCGTCATAATAATATGCTGAACGACTAATAGCAGAGCCCGAAGAGATGTTTTCTGATTGATATCTGAACTGCGAAATCAAATCTACCGAAGCCACAATTGAAAGAATATCCAAAAGTCTTTGCTTTCCTGGCTTAATTATCTTGAATCCTTTAGGAAATTTCTCCTGAATGAATCCGGTATGCAAATGTCCCTTTATAAAATCTGAATCTTCGCAAAGTACCGAAAGAAACGAAATATTGGTATGAATTCCTTCAATTTCATAGTTATCTAGNNAAACTTTACAGAAAAGGTCTCTTTCTCTAAACTCATGATCTCGAAATCTAAACTCCCATCATAATAAAATGCTGAACGATTAATTGCTGAGCCCGAAGAAATATTTTCTGATTGATATCTGAACTGAGAAATCAAATCTAT
>DDDX01000021.1 GCA_002339085.1 Cellvibrionales bacterium UBA1969
CGCTTAGCCGATGCGATTTTTATCGAAGAACTACAGAAGGCCGATTGGTACCATAAAACCAGTCAAGCCTTTGCTGTGTTTTTGCCGGTCAAATCTGTCGGTGTGGTGGGTGATGCTCGTCGTTACGAATGGGTGATTGCCTTGCGCGCGGTGGAAACAATCGACTTCATGACCGCCCGTTGGGCCCATTTACCTTATGAGTTACTCGAGACAGTTTCACGACGCATCATGAATGAGATTGAGCACGTAGCACGCGTTACTTATGATGTATCGAGTAAACCGCCTTCAACGATTGAGTGGGAGTGAGCTTCAGATCATGAGTTAGAAAATTTTGTTCACTTCTTTTTTTAGCCTCGTGAAGCTATTTCACTTGACGATTGAATGGAAGTAAATGTAAGTTAAAGCTTTATAATTATAATAAGGAATATGGTGGTAGATTTGGCTTTCGATGCAGGTAGCACAAAAATTGGCGGTTTTACTACTCAAGATGGCACAATTGATTTTTACCTCAGAGTGAAGTCATTAATTAAGCATGATTCTATTGTACTTGACCTCGGTGCTGGTAGAGCTTCTTGGCATGAAGATGATCCCTCAAGTACAAGAAAGTCTATTCGTTTACTAAAAGGCCATGTTAAAAAATTAATTGCTGCAGATATTGATGACATTGTATTGGTGAATATGGCAAGTGATGAGCAAGTCTTAATAAGAAGCGATGGTAAGTTAAATATCCCACCAAACTCTATTGATGTTATTGTGGCAGATTATGTTTTAGAACATATTGAAGATGTAGAAAATTTTTATAAACAAGTTAATCAGTGTTTGAAAAAAAACGGTTGGTTTTGCGCGCGTACTCCTCATAAATTTAATTACGTCGCTCTTTTCGCATCTATCATAAGAAATAAATTCCATTCCAAAGTATTGAAGTATGTGCAACCAAGTCGTAAAGTGCAAGATGTATTTCCTACTAGATATAAGCTTAATACATTAAAAGATGTTTCAAGTGTTTTTGCAGGGTGGGAAAATAAAAGTTTTCTATATCCCTCTGAGCCTAGTTATTTTTTTGGAAAAAAGCCTATTTACAGATTATTATTATTAATCCATTATTTATTGCCTTTAATTTTTTATGGAAATATATTTGTCTTTGTTAGAAAGACATAGACTAAGGGTAAGTTTCACGCTTTATCCATTTAAAAAAATGTGTTGAGGCTAGTGCATAATGAAGTATTTATTTTTCACATTGATCGTTTTTATCTTCACGGCTGCTTATGCAGTTCTAGTATCGTTGGGCGGCGATGATGCGAATCAATCTGCGCACCTCAAACAAGTTTTGGTAGCCGCTTTTGCGATTCAATGGGCAGCTTTTTTACCTGCCTTCTTTTTCAAAACTGAAAAATTCTATGATTTAACGGGTAGTCTTACTTATATCAGTATTTTCATTTATAGCTTGGTGGTCACTGACAGTTTTCAAGATTTCAAGCTCGGTAATTTAATTATCGCTACAGCCGCGCTGTTATGGGCCGTTCGCTTAGGCTCATTTCTGTTTATGCGTATTATCAAAGCGGGGCAAGATAAGCGCTTTGATTCAATTAAGGTATCTTTCGCACAGTTTTTGATGACTTGGACCTTGCAGGGAATGTGGGTGTTCATTTGTTCTTCTGCTGCTTTGGTGGCTATTTCCAGTCCATCAGGTGCTCTCGTTAATTATCTGTTTAGCATTGGCTTGGCAGTGTTTATTATCGGGTGGCTTATTGAAGTGATTGCCGATAATCAAAAGTCCGCTTTTCGCAGAATTGAGAAAAATAAAGATAGGTTTATCAATCAAGGTCTATGGGCTCGGTCAAGACATCCAAACTATTTTGGAGAAATTACACTCTGGTTGGGTATCGCAATTATGAGTGTACCATCATTCAGTGGTATGAATTACTTGGCGCTTTTCTCGCCAGTATTTACTTACTTATTACTCAATCACATCAGTGGTATTAGACTGCTTGAAGCGAGCGGTAATGAAAAATGGGGGCATTTAGAGAGTTATCAGCTGTATATTAACAGTACGCCAAAATTAATTCCTAAGTTATTTAAGTAGATTTTTATTAACATCGTTAATTTAAGTCGATAAGTTTCCTATAATACGAGCTTGTTATTTATAAAGGTAACTACATGGCTAAGTTTAGCTCGTGCACGGAATCCAAAAAAATACTCATTATTAATAGAGCAAGTCAAGGTTTTATTTTTAATGTTGGTTAATTTTTTCAAAAAAAGTTAAAACATAACTAATCAATAAAGAGGTTATACTAACTATTATGAATACTAGTTTGTTAAGAAAAGTGATTTCTGAGGCGATTGGCACCGCTTTTTTAGTCATGATTGTGATCGGTTCCGGCATTATGGGGCAGAATCTTTCTACCGATACCTTGAGTATACTGTTGGCTAATACCCTTGCTACTGGTATGGGTCTAACCACGTTGATCTGGGTATTCATTGCAATATCAGGCGCGCATTTCAATCCTGTGGTGACTTTAGTGATGTTACTTCGACGTGAGATGCCGGCATTAGATGCGTTGGCCTATATTGCCGCACAGTTTTTAGGGGCAATGCTGGGTGTGATAATTGTGCATGCCATGTTTGATTTAGCGTTATTACAAAGTTCAAGTAATTATCGAGGCGATGTTAATGTGTATTTTTCTGAAGTTATTGCTACCTTCGGTTTATTGATGACGATTTTAAGTGTTCGCCAGTTAAGTATGTTAGCAGTAGCGCCTGCTGTCGGGCTATATATTTCTGCAGGTTATTGGTTTACGGCATCCACTTCGTTTGCCAATCCTGCAGTGACGGTTGCCCGCGGCTTTACTGACAGTTTTACCGGCATTGACCCTGTATTTATAATGCCATTTATCGGCGCCCAGTTAATTGCGGCATTGCTTGCCATGTTGTTGATGAGTTTTTTGCTAGATGATTAGCTGTTGTTACGACATACAATAAGGTGAAATTTTATGGACCATTACAAGTTAGTGCTACCAGAGCATATTAATCATTACGGCCATTTATTCGGTGGTAATTTACTTAATTGGATCGACGAGTTTGCCTATATCACCGCAACGGTTGACTTTCCAGGTCGACGTTTTGTGACCGTGGCAATGGATAATGTCGAATTTCGTTACGGTATTGATAATGGCGAGGTGTTGTTATTTCGTGTTGAGCAGCAGCGCTTGGGTAAAACTTCAGTGACCTATAAAATCAGTGTTTTCGGCACCGTAATTTGCCCTGAGCCAGAGAAGGTTTTATTTTCAACCAATATGACGTTTGTGAATGTTGATTCTAGCGATAACAAACAGGCTATCTAACACCTTATTTTCGCTCACCAGATAAAAAGCTAGCCAGTCGATCAATCGCATCGCTCAACACAAAATGCTCGGGCAAAAATACAATGCGTAAGTGATTCTTACTGTTCAGGTTAAACGCTGAACCTTGTACTAACAGCATTTTTTGCTCGATTAGTAAGTCTAAGACAAGCTTTTCATCATCAACGATGGGGTAAACTTTTTCGTCTAGCTTAGGGAACATATAGATTGCTCCTTTAGGTTTGACGCAACTTACGCCAGGAATATCCATTAATTTGTTGTAAGCAACATCGCGTTGAGCACCTAGCCTACCGGTGGGTAACACCAAGTCATTAATGCTTTGGTACCCACCTAAAGCTGTTTGAATCGCAAACTGTGCTGGCACGTTTGCGCATAAGCGCATAGACGCCAAGATATCTAAGCCCTCAATAAAATCACGGGTGTCATTTTTACGGCCAGTAATCACCATCCACCCTGAACGAAAGCCGGCTAATCGATACGATTTAGAAAGACCGTTGAATGATAGGCAGAGAAGGTCATGAGCCAGTGTGGCAAAGGGTGTATGCTCTGTGCCATCGAAAAGAATACGGTCATAAATTTCGTCGGCACAGACGACAAGATTGTGATCGCGCGCTAGGTTAGCAATTTTCTCGAGTATTTCTTTTTCATAGACTGCACCTGTCGGGTTGTTGGGGTTAATTACCACAATAGCCCGGGTTTTATCGCTTACTTTACTTTTTATGTCAGCGATGTCCGGCTGCCAGTCGGCTTGCTCATCACAGACATAGTGAACCGGGGTGCCGCCACAGAGCGATACGGCGGCCGACCACAGGGGATAATCAGGCGCAGGCACTAGCACCTCATCGCCATTATTAAGTAAGCCTTGCATGGCCATAACAATCAATTCGCTAACACCATTACCTAAATAAATATCGTCGACTTCTACACTGTGTACGCCCCGAAGTTGAAAATCTTGCATGATGGCTTTTCTTGCAGAATATAAACCTTTCGAATCACAATAACCTTGTGCTTCGGGTAGATTTCGAATGACGTCTTGCAGAATTTCGTCAGGTGTTAGCATGTCAAAGGCGGCGGGGTTGCCAATGTTGAGCTTCAATACTCGATGGCCCTCATCTTCTAGGCGAGTCGCTTCTCGCAGCACCGGGCCGCGAATGTCATAACATACGTTTTGCAGTTTGCTGGATTTGCTGATTTTAGCCATAGCCGTGCCCAATGGATGATACTTAAGCTGGTCTGCTTAATATATATGCTCGTATAAGGATTATAGACCTTGCTTGGCTAAACTGACGATGAAATATCAACAAAATTTTAGCTGTCTCATCTAAACAGGGCCTATATAGTTATCTCATTCGCATAAAACTGGTCCTATTTAAGCAAAAAACAGGTGCACTATGGCAAAGCTAGAGAAAACCGATGAGCAATGGCGTTCAGAACTGACAGCGGAAGAATATGCAATCACGCGTAAAAAAGGCACTGAGAGAGCTTTTAGTGGCGAATATAACGCATACAAAGGGGAAGGCCACTACCTATGTAAATGCTGCGGTAGTCAATTATTCGACTCAGCGCATAAATATGATTCAGGTTCAGGTTGGCCCAGTTTTTACCAGCCAGCAGTATCAAATATGATTGATGAGCATCACGATGCGTCCCATGGCATGGTTCGCGTAGAAGTAACTTGCAGTCAATGCAATGCCCACTTAGGTCATGTATTTAATGATGGTCCTGCCCCCACAGGTATGCGCTACTGTATCAACTCAGCGTCATTAAAATTTTCTGCTTTATAAGGATACTTTGTGATTGAATGCACTGTTGTTTGTCTGAGAATTTACCATTGACTGAGCAAAAAAACCGGTCCTTTGAGTGGATCTATAGCCAAGTATTAAAGCGGTTTGCGTCGCCGGCGGATTTTGAGGCAAGCTTACCAACACCGTTATCTAGACGCGTATTATTAGCACGATCTGATGCCGACTATCTTTCAATTATGTGTCGTCGCGTATTTCGTGCTGGCTTACAGCATAAAATGGTTGATGAGAAATAGCCGTCCTTCGAAAAAGCTTGCTACGGCTTTAACCCTCAAGCTTTAGCCGCTTTGAGTGATGAGGGGCTAGAAGATATCCTGCAGGCGGATGGTATTATTCGTCACTGGGGTAAGCTTAAGTCGATTCGAACTAATGCCGTAATGGTTGATGACCTCGCTAAAACGCATGGTAGTTTTGCCCGTTGGTTGGTCGATTGGCCTGGTGACAATGTCGCGGGTCTTTGTTTTGAGCTGAAACGACAGGGTGCCCACTTAGGTGGCCACTCAGCACATCTGTTTTTACGCATGGCAGGCATTGATACATTCTTATTAACCGACGACACTGTGGCCGTTTTAATCGGTCTCGGTGTCGTGGATAGGCCGCCGACCTCTAAAGCGGCCTTACGAGAGGTGCAATCAGTGTTTAATGACTGGGCGATAGAATCGGGTAGGCTGCTGTGTGAGATATCGCGAACGGTCAGTTTTTTAGGGGGTTAAAGATTATTGATTTTCAAAGTCTAACTTTTCACCACAGCTGCGGTCATTCTAGAGACACAGCATAATTGCTCAGCGCTATTGTGAATCAAAATTTCCCAGACAGAACTTCGCTTGCCCAAATGAATCGGTTTAGTGACGGCGTTAAGATTCCAGTTCGTGAGGCCTTAAGGTGATTGGCGTTAATTTCTTGTCCTACACAGTAATATTGACGTTGGTCGACAGCAAAGTTTGCAGCATAGCTGGCCACTGTCTCGGCTAAGGCTATGCAGGCGCCCCCATGCACAAGGCCAAACGGTTGGTGTATGGTGGGCCTAACTGGCATGACTGCCGTTAGCGAATCTTCCCCGATG
>DDDX01000068.1 GCA_002339085.1 Cellvibrionales bacterium UBA1969
AAATCAGTCATCGCAGCTTGATGCAGTCGGTCTGTTAATGTAGCCATCATTTGATCACGCTCGCCAGAGACAACTTCATTCAGAGTACGCAAGCCGATCTCGTCACGCAAGTCATTATTAACTCGGTTTGCCAATAAAATCTTAGCGCGCTCTTCGTCTCCGTTAGTGGCCAAATAGTATTTTTCAACTTCCACCACTCGCCATTTCACAAAAGAATCAACTTCTAAACGCTTTTTCTCAACCGTATAGAAACTCTCAGGACGAGCATCAAGTGTAAGTAAGCGGCGATCAACTTTACGAATTACGTCAGCAAAAGGAATTTTAGCGTGTAACCCCGGCTTAATATTAGCTTCAACCAACTCACCAAAACGCAATTTAACCGCCGTTTCAACTTCTAAAACTCGATAGAAAATAGTTGAGGCTAGTAATAGAATTAACGCTATTAATAATACAATAATTGGAAAACGATTTGACATTATCGGGCCTCCGAGCGTCTGGCGCGTGATTGTTCTTGCCTTAAACGATCAATCACCTGATTTGTAACTTGGCTTACAATATCGTTTTGATTAGAGGTCGAAGCTGATGGCAATGCACCTTTAGGTTGAGATACCATTTTGTCCAAGGGGAGATACATCATATTATTACCGCCTTCAACATCTATCAAAACTTTAGAGACGTTACTCATAACCCCCTCAACTGAATCAAGATATAATCGCTCACGAGTAACCTCTGGTGCTTTTCGATATTCATTATAAAGTTTAACAAATCGCTGGGCTTCACCGTCAGCTTCGGCCACTAACTTCTCTCGATAACCAATCGCCTCCTGCATAATGCGTTCCGCTTTACCGCGCGCCTCGGGCACAAGACCATTGGCATAGGTTTTCGCTTCATTAACATAGCGGTCTTTATCCTCTTTAGCCGAGATTACATCATCAAAGGCTGACTTAACCGCTTTGGGTGGTTCGGCTTTTAAAATATTGACCAAGGTTATGTTAATGCCAGTATCGTAGCTATCGAGATAGCTTTGTAACCGAACCTTGGTCTCCTCGGCCATGGCTTGACGACCCTGCGAGAGTACGTCGCTGGACTGAGTGCCACCCACGACATGACGAATAGCGCTATCAGTAGCGTGATGTAAACTTGTAATGGGATCGCGCACCTGCAAGATAAACTTTTTCGGATCGGGAATGGTATACTGCACTGAGATTGGCACTTCGACGATATTTTCATCTTCGGTGAGCATTAAACCGCGCACTCGATAATCTTGCTCTTGCGTCACTAGCACCGAAAAGCGCTGGTCGATAAACAAGGGGTTCCAATGTAAGCCAGGACCCACCGTATCTTGGTATTGGCCCAGACGAAGAATCACCACCCGTTCTTTTTGATCAACCTGATAAAAACCTGAGAAACCCCAGAATGCCGTCACTGCCAATAATGCAAAAATGACAATATTTTTGGGAAATCCGCCACCAGATTTACTACTGCCGCCAGAAGCCTTACCTGAACCACCGCCGAAAATACCGCTGAACTGTGCTTTAAGCCTTTC
The DNA here is from genome assembly GCA_002339085.1 of Cellvibrionales bacterium UBA1969. Taxonomy (GTDB): domain Bacteria; phylum Pseudomonadota; class Gammaproteobacteria; order Pseudomonadales; family UBA7434; genus UBA7434. The sequence continues at coordinate 1,547 of DDDX01000068.1, forward strand.
TAAAGCCTCGTCTAAATCGGGAGGCCCTTGGTTGGATTGGCTCCATGGATCTTTATCTTTTCGGCCACCGTGTCGATCGCCCCCATTATTATCCGAGTTATTACCCGGCTCATTCCAAGCCATTAGTGACTCCTTTATTGCTCGTGGTGATTAATAATTTCAATAATTTGCATTATTATTTAACAGTACGGCCGATTAAGGTCTCGAATCATACTGAGTTTACACCCAAATTGACAATGACGGTTACGCCACTCAATTATTTAAGGAGTGTAACAAAAATCCTTGTGTACTTAGTCCTGCTAAAGCAAAAAATGCCTCATAATCAGCATTAGTACCGCCTTTCACCTCAGACAGTCCAACCCTTATGAAGCGGGCAATATTTCAGCGGGTAATTCATGCCCCGCGCCAACAATTAATCGAATCAGATCATCGCGCGGAAAGGAGAGGGTCAACTGATAGCCACCTTGATCAGTAAAGACCTCATCCGTCACCGCGCCCACTGAGTATAACTGCGCCCTAAGCTTGGCCTGACTGGCGGCTAAGGCTAAAGTGCCTTGCCAAAAAGCTCCGCCCAAGCGCTCGGCAATGGCCGCCATCAGGCCCTCGACTCCGTCGCCGCTGTGTGCCGACAACCACACGCGAGAAGCGATGCCTTGCTCGACCGTATAATCGCTGTGGGGCTGAGTCGACGCAAGGCAATCAATTTTATTCATCACCTGCAATACCGGTATATCGCCAGCGCCTATTTCAGCTAACACCTCATCAACCGCATGGATATTTAAGGCGACATCCTCAGCCGAAGCATCAACAACATGTAATAGCAAATCCGCCTCAGCCGCTTCTTCTAAAGTGGCTTTAAAGGCCGCCACTAACTGATGCGGCAGATGTCGAACAAAACCCACCGTATCCGCTAGCACCACTTTGCCAAACCGCGGCAAATCAAGAGCCCTTAAGGTCGGATCTAGGGTGGCGAATAGCTGATCGGCGGCATACACCTCGGCAGTCGACAGGCGATTAAACAAGGTCGATTTGCCGGCATTGGTATAGCCAACTAAAGCAATGGTCGGCAATTCAGCCCGCTGCCGTGCGCGCCGCCCCTGTTGCCGTTGGGCATTAACTTTTGCCAACCGGCGGTTGATCCACTGGATCCGTTCACGCAGTAAGCGACGGTCGGTTTCAAGCTGCGATTCACCAGGCCCGCGCATACCGATACCACCCTTCTGCCGCTCTAAATGTGTCCAACCCCTTACTAAGCGCGTCGAAAGATGCTGTAACTGCGCCAATTCAACCTGCAATTTGCCAGCATGACTACGGGCTCGCTGAGCAAAAATATCTAGAATAAGGCCGGTTCGATCAATAACCTTACAGCACAGTGCCTGCTCTAAATTACGCTCTTGAGAAGGACTTAGACCATGATTAAACATCACAACATCAATATTTTCATGCTCGACCCAATGCTTTATTTCGTCAACCTTACCGCTGCCAATGAAAAACTTCGGGGTTGGCTTGGCTCGGCGAGTGGTGATTAACTCGACCACTTCAAGCCCCGCAGAGCGCGCAAGATCAGCAAATTCCTCAGGACAGGCGTCATAGCGACTATCGACATCCGTCGCATCTTCGGTTGGAGCTGACGGTGTCGGCGTCCCGGAATCCGATAGAGGGCGGGCGGCATTATTATTGACGAACGAAGCCCCAGTGCTAAATTGACAATGCACCAATAAAACCCGCTCGCCACTTTCGTGACGATCAAAAAACAAGTCGTAACTCGCGGCTAACCGTTAAGAATAAAACGATCAAGCAACGAATACTGGCTTAATCACTGCTACTCGGTTCATCATCTTCACCGGGAGGGTGCTGCATTGGTAAACGAACATTTCGGCTAGGCACCACCGTCGACACAGCGTGCTTATAAACCATCTGACTGACCGTGTTCTTTAGCAAAATAACGAATTGATCGAAGGACTCTATTTGGCCCTGTAATTTAATGCCGTTAACGAGAAAAATAGATACCGGAATGCGCTCTTTGCGGAGCAAATTAAGGTAAGGGTCTTGTAGGCTGTGCCCTTTAGACATGATTATCTCCCAAATGGGTTAAAAGAAGAAAAACTTCAATAAATAGGTGGGGTTTTCTTAGCAAAACCTTGACCAAATGCGGTCTGGACCAACTCAGTCCAGTTTCGTGCCAGCAATTACCAGTGTCTAAAATGTATACGCGTAAATCGCGAATCAGACTACTTAAAATAAGACAGAATAGCGTGTCGCCGTACGGTCTAAAAAAACTGCTTCGCCTGACGTTAATCGATGCGACCATTGCGGTGTAAAATAACAATAATCGCAATTAATCGCATCCATGACCATCGTACCAAGCATTCCACTGATCCAGTATACACGTTTCGACCACATTTAGTCGCTAAGTTCATGAAGTAGTTTAGAAATTTTTAGTAAACTGGTATCTATTAGTTGATTACTGACCTCGTTAGAGTGTAAATCAGCACCTAATCTGTGCAGGCCAGGCCATTTTCGAAGCCAGGTTAGCTGCCGCTTAGCCAACTGCCGGGTAGCCGCTATCCCTTGCTCGCGGAGTTGTTGCTCGCTGATGCGCTGCTCAATATAGTCCCAACTTTGTCGATAACCCACTGAACGCATTGAGGGCATGCCGGGATGCAAATCAAAATCTCGTCGCAGAGCACGCAATTCATCCACCAAGCCCTGGTGTAAAATCTGGTCGAAGCGTTGTGCGATGCGGGCATGAAGCTCGCTGCGCTCCGCCGGCCACAGGGCTAGCTGCGCAACGCGATAAGGCAAGGCTTCAAGCTGCTGCCGCGCTTGGTGACTGCTGAGCGTTTCACCACTGCTGTAATACACCTCTAAAGCCCGTTGAATCCTTTGCGAGTGATTCGGATGTAAGGCCGCTGCGGTGCTGGGATCAACCGCCGCTAAACGCTGATGCATTGCCTGCCAACCCAGTTGTTCGGCATCCGATAAAATCTGTTGCCGAATAGCGGTATCTGCAGGCGGCAGCTCGGCAATACCTTCAAATAATACTTTAAAGTACAGCATCGTGCCGCCCACTAACAAAGGGATATGGCCACGCGCGGTAATATCCGCCATTAAGGGCAACGCATCTCGACGAAAATCAGCCGCCGAATAGCGCTGGTCCGGATCACGGATATCAATTAAGTGGTGCGGCAAACGAGCCAGATATTCAGCGTCGGGTTTGGCCGTACCAATGTCCATGTGTCGATAGATCAACGCCGAGTCAACGCTAATTACTTCAACGGGAAAATGCTGGGCAATCGATTCAGCCAATGCGGTTTTGCCGCAGGCGGTCGGGCCCATTAAGAAAATCGCCGGCGGCAGTGTCGGAGAATTAACGGCCACGTAGAAATAACTTATCGAGCTCGGCTAGGCTCATGGCTGTCCAGGTGGGCCGACCGTGATTGCACTGGCCACTGCGTTCGGTTCGCTCCATGTCGCGCAGCAAGGCATTCATCTCAGGTATGGAGAGACGACGGTTGGCACGCACTGAACCATGACAAGCCATGGTCGATAAAATATCGTCGATGTGATTTAAAATGCGATCACTGCTGCCGTATTGCAGTAAGTCGGCAATCACATCACGGACTAATAGCTCGGCATCGGCAGAGGCTAAAAATACCGGTATCTGCCGAATAATCATCGACTCGGCGGCCACGCGCTGCAACTCAAAACCCAAATTTAAAAATAACTCACTGGCCTCTTCGGCGCAGTCGGCTTCTTTTTCGCTGAGCGATAAGCTAACCGGTATTAATAATGGCTGAGCCTGAATACCACTGTCATCGCGCGCCGTCTTCATGCGCTCATAGGTGATGCGCTCATGGGCGGCATGCATATCGACAACAATTAAGCCCTCGGCATTTTCCGCTAAAATATAAATACCCTTTAACTGTGCAATAGCAAAACCCAGCGGCGGAATTTCACCATCTTCAGCCGATCTAGCCAGCGCATCGGCGGCAGCGGAGCTTGGGGATTCAGCACCGTAAAGCTGCTGATGGTTCGCTGAAAACCCTCCACCCTGAGAAGCCGTCGATGAATAATGACTGGCAACGTGATAACTTGATGATGAATGACTTGCAGCGCCATGATAGGCAATAGTCGGTTCCGCTAAAGCCATGCTGCCCTGCTGGCTGAACAGG
>DDDX01000041.1 GCA_002339085.1 Cellvibrionales bacterium UBA1969
TTAAATGAAGGGATAAAATTGTTTTTAAAGGTATGTATAGCACACCATGTCAGGCGTGCGCGTAGATATCAGAGACAAAATATTAGCGAATAATCTCACTGAGATTGACATCGGCTCTTCTCTAATCAATGGGCGTTAGGCTTGCTAATCGACAACTTTGCTCCCATAAGGCCTTAGCAGCTTCTGAGTCATTAGCATAAGAAGGCAATTGCTTTTTCTTTCTATTGAAGTAGTACCCACCACTATTCTCAATGGACTCCTCCAGAGCAAGAAAAAGTCCCGTGTCTGCACCCTTAGCACTGCTCCTAGAAAAAGGCTTGATCAACCGCATAATGGTCTTCCCGAGAGGTGTCTGTGTCCCTAAGTTAGTACCTACGAAACCAGGATGAAAACAATTAACAGAAATTCGTTTTGTGGTAACCGCTGAATGTAGTCTTTCATCTAAGCTATGAGTAAAGAGTATGTTGGCTAATTTAGAATGGCCATAGGCTTTTATACTGTTGTAATTTTGCTCGGCATTTAAATCATCGATATTCAAACCACTAACAAACCTATAAGCTCCAGAGGACGTTATCACAATACGGGTATCATGGTTACCCTCAACTAACTTATCCATCAACAAATGTGTCAGCATAAAATGCGAAAGATGATTGACTGCAAACATTATTTCATAACCGTCTTGTGAACATGTTCGAGCGTTATATGTAACACCAGCATTCAAAAAAAGTAAATCGAGCTTACAGTCGAAGGATAGAAAATTTACAGCAATATTTCGAACATCATCCAAACTAGCTAGATCCCCCATTAGCCAATGAACCTCAGCACTTTTAGACTTGAGACGAATCAGCTTCTCGGTTGCCGATGCTCGAGTTGGATTGCGAGCGACCAGAAATAAACGATAACCCTCTTTCGCAAGTGCAATCGCTGCTGCCTGACCAATACCACTTGTCGCACCTGTTAATAAGCAATTTTTTTCAAGCATATACAACCTCTTAAGATAGGTTAAAACCAAATAAAAAAAATAGCTGATTTGCTATTATTCACCTTCATGGTATTTATAATCAAACTATCGATTTAGCTTAACCCAATGACTCAGCATAAATCCTTACAAGACCGCCATTAATTGGGTAATAAATCCTAGAATATTTTGCACATATTGGCTAAGCATGGGAATGTTGAAGTAGATACAGCAATTCATATAAGCTGAATAAGTTGACCTAGAGTGATTGGTTCTTTATAGTACGTCGCCTCTGACAATTATCCATAGTTATCTTACGACACGCGCTTGTAGCTCAGCTGGATAGAGTACCTGGCTACGAACTAGGGGGTCGCAGGTTCGACTCCTGCCAAGCGCGCCATATCTTCCTTACTAAAATCAACGCTTAAACCGTCATACTCAGCTGTAAACTGATTAAATATTAATCTCTCTCTTAAAGAGGTTTATCAAGGTGACAATCTATATAAAGTCAAAGTTGCTATCATCATATCGAGTGACAGCCTTTTATTTTTTTTAGTTCAAGTCTTTGTTAGACTGATACTTTAAAGGGCCAATTATCTCATGCTCAAATACCTACTCAATTCAGCTTCTCAGCACCATGCTAAGCTCGCCTTGTTGGCGCTCATAGCCCTATTGGTTGCACTATTCTTAGATAATGCCCTTGCCTCAAATTGGCAATTTCAACGCTCATCATTTTATCTCAATCAATGGCAATCTATCAGCCATGGCTTTATTGTTTACTCTACGCAGCAATTAATGATTAATATATTAGCCTTGCTGGTGATTTCTTTTTTATTCCCTAATGCATTTAAGTCGCTCTGGTGGCTGATTGCACTGGTCGTATCGATTGTCAGTTCAGCCTATGGCGTTTTTTTCTACCACCCAGAAATCGATACAATGTCAGGGCTCGCCGGCGGCTTACACGGTTTATTTATTTTTGCCGTGCTCAGGAACCGCAGCTCCGCTGGCTGGCTGGTGTTATTGGCACTGAAAATTCTTATTGACCTTAACGGAGAAATACTTCCGAGTTTTATTATCAGCCATATATCCATTACCGAATTTCAATCAGCAAACCCTGCAGCAAATTTATGGGGCCTTGCGGGCGGCTTTTTTATCTTTGGCTTAGCCAGAACTCTTGCCCTTATTCCGGTTATTGTTGAGCTTAATAAAGACTAAGCAAGACATGCCTCCTACCTAACGATTGGCAATGTTCATTGATTATTTTTATCCCTATAATGCACGAACAGTTTCAAGTCTGATCGACCATTCCATTCGTAAAACTTGATAAATCATTTTGATTAATCGGAACTACTACACTATGAAAAGATTCATCGTTTTAGCATTATCACTTCTTAGCATTCAAACCACATTCAGCTCTAATCTTGAAGAGGTTATCGTTAATGCAGCCATTATTCCCGAGCAAAGTGTTCGCTTACCTATTGCTATAAATAGCTTAGACCGAGATCAAATTACGCAAGCTCGCGCCCAGTTAGGCCTTGATGAGTCATTAAGTTCGATACCGGGCTTAGTCATGCAGAACCGGTATAATTTTGCCCAAGACTTACGTATATCGATAAGAGGCTTTGGCGCTCGCGCTGCGTTTGGTATTCGTGGGGTTAAAATCATTGTCGATGGCATACCTACAACACTTCCCGACGGACAAGGTAGTATCGACAGCATAGATATCGGCTCAATTGGTAATATCGAAGTCATTCGGGGTGCCAGCTCCTCCTTGTATGGCAATGCCTCTGGCGGCGTAATAAGCATTAATACCGATTTCGATAGTCAGCCCGCTGGCATATCTAGTCGAATAGCCTCCGGCAGTGATGGCTACCGAAAAAACCAGCTTGGTTTCAATGGCCGTTTGAAAAACTTAGATTACACCACAAACTTCAGCGATCTCACGGTCGATGGCTACCGTCAGCATAGCGAACATGAAAGCCGCCTGTTTAACTCAAAACTTCGATACCGTTTTGATGATGACTCAACATTGAAAGTAAGCCTTAATGCCGTCGACCAGCCTGTTTCTAATGATCCTGGCGGCGTGAATATCAACAGATTGAACACTGACAGGCGATTAGCACGCGAGAAAAATGTTCTTCTAAATGCCGGCGAAGCAATCGAACAACAACGCCTCGGTCTAGTCTACGAGACGAGCCTTAACCAAAACACCCAACTGATGCTGAGAAATTACCATTTATGGCGAGATTTTATTGGCTATATTCCCATAGCAAGTAATGGAGTCATCGATTTTGAACGATATTATGCTGGCCTTGGAGCCCGCATCACACAGTCACTAACCTTAATGCGCGATAAGCAACTTACATGGGTCTTGGGTGCAGACATAAACAAGCAAGAAGACTACCGGCAGAGATTTGCTAATACTAACGGTATAAAAGGGACAAGAGTATTAAATCAAGATGAACATGTCATTACTGAAGCCATTTATGCACAAGCCAACCTCACCATCAATCCAAAATGGTTAATACTAGGCGGCCTTCGCTATGATGCCGTTACTTTTGATGTGAATGACAAGCTTAGCAGTAATTCCTCCAAGCGAACCCTTGAAGAACTCAGCCCCATCATCGGCAGCAGCTACGCTTTAAATGATAGTGTAAGGTTTTATGCCAACCTCTCCAGCTCGTTTGAAACCCCTACTACAACAGAATTAGCGCCTGCATTGGCACTGGGCACTGGTTTAAATAAGAATTTAAACCCTCAAACAGCTACTAGTCATGAAATTGGATTAAAAGGTCTGATAAACAACAAACATCAATACGACATCGCTATCTTTAAAATTAATATTGATGACGAAATCATTGGTCTTGAAGATATCAATGGCCTTGATGTTTTTGTCAATGCCGGTGAGTCATCACGAGAAGGCGCTGAGCTATCAATTAATTTTCAGCTATCGAATAATTTAAGCACCGACATTGCCTACAGCTATGCGGATTATCGTT
>DDDX01000023.1 GCA_002339085.1 Cellvibrionales bacterium UBA1969
TTTTCTTTTTCGCTTAATGGCCGCGTTTTTTTACAGGGTGAGCCCAAATAAAGATAGCCGCTGTCCAGTCGTTTGCCTGCAGGCACCAAGCTGTTAGCGCCTACGATGACATCGTCCTCGATAACGGTTCCATCCATCACAATGGCGCCATTACCTATTAAAATTCGGCTGCCTAACTCGCAGCCATGAAGCAGCGCCCGATGCCCCACTGTTACATCATCGCCAACCACTAATGGCCAGCCGTCGGGGTTGTAGGGGCCGGCATGGGTGATATGTAAAATAGCGCCGTCTTGGATATTACTCCGCTTGCCAATCGATATACTGTGCATGTCGCCTCGAATGACAGCCTGCGGCCAGACCGAGCAGTCTTGCCCCAGACATACATTACCTATGACGACCGCCGAAGGGTCGATAAAAACCCCTTTTGCAAGTACTGGCGTATATTTATGAAAAGCTCGTATAGTCATAGTCAATTGACCCCAAATGATAAGGATTTGATGTTGCTTCGCTACGCGCTTGATTGTACCAAACAGGCTTAGCCACTGATATGATAGAATTTTTGAGCATGAAAGTCTGGCGTTAAAAAATCCATAATAAATGGTGATATACATGCATAAAAAAAGATACATTGCAGGTGCGCTATGCCCACAGTGTCAGCAAAGAGATAAGGTTTATGTTTATCTTGAGGGTGATGAAAAATGGCGCGCCTGCAACCGCTGCGATTTTAATGAACCTTTTGATCAAACTGATAATCGAAAGCCGGAGGAGCTGGTCACTCGCGTTAACCAGAGCCGCCTAGGCGAAAAGCCACTGGCACACGAAGTGGCGGTTGAGACAGTCAAGCTGATTGATCCCAATAAGCAAACTTAAGTGCTTAATTTAGTGAGCAGTCGGGGATAGTAAAGAGCCAAACTAAGCCCCCTAAATCCAGTGAAGCAGACTAAAGCTAACCAAAGGCCGTGATTATGCCAAGCCTGACTAAGCCACCAAACAGGCAGGTATACCATCAATAAACCCAACCATACGCTTAAGTGCATAGCTTTTACGGACCCACAACCGATATAAACGCCGTCAAACAAATACGCTGCCATGCCTGCTATAGGCATGAGCACCAACCATGGGAGATAGTTTATAGCGATACTATTAATTGAATTGATAGCACTTAGCGTATGAATAATCAATTCACCAGCCAGAGCGTATGAGCAGCTAAATACGAGGGCGGTTATCAACACCCAAACGCCACAATACAGGGCGTAGCGATTAAGTTGGCGGGGGTCTTGTCGCCCTGCTGACTCGCCACAAAGCGCCTCTGCGGCAAAGCTAAAACCGTCCATAACGTAGGCGCTTAGCAAGGCAAGCTGTAGCAAAATGGCGTTGGCGGCCAAAACATTATCACCAAGTCTCGCACCTTGAGCAGTAAAAAAATTCAAACTAAACAGGATTAATAGTGTCCGGATAAAGATATGATAATTTAACTTAAGTAGGGCTTTGCAGGCCGAGAGTTTGAACCACTGCCGCCAAAGGAGACCTCGGTCGAGAGCTTTGGCTTTAATAAGAATGCCGATGGCCAGCGCCGCAGATGCGTACTCAGCGATAACCGAAGCGATAGCTGCTCCTCGGCTATGCATTTTCAGCTCGGCAATAAACACATAGTCTAAGCCAATGTTAATGACGTTGGCTGTGATCACAATAGCCAATGCAGCGCGGGTATTTTGCGAGCCAATCAGCCAGCCTGAAATAACGTAGCTAATTAATACCGCTGGAACAGAGTAAATCCTGATCTGAATAAAGTCGATACTTAATGGCGCGATGGTTGTGCTGGCATTCATCGCCTCAACAATAAGTGTGGCTGAGAAAGGGGTGAGTAGTAGAACTAAAACACTGCAAAATAAAGCCAGTAAGAGACCTCTGCCAAGGATGTTAGCGGCGGCTTCAGGTTTTATTCGTCCGGTTTTGAGCTGCTGGCCCCTATCCCTAGCGATAAGGGAGGTGGTCCCCATCCGCAAGAAGCCAAACCCCCAATACAGCATGCTAATAACACTGACGCTTATAGCCACGGCAGATAGGTGCTCGCCACTGCTAAAATGGCCTAGCAAGAAGGTGTCGGTCAACCCCAAAAGTGGCGTGGTTAGACTACAAAGCATCATCGGCCAAGCTATCGACCAAATTTTTTTATTCTCGACTTGGTTAAATATCATTCTGAGCTGTGAGATAATCCGTTAGTTAATGCGTATATAAACTGGGACGATAAAGCAAAATATACAAATCTAAGGCAAATTCAGGGTAACACTGACCAACTTTAAGATTGAGGCTGGTATTAACCATTTAAAATGGTATTTCTGCCAAGAAATAGGATTCTTGCCTTAATTAGACCTGCATTGATAGTCAGATATTTATTTACTTTGCTATAATCCCCGCGCTTTTTTGCATTTAAATGGTTGCCAGTCTTTCCGCACGAAATATTCCGCGGCCCAGTTGGTTTTGCCCTTGCTTGTGAAGTCATAATAAAGGCGAGTCAATTAACTCTCGATGACTGGAGGAATTGCTTGTGTTGATTCGAGCAATTAGCTAACCATATGAATTTAAACATATTATGGCGATAAAGTGATAAAGTGATGAATGCTTTCATCAGACCGTTATTTTAACGAGTCAAGTAAGTACGTTATGTAAGTGTTTAGGAGAATGTAGATTATGCTATTTTTTAGCAAGCGACCGACCACTAAGTCGCTATTAAGTGTTAAGCCTTTTGTTGTATTTCCCCTGTTAGCCATGAGTTTTCAAGCGTTTGCAAAGAGCAGTGAAGTGGTTGCCGATGAGGCGCAACGTTGGGGTATGAACATGCCTCAAGGAGTAACCGCCACCAGCAATGAAATCTATGACCTGCATATGCTGATTTTTATGATCTGCGTATGGATTGGTGTTGTGGTATTCGGCGTTATGTTTTATTCGATGATTATGCATCGAAAATCCTCCGGTGCAGTCCCGTCTAAGTTTCATGAGAGCACAATAGTTGAGCTTGCTTGGACGATCATTCCCGCTATTATATTGGTTGCAATGGCCGTACCAGCCACCTCTACCCTAATTAAAATTTACGATACTTCTGATGCTGATATTGACATCAAAGTGGTCGGCTACCAATGGAAGTGGCAGTATGAGTATCTGGGCGAAGAGGTCAGTTTCTTTAGTAATCTAACCACCCCACAGGACGAAATTTATGGTCGCGCACCCAAAGGCGAGCATTATTTACTTGAGGTTGATGAACCCGTTGTTATCCCAATTAATAAAAAGGTGCGGTTTTTAATAACAGCTAACGATGTATTACATGCTTGGTGGGTGCCTGCATTGGCAGTTAAGCGCGATGCAATTCCAGGATATATCAATGATGTATGGACGGTTGTTGATGAGCCGGGTATATATCGTGGCCAGTGCGCTGAACTATGCGGTAAGGCGCACGGCTTTATGCCGATCGTAGTGCATGCAATGGAAGAGGTGGACTATCAGCAATGGCTTGATGCTAAAAAAGGTGAGGCAGAAGAGCTGAAGCTAGCCATGTCGCAAAGTTTTTCCATGGATGAGCTTTATGCCCGCGGTGAAAAAGTTTATCAAACTAACTGCGTTGCTTGCCATGGCCCTGTCGGGGCTGGCGGTGTAGGTCCATCATTAATTGGTTCATCTATCACTACGGGCCCGATGAATGGGCATTTAAGTCTAATGATAAATGGTGTTCAGGGCTCAGCTATGCAAGCCTTTGGAGAGCAGTTGAACAATATCGATATGGCAGCGGTTATCACTTACAAGCGAAATGCTTGGGGTAACAATATGGGTGATATGCTCCAGCCAGTCGACGTTTTAAATCACAAAAGAAGTTTATAAGGAGTACCGATAATGGGTGATCATGGTCCCGCACAAGGTTTTGGCCGCTGGTTGTTTACTACAAACCACAAAGATATCGGCTCAATGTATTTATGGTTCAGTTTTGCTATGTTTCTTATGGGGGGCGTATTTGCGCTAGTCATTCGAGCTGAGTTATTCCAGCCAGGATTACAGTTAGTCGAGCCCGAGTTTTTCAATCAAATGACTACCATGCATGGCCTCGTGATGGTCTTTGGGGCCGTTATGCCTGCCTTTGTAGGTTTGGCTAATTGGTTGATCCCGATGATGGTTGGTGCGCCCGATATGGCATTGCCGCGAATGAATAACTGGAGCTTTTGGATTTTACCATTTGCCTTTGCTCTTCTCACTTCCACATTATTTATGGAAGGCGGCGGCCCTAACTTTGGTTGGACTTTTTACGCACCACTATCAACTACCTATGCCCCACCCAGCGTGACCTACTTTATCTTTGCCGTTCACATTATGGGTGCGTCATCGATCATGGGTTCGATTAATATTATTGCGACTATCCTGAATATGCGCGCGCCTGGCATGACCTTAATGAAAATGCCGTTGTTCGTTTGGACATGGCTAATCACCGCTTACTTATTAATAGCGGTTATGCCGGTCTTGGCTGGCTGCGTGACTATGATGCTAATGGATATTCACTTTGGCACCAGTTTCTTCAACGCTGCCGGTGGTGGTGACCCAGTATTGTTTCAGCACGTGTTTTGGTTCTTTGGCCATCCCGAAGTGTATATTATGATCTTACCAGCATTTGGCATTGTGTCAGCTATTATTCCTACCTTTGCGCGTAAGCCTTTATTCGGTTATGCCTCGATGGTTTACGCGACTGCATCGATTGCTTTCTTGTCTTTTATCGTTTGGGCTCACCACATGTTTACAGTCGGCATGCCGATTGCGGGTGAGTTGTTCTTCATGTACGCCACCATGCTTATTGCTGTGCCTACTGGCGTAAAGGTCTTCAACTGGATCACTACGATGTTCCGTGGTTCTATGACCTTTGAAACGCCCATGTTGTTTTCGATTGCTTTCGTTATTCTGTTTACAATCGGCGGTTTTTCCGGCTTGATGCTAGCTATCGCGCCGGCGGACTTTCAGTATCATGATACCTATTTTGTGGTGGCGCATTTCCATTATGTATTAGTACCAGGGGCTATCTTCTCAATCTTTGCTGCCGTCTACTATTGGTTGCCAAAGTGGTGTGGCAATATGTATGACGAACGTTTAGGTAAAGCCCATTTTTGGTTGTCCTTTATAGGCTTAAACGTCACCTTCTTCCCAATGCACTTTGTTGGCCTGGCAGGCATGCCGCGCAGAATCCCTGATTATGCACTGCAGTTTGCCGACTTTAATCAGATTGCTAGTATGGGCGCGTTCTTGTTTGGGTTTAGCCAAGTATTCTTTTTATTCATCGTGATAAAAACTATACGTGGCGGCAAACAAGCAACCGAAGAAGTGTGGGAAAATCCAGAAGGTTTAGAGTGGACGATTCCATCGCCTGCGCCATATCACACGTTCACTACGCCACCAGCGATTAAGTAAGCGCTTGATCTTCAAAAAAGAAGGTGAAAATGAAGTCTAGTCCATCGATTAAAGGCATAGTAGCTCGACTGTTGTTGGTAACAGTCGGCATGTTTGGCTTTGGTTTCGCCTTGGTGCCGTTGTACGATATGTTTTGTGATATCACCGGCCTTAATGGCAAAACAAATGCTGAAGCTTTTATTCCCCTAGCTGAATTAATCGATACTAGCAGAGAAGTGACGGTGCAATTTGTTGCTACTAACAATGACTATATGCCTTGGGAATTTAAGCCTCAAGTATTTAAAATGAAAGTACATCCAGGCGAAGAAATTGAAACGACGTTTTATGCGAAGAACCCATCAGCGAAGAGTATGATGGCTCAGGCGATACCCAGCGTTTCGCCAAGCCGAGCAGCGTCATATTTTTTGAAGACCGAATGTTTTTGTTTTAATCAGCAGCAATTGGCGGCCGGTGAGGCCATTGATATGCCTCTAAAATTTATTGTTGATCGAGATTTGCCTGACAACGTAAGCACTATTACTTTGTCGTATACACTTTTTGATATTACGAATGGCGGCGCCATAGCCGGCAATAGTTTAGCGATACGATAGCAACGGTGGTACTTCTTCGTGCCTCATTAAATAGTTTTTTACTGTGCACTAAGCCTGTTTTATTTGGAGAAAAAAATGTCTAGCGAAACCCATATGACGGATAGTAATGATGCCTACGAGCCGTATTATGTGCCAGAGCAATCGGCTTTCCCTATTTTAGCCAGTATTTCATTATTCTTTTTGATCTTCGGCTTGGGGTCCTTCTTTAATGAGCTGACAGCGGATGAAGCAGGTTCTGGGCGCTATATTGCTATTGTTGGATTTCTTGGCCTTGTCTCAGTGTTATTCTTCTGGTTCAGGCAGGCCATAATGGAAAATCGTCAAGGCATGAATAGCCTGCAATTAAAGCGTAGTTATGTTTGGGGTATGGGCTGGTTTATCTTTTCAGAAGTGATGTTCTTTTTTGCCTTTTTTGGCGCCCTGTTTTATGTCAGAAATTTTGCTGGCCCGTGGCTTGGCGGCGAAGGCGATAAAGGCCAGTTTATGCATCTCTTATGGGAAGGTTATAAATATACCTGGCCAGTATTGGAGACGCCGGATCAAGTGGTTGAGGGCGCCAAAGCGGTTTTTGTTGGCGCCGATAGCAGCATGTACCCTAAGGATGCCCATAATGGCTTGTTGTTTTGGTTGCCAATGTGGAACACTATAATTTTATTGTCATCTTCAGTGACTGTACATTTTGCGCATGTCGGACTTAAAAATGATAATCGTAAGCAATTCAAGGGCTGGTTATTACTAACAGTATTGTTAGCGATAGTGTTTTTATTCTTGCAGGTCGCGGAGTATTACGAGGCTTACGCTCATTATGGCTTAACACTCAAAAGTGGTATTTACGGCACCACCTTCTTTATGTTGACCGGGTTTCATGGCTTTCACGTCTTTTTAGGGATGACAATGTTGTTGATCATGTTGCTTCGTGCCCAAAAAGGCCACTTTACTCATGATGACTGTTTTGGTTTTGAGTCAGCTTCGTGGTATTGGCATTTTGTTGATGTCGTCTGGGTCTGCTTATTCTTCTTTGTTTATATCATTTGATACTTCTGGTGCTACAACTTCTTGGGCTGGGCGGTATTTACGCTCGTCCCAAGGTGCGCCGACTCCTAGTTGCCCAGATAAAAAACCGTAGACAGTGGTGGCCATCAAGGCAGTAGCTAAGGAAATCCTAACACCCAGCGAATGCATGGTACGACGCTTAGTCGTCCCGATGTCTTGGAACAAAAAGACTAGGCCGCTGGCAAGACTGATAATTAATCCAATAATAAGCATTACGATGATAGTTTTTAATAACATGGGTAGCCACCTTAGTCGTTACGCAAAAATGTTTAATACAATGTCCAATATGATGCTCTTCAAATGAACGCTATGATTACAGCTTACCGCTGGGATGCCAACTGGAAAACACTGTTATTTGTGTTACTTGTCATACCGATATTAATTAAGTTGGGATTTTGGCAACTAGAGCGTGCTGACGAGAAGCTCGCTCTTCAAGCACGTTATGCGCAGCAGCAATTAGCCCCTCCTGTTCCGCTCTCAACTTTAGCTTTTTCAGAGGAGTTAGCCTATAAACCGGTGTATATTTTGGCCGAGATTGACAATGATCATACGGTTTTGCTAGATAATCGGATCTACGATGGGCAAGTTGGCTATCAAGTGCTTTCCCCTGCATTGATGCAGAATGGCCAGGCTGTTCTGGTTAATCGTGGCTGGATTGCAGGCTTTTTGGATCGTCGGCGCTTACCAGAAGTTCCGCCAATTATTGGCCAGGTTCGCTTGCTCGGGAATATTTATCTTCCGTTAGGCGAAGCAGTCATTTTAGCGGCGGATCAATGGTCTAATCAGTGGCCCTTGGTCGTACAATGGGTGGATATAGAACGGTTGGAACTGCATTTGGGTAGAGAGCTTTTGCCCCTTACTGTCCGCTTGCAAGCGGACAGTAAGGGCGCCTTAACCGCTGATTGGCCGACGGTCAATGTAAAGCCAGAAAAACACAGGGGTTATGCCTTACAGTGGTTCATAATGGCATTAGCGCTACTGCTATTCTGGTTGTACTCGTCGATTCGACCAGAGGCTAGTGGCAGCAAGCAGTCCATTCAATAGAGAAGTGAAATTATGACAGCAGTGAGTGAAGACAATGCCGTTTGGCAGAGTCGATTTAAATTAATCCTGTTATGGATGATCCCATTTGGACTCATGCTATTGGCGGGCTTGGTTTATCATTTGGTGCAATCGGGGCAAATCTCAGTAGCTAGTAAAAATCAAGGACATTTGATTCAGCCGCCTGTCCAATTAAGTAGGTTGGCGCTTACATCTAACAAAGATACAGATAATATATGGTATGGCAAGTGGACCATGGCGATACGTGGCGGATCTGACTGTGATCAGCGCTGTATGGATACCTTGCTATTAAGCCGTCAAATTCATGTACGGCTCAATAAAGAAGCTAACCGCACGCAACGTGTGTACCTTAGTGATGCAGCCGCATTATCCCAGCCATTGAGTGAACATCTCGCTGCTGAACACCATTATCTGACAATAGCTTACAGTGACTCGGTATCGCTGGCACCCCTCGATCAAGCTATTTTAGCCACTGCTGAGGCGAGACAAAGTGAGGCACAATTTTTCTTAGTGGACCCAGAGGGCTGGGCAATGATGGTCTACAGTGCTGAGCATAGTGGTGCAGCTGTGCTCAAAGATTTAAAATATTTACTCAAATACAGCGCTGAGCGATAAAGATGGAAGATAAAACGAACAGTCAGGTCAAGCCAGGTTATTGGCTAGCCGCTAGCGGCACTTTATTTGCTGTACTAGTGATTGTTTTGGGCGCGTTTACACGCTTGGTCGATGCCGGTTTAGGCTGTCCCGATTGGCCAGGTTGCTATGGCCATATTTTGTGGCCCATGGATGAAGCGGAAGTGGCGGCAGCCAACGCTGCCTTCCCTGAAGCGCCGGTTGAGCATGACAAAACTTGGCCTGAACAAGTGCACCGTTTACTGGCCACGAGCTTAGGCTTGTTTTGTATCGCATTCGTGGGCATGGCTTATCGTCAGCGTCATAAAGGCCTTAATGCACCAATAAAGTTAAGCTTTGTGTTGCTTGCGATGGTCATTGTGCAGGGGATGTTTGGTCGTTGGACGGTCACTTTGAATCTTTGGCCGCAGGTGGTCACCGCGCATTTGATTGGCGGCTTTACCACCCTCTCTCTGCTTTGGCTGTTAACTCTTCGTCTGCAAAACCGCCGATGGCAAATGGCGCCTCATGCATTTGCAGAGATACAGCGATTGAAGCCTTTACTATGTGTGGCGATGAGCTTAGTCATCGTGCAAATCTTGCTTGGCGGTTGGACATCCACCAATTATGCGGCTCTCGCCTGCCCCGACCTGCCGACTTGCCAAGGTCGGTGGTGGCCAAATATGGATTTTGCCAAGGGATTTAACTTTGCTCAAGATATTGGGCCCAATTACTTGGGGGGCTTAATGGAGAATTCCGCTAGAACCGCTATTCATTTTAGTCATAGAATAGGCGCGATAGTTGTTACCCTCGTCGTTTTTTATTTAGTCTATCGACTGCTAAAAATAAAGCAAAAAAGCAGCTCTCAATGGGCAATAATGCTGGCCTTTGTCTTGCTACTGCAGATAAGCCTTGGCTTGAGTAACGTTTATTGGTCACTGCCTTTACCGGTTGCTGTTGCACACAATGCCGTGGGCGCCATGCTATTATTGACCTTTGTAGGCTTATGCCACCGATTTTACACCAGCCATACGGTTCAAGCTGTCTGAACGAAGCAGATAAGTTGAACGGTCGCTCGAGTGTTGAGACGAAAAAATGACAAATTCTGATGCCGCTGAAAAAAAACTTGATCAGCCTCTATGGCGTGATTATCTTGAGCTTTGCAAACCTAATGTGGTTGCTTTAATGGCGCTGACGACTGTGGTCGGCATGTTGCTTGCGGTACCAGGCATGGTGCCGCTTGATATTTTATTACTAGGCAACCTGGGTATCGGTCTTTGTGCGGCTTCGGCAGCGGTTATCAACCACGTGGTTGATAAAAAAATTGACTTGTTAATGGAGCGCACTGAAAACCGTCCTGTTGCACAGGGGCGCTTAAAAGACAGTCATGCATTATCGTTCAGCGCGGTCATGGGCCTGTTGGGCATGTCGGTTTTAATTTTTTATGTGAACGAGCTGACCGCTTGGTTAACCTTAGGCTCACTGATTGGCTATGCGCTTATTTATACCTGTTTTTTGAAGCGTGCAACGCCTCAAAATATTGTGATTGGTGGCTTGGCTGGTGCCGCCCCGCCACTGCTTGGCTGGACTGCGGTCACCAATGAGATACATGGCTATGCATTATTATTGGTGCTAATTATTTTTGCATGGACACCACCGCATTTTTGGGCACTTGCTATTCATCGAAAAGATGATTATGCCAAAGTGGGTATTCCTATGTTGCCGGTGACGCATGGTGATAAATATACCCGATTACATATCTTACTTTACACTATTATTTTGTTTGTTGTTTCTGTTTTGCCGTTTGCAACTAATATGTTTGGTTTATTGTACTTGTTGGGCGCTGTCATTTTAGGCCTAGGGTTTTTATATTGGGCGGTAGTTATGTTAATCAACAAAGATCCGAAAGCGCCTATGCAAACATTCAGGTATTCGATTATTTATTTGATGGCTTTGTTTATTATTATGCTAGCTGACCATTATATACTTCCGTTAGATGAGCGTCTCAATAGCGCTCCTCCCCCGATAGAAATGCAGGCTATTTAGTGACTGAAATTAATACTGAACAAAGGCAGCAGCAAGGGATAAAAAAAACCCTTATTGTTATTCTTTGCTTCATTGCCGTAGTGTTTGGCTTATTTGTTAATCGCTTGTCGATGGACCGTATTTTAAGCCCAAAAGAATTAGTCGCCAATGGCGCGATTATGTTTTCTTCGCCGCGTGAAATTGCTGAATTTAATTTACTTGATCAGAATGAAGCGGCATTCACTAAGCATAAGCTGCAAGGCCAATGGAGTTTAATATTTTTTGGTTTTACGCATTGTCCTGACATCTGCCCTACTACGCTGGCCATGATGAATGAACTGAATGAGTTCTTAGTAGATACCGATTATGCTGAAGACACACAATTTTTAATGGTTAGCTTAGATCCTGCTCGTGACACGCCGATAAAATTAAAATCATATATAGAATACTTTAATTCTGACTTCATTGGCGTGACGGGTGAATTCTTATCAATCCATCGATTCGCAAAACAGCTTAACGTTGCCTTCCAGAAAATTGTGACTAATGTGGAGACAGGTGATTATACGGTTGACCACAGTGGCCATATTGCCGTTATTAACCCCGCTGGTCATTACAGTGGATTTTATAAACCGCCGTTTGATGTTAGCCGCATGTTGATGACATATAAGTCGATTCGAGCCAGTGCTCGTTAATTCTCTTAATTGTATTGTCGATGCAGTGAGCCGTATTGGTGGGCAATATGCTTAGCCAGTTCTCAATTCATATAACAAAATCTTCGACGGTAGGCGTCCTTATATTTCTCAGCCTATGCTTATACAGCTATTCTGTCTATGTTGAGCAGTCGCAATCCGAATATGACCTATTGAAGCCTATGTTATCAATTTAGGCAGGCCAAGTGGTTGATGGCGATATTCTCTATTTAGCCTGCCAGCAGCGACAAATTAGATTTTGGGGTGTTGATGCGCCTCAGCGAAACAGCGCCCGGTTTTTAGTCAGTGTGGCGAGCGCTCGATAACTTAACCAATAATCAACGCCTGTCATGTTTACCAAAGAGGCTGATCGATACTGCCGTGTTGTTTCGCGATGCTTTCTTAGGGAGGACCAATTCATTGTGAAACTAAATCGGTAGCTATTAGAGCGAGGCTTAGCAACGAAGTGTTGCTATTTTCTCGTAGATTTTATGGCTATTCTGATTAAGTGCCCGCTGTTAAGTTGCTTAAAGATCCGCCATAAAAAAAGGGCCCCTATAGGGACCCAAAGCGTATCTTTCGAGGAGTAAGATTAGTAAGAAAGAGATTCTTTCGTTTCGATCAAAATATCCAGCTGGTCACGCAGTTCTTTCTGCAGGCTATCGATATAAGCCTCGCTGTTATTCGCGAAAGAAAGCGAGCGACCATTATGTTGAGACATTGACGGCAGAGCTACCGGGTAACGATTTAAGGCTAAGTAAAAACTGGGTTTACTATTGGAACCTAAGTGCTCAGCGATTGATTTCGTGTCTCCACTCACGTCGGCTGGATTGGCAAATACTGATCCGGATAGGAGCAGAGTTGCCGCTACATACGAAATGGCAGAGTAAGTTAGTCTTTTCATCTTCGTTACTCCTTTCGTTTGTTGAGGATGACTGGCTTTTGGCTGGTCATCGATCGGGTTAATAATGATGTTTCATTGTATGTTACATATAGTAACACTTATTAAAATAAAAGCCAGTGGTAAACCCGAAATTGATCAAATAATAGTGTAAATAATTGGTAGTTTACTATTTAAATAGAATTTAAAGCAACTTATGTCTTTGAATAATATCTAAATAACATTCTATATAGTGACATATACGCAAAGTGTTACCAATCGGTTCATTGCAAAGATTAACAAGGTAACATGTCCAGAAGAGAATGAATTTTGATCAGCTTGTCAAAGGGCTGAGTTGTGGCTATTGAGCCATAATCAAAGGTTTATGCCTGTGATAAACTTAGCCCTTATATCCCTATTGATAAATAAAGGTATTACTCTGCTTATGGCCTCGATCCATCCGCTTGTTTTAGTAGACGGCTCCTCTTATCTCTACCGTGCTTTTCATGCTTTACCCCCATTAAATACTTCCAAGGGCCAGCCGACGGGGGCGATTAAGGGCGTCATAAACATGCTCAGAAGCTTACAAAAAACCTACAGCAGCAGCGTAATTGTGGTTATATTTGACGCCAAAGGGAAAACCTTCCGAGATGATATGTTTCCGGCCTACAAAGCTAACCGTTCAGCTATGCCCGATGATCTTCGTCCGCAAGTAGAGCCCATTCACGAGATCGTTAGAGCCATGGGACTTCCGCTTTTAACGGTGGCCGGCGTTGAGGCCGACGATGTGATTGGCACTTTGGCAGAGCAAGCCAGTGAGCAAGCGATACCGGTTTTGGTGTCAACTGGCGACAAAGATATGGCCCAGCTAGTGAATCAGCATGTCACCTTGGTGAATACCATGACTAATACCGTGATGGATGAGGCTGGCGTAGTTGAAAAGTTTGGCATACCCGCACATTACATCATCGACTATCTCGCTTTAATGGGCGACAAAGTGGACAATATTCCCGGCGTTGCTGGAGTAGGCGAGAAGACGGCGCTGGGTTTGATTCAGCATTTGGGTGGGGTCGATGAGATTTATCAAAAATTAGAGCAGGTCGCCAATGTCCCTGTCAGAGGCGCAAAAAAATTAGCTGAAAAATTGGCGGCAAATGAAGATGAAGCCCGCCTATCGTATCAATTGGCAACGATTAAATGTGATGTTGCATTAGAAACAAGTGCGGTAAGTTTATATCAAGGTGCGCTTAGTAGTGCTGAAAATGTTGAGCGTTTATACGAACTGTTCAGCGAATATGAATTTAAGACATGGATGAAGGAAACCGCCGCCGGTGCGATTCCGGAAAATCAACCTAGCAGTGACGAGCAAAGCACAGCGCTAACGACGGCCAATAACAGTAAACAAGCCCTCGACATGAATAAGGCAGCGGCTATCTATCAGCAGGAAGTTGAGCGTGAGTATGAGACGGTTTATGAATTAGATCGCTTGAATGCTTGGATAAAAAAGCTGTCGAACAGTCAGCAGTTCGCTTTTGACACCGAGACGACCAGCTTAAATTATATGGAAGCGAGAGTAGTCGGTGTGTCAGTTAGCATCGCGCTTGGTGAGGCTGCTTATATTCCTTTTGGACATAATTACATTGGTGCGCCTAATCAATTAAGCGAGGTGCAAGTGCTATCGGCGCTTAAGCCATTACTTGAAAATCCAACTATTAAAAAGACGGGACAAAATTTAAAATACGACAAGCATGTTATTGCCAATCACGGCATTAACTTACAGGGCATTGGCGATGATACGATGCTTATGTCTTATGTGTTGAATTCAACGGCTAGTCGACATGATATGGACAGCTTGGCGCTACATTATTTGAACGAAACCACCACTAAGTATGAAGACGTAGCAGGTAAGGGTGCTAAGCAAATTACTTTTAATCACGTTGATCTAGACCTTGCAGGCCCTTATGCCGCAGAAGATGCAGATATCACATTACGCTTGCAGCAAGTGTTGAGTCAGGAGTTGGACGCCTCACCAGAATTAAAACAGTTATATGACGATATTGAATTACCTTTACTCAATGTTATCTGTCAAATAGAGCAAACTGGGGCGCTTATAGATGGTGATTTGCTGGCAAAGCAAAGCCAAGAATTAACCGAAAGGATAGCAAAGTTAGCACAGCAGGCTTATGAGCTGGCAGGTGAAGAATTTAATTTAGGCTCGCCAAAACAACTGCAAACGATTTTATTCGATAAACTAAAAATAAAAGTCATTAAAAAAACTCCTAAAGGGCAGCCGTCAACAGCGGAGCCTGTATTACAAGAGCTAGCCTTGGATTACCCACTACCTAAAGTCATTATGGAGTACCGTGGCTTAAGTAAATTAAAATCCACCTATACCGACCGCCTGCCAGAGCAAATTGCCCCATCAACGGGGCGTGTGCATACCTCCTACCATCAGGCGGTGACAGCGACGGGAAGACTGTCTTCATCGGATCCCAATTTACAAAATATTCCTATCAGAACCGAAGAGGGAAGGCGAGTGAGACAGGCATTTATTGCCCCGGCAGGTAGTTCAGTGTTAGCCGCCGATTACTCGCAAATTGAATTGCGCATTATGGCGCACTTATCTGGAGATAAAGGTCTAGTTGATGCTTTTAATGCCGGCCTCGATGTGCATAAGGCAACAGCAGCAGAAGTGTTTGCGGTAGATCTTGCCGAGGTGAGTCAAGAGCAGCGACGGAGAGCAAAGGCGATTAACTTTGGGCTTATTTACGGAATGTCAGCATTTGGTTTAGCGAAGCAGTTAGATATTGGCCGGCATGACGCGCAAAGTTATATCGATCGCTATTTTGATCGCTATCCAGGGGTATTAAGCTATATGGAAGACACGCGGAGCAAAGCCGCTGAACAAGGCTATGTTAAAACACTTTTTGGCCGCCGTTTATATTTACCTGAGATTAATAGCAGTAATGGCATGCGTCGACAGGCGGCTGAACGAACAGCTATTAACGCACCTATGCAAGGCACAGCAGCAGATATTATTAAGCTTGCGATGTTAAAGGTCAGTCATTGGCTTCAAGATAATGCTGATATAAAAATGATTATGCAGGTCCACGATGAATTGGTTTTTGAGGTGCCAACTGAACAACTCGATTATGCAACAGAAAATATCTCTCGGCTGATGTCATCTGCAGCAACGTTAGCGATCCCCTTAGTTGTCGATGTCGGTAGTGGTAAAAATTGGGATGAAGCGCATTGACGGTAGCCTCAAACGTCAATGTAGTTGCTTGCTAAAGGGCACCAGCGCCGAATGAGTTTTTTGGCGACAGTAGGATTTTGATCAATCAACTTATCTGAATAAGCCACTACATCAGGAATTAAATCACTGTCGCGCTCTAGATCAGCCATTTTAAATAAATTGGCGCCCGATTGACGGGTTCCTAAGACTTGACCGGGCCCACGCATTTCAAGATCTTTTTGTGCCAACACAAAGCCATCATTAGTGGCACGCATAATGTCAATCCGCTGCTTGCCATTTTTGGATAGCGGCTTTTGGTACATCAGCACACAGTGGCTTTGTATTTCTCCGCGTCCTACGCGGCCACGCAGTTGATGCAATTGCGATAAACCGAGCCGCTCTGGATTTTCAATAATCATAAGGCTTGCATTGGGTACGTTCACACCCACTTCAACGACCGTGGTCGACACTAACAGCTGGATATCACCAGCATTGAAATGCTGCATGATGATTTGTTTTTGCGCTGGCTTTAACCGGCCGTGAATGAGTCCGATAGTGATATTTGGCAGTAGCGAGTCAAGTTCATTGGCGGTGGTTTCGGCGGCTTGACAGTCTAATTGCTCTGACTCCTTAATTAAAGTACATACCCAATAAACTTGCCGTCCTTGCTGACAGGCATTATTAACTCGGTCGATTACTGCGCCACGTCGATCATTACTTAAAGCGACTGTTTCAATTGGCGACCGCCCCGGCGGCAATTCATCAATTACTGAGTAGTCGAGGTCAGCATAAAATGTCATGGCTAAAGTGCGCGGGATGGGCGTTGCAGTCATAACCAGTTGATGGACGCCAAAGTGATCAAGCCGTTTATCTTTCAGTTTTCGCCGTTGGTCGACACCAAAGCGGTGCTGTTCATCAATAACGATTAAACCAAGGTTTTGATAATTTACTTGCTCTTGAATCAGGGCATGAGTACCAATAATAATCTGCATTTCACCATTGGCAATAGACGTTAAGCGCTGCTTTTTCTCTGCCGCAGGTATTTTACTGACTAATAAGCCAGTACGGATATTTAAGTTAGCAAACCATGCTGTAAAAGTTTCAAAGTGCTGTTCAGCCAATATTTCGGTTGGCGCCATAATGACAACTTGCTGATGTTGACTGATAAATTGTAATGCGGTTGTGGCAGCGACAATTGTTTTACCCGAGCCAACATCCCCTTGTAATAAGCGCATCATTGGCTGCGGTTTGGCAATATCATTTTTAATTTGTTGTAAAACCCGCTGTTGGGCATCGGTTAACGTGAACGTTAAACCACCCAAAAAATTTTCTTCTAGCGTTGCATTAGACCGAATGGCAATCGCTGGTGTTGTTAGGTTATTTTTACGCAATAATAAATGTGATAGCCGCTGTGCGACTAACTCTTCAAATGCCAACTGCCGTTGCAATGGATGCATGCCAGTTGACATAAGTGATAAGTCGATCGTCGCAGGAGGGTAGTGCAGCAGCTTTAGCGAGCTAAAAAGGTCGGCGGCGAGTGCTTGTTTAATCGCCGATATTTTTTCGGCATCAATTAGCGTCTCGACAGAGGCATTACTGCTGACAGCAAAAGCACCTTCTATATAATTTCGCCATCGTGTTTGACTGATACCATCGACCGTGGGGTATATGGCAGTTAGATGCGTTGAATTGGGCAGAGGGTCACTGGCGTTAATACGCTGATATTCTGGATGAATCATTTCAGCGCTGCCGCGATTGATATTGACTTCACCAAAGCAGCGCAACCGCTGGCCATTCACCATCTGTTTTTTTTGAGCGGCTGAAAAATGAAAGAAGCGAAGCGTTAATACACCGCTTTGATCTTTAAGTTTACAGACTACACTTCGCCGTTTACCAAATATTACATTACAGGCCGTGACTTCTCCTTCAATGACCACCGCATGACCTGACTGTAAACTACCGATAGATTGAACAGTAGTTCTATCTTGATAACGTAGTGGTAAATGAAATAATAGATCAGTGGCTGAAAAGATACCCAATGCATTCAGTTTTCTGGCAATAGCGGGGCCAATGCCTTTGATTTTCGATAATGGTATTGGCTGTGGAGAAGCATGATTCTGCATAAGTATCTTAATCGCGCGCTACACTGGATCAGTGTTTTTGCATTTATATAAGGGCTTCATGCCATCATAACTGGCCAGTAGATAAAGCGAAAGCCCAGTCCATCGTTCTTTGTAAAGCCTTGTGTTGTCGATGACAATTCAATGTTATTATCTAACTAACAAAGCGCGTTCACTTAAAATAAATTATGGCAAATTTTCTTACATCACAGCAGCTAAAGACCAAGGGTAAGGTTTTGCTGGTTGGTTGTGGCGAGCTGGGCATTCAAACAGCAGGCTTGCTTCAGGCTGATCATTATGAGGTTGTGGGTGCTAGGCGAACTATCCAATCACTGCCCAAGAGCATAGCGGCCCTGAGTATTGATATTACCGAGCCAGCGAGCTTGGCGGTATTAAGTGAGCAGCAATGGGATGCCGTTATTATCACATTGACGGCCGATAGTTTTACTGCCGACGCTTACCGGCGAACCTATATCGAAGGCTTACACAATGTCTTGCAGTCTTTGCCTCGGCCATTATCTGACCAAGCTGTTAGTCCACTGGTTCTTTTTGCTTCATCGACCAGTGTCTATGGTCAAACTGATGGCTCATCGGTTGATGAGTACAGCGCCACTGTCCCCGCGAGTTTTTCTGGCCAGACCATGCTGGCAGCCGAGGCATTAGTCAAGCAATATCCCGGTCCTGCCTGTTCGATTCGTTTTGGCGGCATATATGGCCGCGGTAAAAGCCGTTTAGTGTCTCGCTTAGAGGCCGGTGAGATTTGCCCCCATGAGCCAGCGGTTATCAGTAATCGTATACATAGTGTCGATTGTTGTCGCATTTTTATGCATCTGTTGCGACGATATCAAGCAGGCCAGCCGCTTGATTCCATCTATCTCGCTGTGGACAGCCAACCAACACCTCTCTATGAAGTAATGCAATGGTTAGCAAATAAAAATAGAATACCGTTAGCATCATTGAAACAAGGCGCTGCCTCAGCTCGCGGCGGCAATAAGCGCTGCCTCAACCAACGCTTGTTGAGCTCAGGGTTTAGCCTGCAGTACCCTAGCTTTAAAGAAGGATTTTCTGACAGATAATTCTTATATCAAAAAATACAGAAAGGGAGAAAAGCATGACAGATTCAATCGTTGTAAACACGACTATTTTAATGCCCGTATTTGCTTTAATCGCATGGAGTTTAGTTATATTTATTCGCATGTATGCGATGCGCATGCCTGCGATGGCTAAAGCAGAGATCGACCCGCAGTCAGTGAAGCATCCGGGTGCATTAAAAGGAATATTGCCAACTAAGGTTGAAGCTTCAGCTGATAATTATAATCATTTAATGGAGCAGCCGACGATATTTTACGCGCTGTGCTTTTATTTGGCGTTAGCGGGGCAAGTTGATGCTTTGCAGGTGCAACTGGCTTGGGCCTATGTGGCGCTAAGAGTTCTGCACACATTAGTTCAGATAACTAGTAATAATGTCATGGCACGCTTTTCCTTTTTCTCTCTCTCAACGATTGCCATGCTCGTGATGGTCATTCGTGAGGCTCTGCAGTTAATGCAGTGAGTGCTAGACAAATGAGTTATCAGTATTGGTTTCGAATTATGGCTCTGTTTCTGCTGGTCAGCCAATTAGTAGTGATGAGTTATTTTGCAGTCAAGCCGGCGTTGGTTACTCTGCCGTTTTCACATTCTGATAAGGCGTTGCATTTTATCGCCTACTTTACACTAATGATTTGGCCGTTTATTTTAATTAAAAGCGGCCCTGTTTTTTTGCTAGCAGCTGCATCAGCTGTCGTGTACGGTGTGATTATTGAGTTGCTGCAAGCAACATTGCCGAATCGATATTGCTCAATTGCGGATGTGGCAGCTAACTTAAGTGGAGTACTAGCGTTTATCGTCATTGCTCAGAGCCGCATGATGCAACAAGTAAAAACTTGTCTGCAGGACTAGGCTTTTCCGCAAGCAACCTAGAGGTATAGTCATATAATTAACGGAAATAACGCTGTAGCAAGAGTAGTAATGCAGTGTAAGCTAAACATTTAGTCGTTGGTGACAAAACAATGAAATTTGCAGCGAATTCAGTCGGTCTAGTGACAGCTAAAACGGTTCATTTTGATGCGCCGTTCAGAGTGTCTTGTGGGCGAGATTTGCCAAATTTAGATATTGTCTATGAAACTTATGGCAGCCTCAATAGCGATCACTCCAATGCAGTGTTAATTTGCCACGCCTTGTCAGGCGATCATCATGCTGCTGGTTATTACAACGAAGACGATAAAAAGCCCGGTTGGTGGGATAATTATATTGGCCCGGGCAAGGCGATTGATACTAACTTATTTTTCGTTGTCAGCTTAAATAATATTGGTGGTTGTAGCGGCAGTACCGGCCCAACATCCATAAACCCCGCCACAGGAGAACCATGGGGACCAGACTTTCCGACACTGAGGGTGAGAGACTGGGTTGAAAGTCAGCGCTTGTTGGCTGACCACTTAGCTATTCAGCGATGGGCGGCTGTAGTCGGCGGCAGTTTAGGAGGTATGCAAGCCATGCGCTGGTCGCTTGAATACCCTGATAGAGTTATGCATTGCGTGGTTATCGCTTCAGCACTAAAACTGACGGCGCAAAATATCGCTTTTAATAATACCTCTCGAACCGCCATTAGTTCAGATCCAGATTTTCATGGTGGCCGTTACTATCAGCATGATGTTATACCTAAGCGAGGTTTGGCGATTGCCCGAATGATTGGCCATATCACGTATTTATCTGATGGCGTAATGGGTGAAAAGTTTGGCCGCGAGCTTCGCTCGGGCAGCTTTGATCAGGGCACAGAATCAGTCTTAGAGTTTCAAGTTGAAAGTTATCTCCATCATCAAGGGGATATTTTTTCTGAAAACTTTGATGCAAATACTTATATACTAATGACCAAGGCTTTAGATTATTTTGATTTAGCGCGTGAATACAATAATGATCCTGTAATTGCTTTTAGTCATGCCAGGTGCAACTTTTTAGTCATGTCTTTTTCTAGTGATTGGCGCTTCTCTCCGCAGCGATCAGAAGAGATTGTGCAGGCTTTAATTGGCGCGCAGCAAGCGGTAAGCTATGTTGAGATCGACGCACCTCTTGGCCATGATTCTTTTTTATTGCCTGTTGAAAGATACAATCAGGTGTTTACCGCATATATGAAACAAATATCCCAACATCTAGGGAGTGACAGTCATGCGTCATGATCTGATCATTCTAAAACAGTGGATCCAACCTCAAGCTAGAGTATTAGATCTTGGCTGCGGTGATGGCGCCTTACTTGACGATCTAGCCAACGAAAAAAATATTAGTGGTTTAGGGGTAGAAATTGATGCTGACAATATCACTGGCTGTATCGGAAAGGGTCTTAGTGTCATAGAGCAGGACATTGATAATGGCCTAAGTAACTTTTCAGACAATAGCTTTGATACGGTCTTATTGACCCAGACTTTGCAGGCGGTCCGGCGACCAGATTTTGTGCTAGAAGAAATGTTGCGGGTGGGTAAAGAATGCATTATTACTTTTCCTAATTTTGGCCATTGGCAAGCTCGCTGCTACTTAATGCTGCGCGGCAAAATGCCGGTGAGTAAAATGATGCCTTACAATTGGTACGATTCGCCTAATATTCATTTTTGCACGGTGAAAGATTTTGAAAATTTATGTGTTGAAAAAAAAATTAAGATTATTCACAAAACGGTTCAGATGGCTTTGGTTGGCACTAAAAAAGATCATCGACTTAAATGGTATAACAAGATCTGGCCGAATTTTTTTGGCACTCACGCAGTCTACCATGTTACTCGGTGAGCAATTAATGAAGATTCAAAGAGGCTTGCTCATAGCGCTTTTAGCTATAAGTTACTCATCAGTTGTATTAGCAGTAGGCGAAACGTCGGTTAAAAAAGGTCGCTATGAAGTTCTTTACAGCGTTTTTAACACGACTTTCTTAGAGCCCGAAACAGCTAAAGCGATTGGCGTTAAGCGCGCAAAGAACTTGGCCTTAATAAATATTTCCTTGCGGGAATATTTAGCTGACGGCACCAGCATCCCGGTTGGCGCAAAACAGATAAACGCCACTTGGTTTAACTTGCTACACAAAAATAAAATGGCGTTTAAGGAAGTTAAAGAGCCGGACGCTATTTATTATTTAGCGAAATTTAAAATAAGCAATGACAATGAAAAAATTATTATTGAAGCTTATGTTACGCCTGAGGGAAGTAATGACCCGATCAAGGTTAAGTTTCAACACCATTTCTATCTAAATTGAAAAATATCATCTAAGAAGTAACAAACCATGAGCTTGCAAACAGTCATCATTGCCAGTGGCAATGATGGAAAATTAAAAGAATTTGAGCAATTATTTTCGGCCAGTCAGTTAGCGATTATGCCGCAAAGTAATTTTTCCGTACCTGAAGCCATTGAAGATGGCTTGAGTTTTATTGAAAATGCGATAATTAAGGCACGTAACGCGGCCAAGCATACGGGCATGGCGGCAATTGCTGACGACTCAGGTCTTGAGGTCGATGCATTGAATGGTGCCCCAGGCATTTATTCTGCTCGCTTTGGCGAGGATGAAAATGGCATGCGAACTGGCGATGAGGCTAACAACAGTAAATTACTTCGATTGTTAGAGGGTAAGCAGGCTAGCGAGCGAATCGCTCGATTTGTTTGTGCCTTAGCGTTTATGCGGCATGAGACTGACCCTTCACCGATGGTCTGTGTCGCCCGGTGGCAAGGAGTGATATTAACTGAGCCGCGCGGTGAACATGGGTTTGGTTATGACCCATTATTTTTCTTACCGGAATACAATTGCGCAAGCGCAGAGCTCGACCCGGCGGTCAAAAACAGAATTAGTCATCGTGGGCAGGCGTTAAAAATGTTGTTTGAGCAAATGGACTCAGTTGGTTTGCTGCCTTGATTCGACCACCGCCACTGAGTTTATATATTCATATACCGTGGTGTGTTCGCAAATGTCCTTATTGCGATTTTAATTCTCATGAACTAAAAGCAGATCTGCCTGAGCAGCAGTACTTGCAGGCGTTGCTGGCCGACCTTAAGACGGACTTAAACTTAGAAAACCCGCTTCGCGAGATCCATTCAATTTTTATTGGTGGCGGCACACCCAGTTTATTAAGCGGTCAATTTTATATTGATTTGTTCAAGCAGCTCCATCAGCAGCTTAACCTAATCGATGGTTTAGAAGTCACTATTGAGGCTAATCCTGGCGCCGTTGATAGTAAGCATTTTGATGGTTTTTTAGAGGCGGGTATTAATCGTTTATCGTTAGGCATCCAAAGCTTTTCAGATCATTCACTTAAGCGGCTGGGTCGTGTGCATGACAGCGCACAGGCTTTTAAGGCGTATCGAGCCGCCAGATCTGCTGGCTTTAATAATATTAATCTTGATATTATGCATGGCCTACCTGATCAATCTTTGGCTCAAGGGCTTGATGATCTTCATCAGGCCATCGCTTTATCGCCAGAGCATTTATCTTGGTATCAATTGACTATTGAAAAAAACACGGTTTTTTATACTAGCCCGCCGCAACTTCCGGTTGAAAATATTTTAGATAATTTATTTGTTGAAGGCTTAGCTTTACTTGAGCGCTCACAGTTTTGCCAGTATGAGGTTTCGGCCTTTGCTCGTGAAGGAAGGCATAGTCGACACAATAAAAATTATTGGCAATTCGGCGACTACCTGGGTATCGGTGCAGGCGCACATGGAAAAATAACCTTAGCTAATGAGCAAATTATTAGGCGCTGGAAAACGCGAACGCCTGAGGACTATCTAGTTCAGCAGGATAAAGTAGCAGGTTCACAGCCGATTGGCCGATCGGAGTTGGCGCTTGAATTCATGATGAACCACTTGCGTTTACATGAAGGCTTTACGAAGGAATTATTTAGTCAGCGAACTGGCTTGTTGTTTTCTGACATTGAGCCGAAGCTTATTGATTTAGAAAAACAGCAATTACTAGAAAAAGTGGGGCCTTTGTATCGACCAACGGCTAAGGGTCGTTTGTTTTTAAATAATATGATCGATTATTTTGACCCGTAGCTATCAGTTTGTTGTTCTAAATGCCATATCCCAAACACCGTGGCCCAAGCGCTTTCCTCGGCGCTCAAATTTAGTTTCAGGCCTGCCGAAATCAATCGCATTGACGCAGCCGTGCTGGTCGCCAATATTTTCAAATTGAGGCTGTTTATCAAGTAATCTGAGCACCTGACTCGCGTAGTGCTGCCAATCGGTAGCGACATGCAATAGACCACCAATAGATAGGCGTGAATGTAATAAGCTTAAAAATTCAGGCTGTATTAGTCGTCTTTTATGATGCTTAGTTTTATGCCATGGATCTGGAAAGTAAATATTTACTCTACTCAGGCTACGAGGAGCAATATTATTTTTTAAAATCTCAACCGCATCACCATCGAAAACACGCACGTTTTGAAGCTCTTGGCTGGCAACAAGCGATAGTAGGCGTCCGATACCAGGGCTGTGGACTTCAACACCAATAAAGTTTTGCTTGGGCTCGGCAGCCGCCATAAACGCTAGTGAGTCGCCCATTCCAAAGCCAATCTCTAATACCGTTGGATGATCGTTATTAAATACCTGAGCGCTATCAATGATGCCGTCGTTGATAGTTAAGCCCCATTTTTGCAAGTGAGTCTCTAACCCCTCACGTTGTGCTCTGGTCATCCTGCCGCTGCGGATGGCAAAACTTTTAATCGGCCGTTGCTTGCTTGGGTCAGTTGAGGTCATGGTTAAAGCTTAAAACTTGCGATGAACAGTAGTAACCAAGCGAGAATAAACATTAAGCCCCCAATCGGGGTAATGAGGCCGACCGGCATGCCAACGATGTAACGTATATCGCTGATGGCCAGAAAATATAATGAGCCTGGAAATAGCACCAAGCCCAATGCGAAAAAGATGCCGCTGGCAATTAAGCATGGATTATCACTATTCTGAATTACCAGCAGGCCGACGCATAATAAGGCCAAAGCATGCCAAAAATGGTATTGCACTGCGGTTTCATACGCATGCATCAAATCGGCGGTTAATTCTCCCCGCAAGGCATGGGCACCCAAAGCCCCCAGCATTACCGCTAACAAGCCATTCAGTGCAGCAAATTGAAGAAAGCGTTTAGGCATTAAATTATCCTATTTTTAAAGCCATGCAAGTCTGCGTTTGGGTAACAAGGGATTATGCGAGTAGGGAGTAGAACAGGATAGTGAGCTTAGGCGACCATTGCGAGTTTTAATTTTTTCAGGGCATTCTTTTCTAGTTGCCGTATACGCTCAGCTGAGACCTGAAATTGGTCGGCTAATTCATGAAGAGTTGCCTTGTTATCTTCATTTAAGAATCGCGCTTGGAGGATCGCTAGGCTACGCTCGTCAAGCACGTTGAGTGCACTACGCAGTTGGTCAACTTGTAGGTTATCGAATTGATTGTTTTCAACGGCCAGAGCAGGGTCTTGACTATGATCTTCTAAGTAGTGAGCAGGCGCATAACTGGCCGCTTCATCGTCAGCATCGGCTGGCGCATCAAAACCCATGTCATGGGAGGCTAAACGGCCTTCCATTTGCTGTACGTCTTTCAGGTTAACGCCTAAATCATTGGCAATCGCAGATGCTTCATCATTGCTTAACCATGAGAGGCTTTTTTTAGCACCGCGCAAATTAAAGAATAATTTACGCTGTGCTTTGGTGGTGGCAATTTTGACGATGCGCCAGTTACGCAAAATATATTCATGGATTTCAGCTTTGATCCAGTGTACCGCAAAAGATACTAGGCGCACGCCCTTGCTGGGGTCAAAGCGCTTCACTGCTTTCATCAAGCCAACATTGCCTTCTTGAATTAAATCAGCCAGACCTAAGCCATAGCCGTTGTAAGACTTAGCAATATGAACCACAAACCGAAGATGCGCCATAACTAATTCACGTGCAGCATCTAAATCGTCTTCGTATGCAAGGCGTTGACCTAAGGCCTGCTCGCGTTCAAGCGATAAAATATTAAAGCCGCTAACAGTTTGGATATAGGCATTAACATTGCCGCCAGGCGTCAGCGTTGGGATAGTTTGAAGTTGCGTATTCATCATGTTATGTAGTTATCAGTGGATTCTCTTGTTTCTCGCTTATTGTCGATCAAAGCTGAGATTACCAGTAATTTACGGCGCTAATATGGTTTTAGTTCACAGCATGAGAAAGCCGTGCATTTATTTCGTTCACATTTTTCATGGTGGAGACGAAAATAAATTTTTAAACCCATAAAGATCAAAAAATATTCAAAATGGCCGAGCATTCTAACACCCTCAGGGCCAGAGCGCCAATGTAGAAAAAGACCAATGAAATAAGTGAGTTAGTCAGTGAAAAACACTTATTGGGGTTCTAAGCTGCGAATATGGTGGTTAGCGGCTAGCCAAGCACCGGCTAAGCCAAGGCTGGCGCCACAAGCTAATAGCAGTAAGCCATCATTAAGACCCAAGGTTAGTAGTGTGATGTTTGCGCCATAAGCCTCTATAACCGAACTGACTGCATAAGTGAGCGCAGACTCACTTATTTTGCTTAGCAGCAACGCTAACAGGGCCGCCCCCAGACCTAACCAAAGCCCAAGATAGAGAAAAGGTCGTCGAATGAAGGCATTGGTTGCCCCAATCAGCTTAATGACGATAATTTCTTCACGACGACTATCGATAGCCAGTTTAATCGTATTGCCAACCACCAGCATGACACCGGTGGCTAGCAAAATGGCCAGTCCAGCAGCGAGCTGATTCAGTAATACCACGATCGCACTGATCTTCTGAAACCACTGCAAGTCCATTTTCACACTGGCAACGCCGTCAAGCTGCAAGGCTTTACTTTCAATCTTATCTGCCTGTTCGGCGCTAAGGGTGGCGCTTTTTACGCTGAGAGTGATTAACCCCGGTAGAGGATTAGTCGGCAGGCTATCGATCAGCCCTTCAAAGCCTTCCCGTTGCTCAAACGCTTGTTTCGCCTCGCTTGGCGAGACATAAACTGCTTGATTAATCTCTGGCCAGCCCTGCAGTTGACTGGCCAGTTTCTGGGCTTCGCTGGCACTGACATTGGCTGATAAATACAGGCTCATTTGAAGCGTGCTGCTGTCGGGTCCGAGTAGATGTGAAAGATTACGAACCACCAGATTTAAGCTGCTGGGCAAGGTGATCGCGATAGCGAGAACCAACATGGTGACAAAACTCGACAGCGGGTGTTTCGCTAAGCGGACAAGGCTTTCGATCGCGACCGAGCGATGATGTTGCCGCCAAGCCATAAAGCCTGATTGTGCTGTGTCTGATTGTGCTTGCACGGAAGGTTTCACCGGGTTTATTGACCTCTTAAATATCGACCTGAACGGATGGCTGGTGCCCATCATGTGGTTGAGCGGAAGAGTGGTGATGCATCGATGATGAAGGCAGGCCTGAGCCAATTAATTTCCCTTCGCGCAGTGTTAGCGAGCGGTGAGGCATGCGCGCTAATAGCGCCAAATCGTGGGTTGCCACTAATACTGTTACACCCACATTATTAAAGTCTTTAAAAATTTGCATGATTTGTGCGCTTAACTCTGGATCTAAATTCCCCGTTGGTTCATCGGCAATTAAAAAGGGCGGTTTGTTGACAACGGCTCTAGCAATCCCGACCCGCTGTTGTTCGCCGCCGGAAAGCATTTCAGGCAGTTGCTTCTCTTTACCGAGTAAATTGACTTTATCGAGGGCACCGCGGACGCGGCGACCCACATCGCGAGGGGCGAATCCAGCAATAATTAAGGGTAAGGCCACGTTATCAAACACAGAGCGATCCGAAAGTAGTTGATGATTTTGATGAACGATGCCGAACTTGCGTCTTAACAACGGAATTTGACGATGACTAAACCCATCAACTGTGACATCGTTAATAAGTATATGCCCTTTAGTTGGCCGTTCGATGAGCATCATGAGCTTTAGCAAGGTGCTCTTACCTGCGCCAGAGTGACCGGTTACAAAGGCCATTTCACCAGTTTTTATTGAGAAGCTCACATCGCTTAACGCTTCCTGACCAGAGGTATAACACTTAGTGACCTGTTCGAATGCAATCATTGGCCATCCTCAGGGTTAAAAATTGCCTCGACAAATTCATGCTGATCAAACGGACGTAAGTCGTCAATTTGTTCGCCGACACCGATAAACCGAATCGGTAGACCTAATTTCTCGCTGATGGCAAACACGACGCCTCCCCTGGCTGTGCCATCAAGCTTGGTGACTGCCAGTCCCGTAACGCCAACTACTTGCTTAAATTGTTCGGCCTGGGTAACAGCATTTTGGCCCATGGTGGCATCGAGCACTAATAACACCTCTTGCGGCGCCGATGGATCAATTTTACTCATAACTCTGACGACCTTTTTTAACTCCTCCATCAGATTATCTTTATTGTGTAGACGTCCGGCGGTATCGGCAATCAGGACATCGACCTGTTTCGCTGTTGCCGATTGAAGGGCGTCAAAAATAACGGATGCGCTATCTGAACCGCTGTGTTGAGCCACAACGGGTACATCATTTCGCTCTCCCCAGACTTGCAATTGCTCAACCGCTGCCGCACGAAAGGTATCTCCTGCTGCTAGCATCACGGATAAGCCCTCCCGTTGAAAGCGTTTAGCTAGTTTACCGATGGTGGTTGTTTTTCCCGCACCATTAACGCCGACCACTAATATAACAAAGGGCCCAGCGGAACAGTCAATAGTGAAATTTTGTTCGCTAGGCTTCAATGTAAGTACTAGCTCGTCCTTAAGTTGCTGGTAAAGGGCGTCGGAATTGAGCAATGCTTGGCGCTGAATACCACCAGCGAGCTTGTTCATGATGCGCTGAGTGGTATCAATGCCAATATCGGCCATTAATAATTGGGTTTCAATCTCTTCGAGCAGTTCATCATCAATCTCCTTTTTGCCGAGTAGCAAGCGGCCTAAGCCATCACCCAATGCTTGGCTGGTTTTAGTTAGGCGCTTAGAGAGTTTTTGAAGCAAATTGCCCTTACTTGGGAGCGGCGTATCCTGCTCGGCAGCCGAATCAGGTGAGGATTTATCGCCGCGGCGAAGAAATCGCAACATAGGTATTCTCAGTTAATTTTTATCGATTTATCAATAGCATTTGCTTATGGGTGTTATGCTATCACTAATCATTAAAATCAATAGCTGAAAATGCGTTTTTTCTGAGGTAATTTCAAGCAAATGGTGGCACAAAAATCGCTATTGCGACAAAGCTGTTCGGTTCGCATCATTGGCGGTGATTGGCGAGGTCGAAAATTACCGGTAGTCGATGCACCAGGTTTGCGGCCCACTGCCGACAGAATTCGTGAGACGCTGTTTAATTGGTTGGCAAATGACCTGCCAGGATCCCGCTGCTTGGATTTGTTTGCTGGGAGCGGTAGCTTATCATTTGAAGCCTTATCCCGGGGCGCCGCACATGTTACGGCGGTCGATAGCCATAAGATGGCCGTCGAATCCCTCACCAAAACCGCTGCCATACTCGATACCGATCATTGTTTTGCGGTCCATTCAAGCGCAGCGCAATGGTTGCAAGCGTATTCGACGCAGCAGTCAAGCGCGCAGTTTGATATTGTTTTTCTCGACCCCCCTTTTCAAGACCAGCTGTTGGAAAATACTGCCATGGCTCTCGAAGCGTCAGGTTGTTTAACTACGGATGCATTGATTTACGTGGAGCAAGCTGCTGGCCACCCATTGGCCATACTGCCGAGTCGCTGGCAGAGTCTGCGGCAGAAAGTGGCAGGAAAGGTCAGTTATCAGCTGTTCTGTGTCCACAGCGGCTAAGCCTCTACAATATCATTTTGGTTAATGGATTGTGGCGCGAAGCAATAATGTTTAAAATCATTCGCTAAAACATTCATTGGAGTTTTACTGTATGGCCCAAGTCGTTTATCCAGGGACCTTTGACCCCATTACCACTGGGCATGTTGATCTAGTTGAAAGAGCTAGTCGATTGTTTGATGGTGTCGTGGTTGCCGTGGCGGCCAGCAGCAAAAAGAATCCTATGTTTAGCCTCGATGAGCGCGTCAAAATGGCGGCTGAGTCAACTTCTCATATTGCTAATGTGACTGTGCTGGGTTTTGATAAATTGCTGACGTACTTTTTAGAAGATATTAACGAGACCGTGGTCTTGAGGGGTCTTCGAGCGGTGTCTGATTTTGAATATGAATTTCAGTTAGCTAATATGAATCGTGCAATCAAGCAGGACTTTGAAACCGTGTTTCTGACCCCTGCCGATGATTTAACCTACATTTCCTCAACCTTAGTCAGAGAAATTGCTTCACTACATGGTGATGTATCAAAATTTGTACCTGCCCCCGTGTTAACCGCTATTCTGAAAAAAACCGCTGATTAATGAAATGGATAAGTGCTGAGCGTTACAAGGCTTTACTTGGCTTAGCCTTACTATTACTTTTTGCCTGTCAAGATGCCGATTTTCCTAGGCCGCCTCACTCGGATTTGTTGACAGAGTCTGCCGATAATAATCTGCCGCCTGAGCCCAGCAGTCACATTGTTGATCTCGAGAGCTTGGATCAGACTCAGTTTATAAAAAAAGCGACCAGCAATAGTTTCATGGTTGTTACGGCTAATCCTCATGCGACTGCAGCGGCAAAAAAAATATTACTGCAAGGTGGCACAGCTATGGATGCAGCGATTGCCGCGCAATTAGTGTTAGGTTTAGTCGAGCCGCAATCTTCAGGCCTTGGTGGCGGTGGATTTTTGTTGTATTGGGACTCAAAACAAAAAATACTTAAGAGCTATGATGGTCGTGAAACTGCCCCTTTGAGTGTCGACGAGAATTTATTTTTCAGCCCAGAGTTAGGCGAGACAGATAAGTTTTTTGCAGCCGTGCTTGGCGGGAAAAGTGTTGGCGTTCCTGGTTTAGTAAAAATGTTAGAGTTGGCGCATCAACAACACGGTGAGTTGAATTGGCAGCAGCTCTTCAGTCCAGCGATTCAGTTGGCCGATCAAGGTTTTGCCGTTTCTGAGCGTCTTAACACGCTATTAAGCTTAGTGCCTAAGGTGAAACAGCGCGAAGCGATTAGGCAATACTTTTTTGACCAGCAAGGCCAGCCATTGGCTATTGGTGCGCAATTAAAAAATCCAGAGTATGCGCAAACTTTAGGGAAGCTTGCTAAACAAGGCGGCGATTACTTATACCGCAGCGAGTTGACACAAAAAATAATTACTGCCGTGAATCAAGATGACAATGTCGGGTATTTAACCGCAAAAGATTTCACCGAGTATCAACCCTTGGAGCGAACACCGGTTTGCCGACAGGTTTTCAGTTATCGGCTCTGTGGTATGGGGCCGCCTTCATCGGGGGCAACCACGGTACTGGCGACACTGTTGATTCTTGAGCAGCTTGCTGAACCGATTTTAGCCGCGGGTAATGAGCCAATTGAAAACAACCCATTGCTTGCTCATTATTTTATTGAGGCTTTGCGACTAGCTTTCGCTGATAGAAATACCTATATAGCCGATCCAAAATTTGTCCCTGTGCCGATTGATCAATTGCTTGAAACCGACTACCTTCATTCACGCGCCCAGTTAATCAGCGCACAGCGGGCCATGCCAGTTGTTGTGGCTGGCGATCTGGTCTCACCTTTGGCTGCGCGGTTCACAACCCAGGGCAGTCCAGAATTAGAATCGACTACCCATCTCAGTATTGTTGATCAGCTAGGAAATGCAGTGAGTATGACGACCAGTATCGAGACAGCGTTTGGATCGCGATTAATGGTTGGAGGTTTTTTGCTAAATAATCAGCTGACTGATTTTTCTTTTAGACCTCGTGATGTGAATCAAGAGCGTGTGGCTAATCGCGTCGAAGGCGGCAAGCGACCGCGGAGCTCTATGTCGCCGATGATCGTTTTCGATCAAAGTAATCAACCGATATTAATTATTGGCTCACCCGGAGGTAAGCGCATTATCCCTTATGTTGCAGGGTTTATTTATGAGGTGTTAGCTTTGGGTCGCGCGCCTGAGGCTGCATTACAGCGGCCCCATATTACCAGCATTGGTCGTGGCGTAGAGGTCGAACAGGGCACATCTGCATCATTGATTGACGGTCTAGCCGCGCTGGGACACAAGCCACAGGTGAAATACCAAACCAGCGGCTTGCACTTAATTTATCGCAACCAAGGTCAATGGCTAGGTTTAGCTGATCCGCGTCGAGAAGGTACAGTTGTTGGTGAGTAGGCTTTATTTTTGACAGTGAGGGCAGTAGTAGCTGCTGCGCTGGCCAATCCTCAATGCTTTAATTGGTGTACTGCATTTTCTGCATGGCCGCTGCTCTCTATCATAGACTCGAAGCGTTTGTTGAAAATAACCTGGCTTGCCGTCCCCACCGACAAAATCTTTTAGAGTCGTGCCGCCCATTTCAATCGAGGATTTGAGCACCATAATAATGGCCTCGACTAAGGCTTGACACTCTGCTTTAGTGACTTTGCCCGCCGGTCGTGTTGGGCGAATACCGCTAATGAATAATGCTTCGTTAGCATAGATGTTACCAGCGCCAACAACGATATGGTTATCCATAATGAAATTCTTCACTGCAATTTTCTTTTTTCGCGCACGTTGAAACAAATATTCGCCGTTAAAGTTCTGGTCAAAGGGTTCCGGCCCAAGTTTGCTTAGCAGGGGATGTTCAAACGGCGATAGGCCTAACCATAATACAGAGCCGAATCGGCGAGGATCATTAAAGCGGAGATATTTGCCCGTAGCTAGCTGAAAGTCGACATGATCGTGTTTTTTAATTGCGGTGTTGGCATTAACGATTTTAAGATTTCCAGACATGCCGAGATGGATCATGAAGTAACCGTGATCGAGCTGGAATAAAATATATTTAGCACGACGGCTTATTGCTCTGACGATATAACCATTAACTTTTTGCCGAAAGTCACGGCTAATCGGCCAGCGAAAACGAGACTCTCGAATGACGACCCGATTTATTTTTTTTCCAACCAGGTGGTTTTCAATACCGCGTTTGGTGGTTTCGACTTCGGGTAATTCTGGCATGTCCATTTAAACCGTTTTTGTTGAGGCAAAAGTATGCGCGCAGAGTGATTATTTAGGCAATAAAAAACCCGCTTAAAGGCGGGCTTTTCAATCAAAATAAATAATTATTTTATTTTTCCTTCCTTATACATCACATGTTTGCGGACCACAGGGTCGTATTTTTTAACTTCCATTTTTTCAGGCATAGTGCGTTTATTTTTATCAGTGGTGTAAAAGTGGCCAGTACCCGCTGATGAATTTAATCGAATTTTCTCTCTCATAATTTCAGTCTCTTAGTGCCTGTGCACTTTATCTGATTAGAAAAGTTAAGCTGATCAATAGTAATTAGTTAAACAGTTTCGCCGCGACCGCGTAGTTCGGCAACAATTGTTTCGATGCCTTTTTTGTCGATAATGCGCATACCTTTTGACGACACGCGTAAGCTGACAAAACGTTTTTCGCTTTCAAGCCAAAAACGATGACGGTGAAGATTAGGAAGAAATCGGCGTTTAGTGCGATTCTTTGCGTGCGAAACGTTATTGCCCGTTATGGGTCGCTTGCCTGTTACTTGACAAACTTTTGACATCTTGATTCTCCAATGCATTCGCCAATTAATTGAACTTAATCGCTAAGCTGTTGAAAAGTCTTAACAATTAAAGGCAGGCGTTGTTATGTGTTGCACCGTAAAGCGTCACAGCTCTACGGCCTAAAAAGAGCGCGACTTTATACCAAAATGGCGCCGACAACACAAGGTTTTCATTTTTAACTGTGTTTTAAGACGCGTAAAAATGGCCGGTTTCACCCAATTAAAGGGCTTCAGCGCCTTTTGTTAGCAGCTTTTCACGGGGCCTTTCATCTATCGGCCAGTTTTTGATCGTCATATATTTGCCTTATAAGATTGATAATCATGGTCGCCGATGCGCTATAATCTGACTTTTGAATACGCTGTTGCTGGTCGAGAGACAGTTTTGACAGCGGCCACTTCACTTTGTCTCAATGGTCGATACGATATTCCATCATGAAGCAAACTTTGCAGAATAAACGACTTTTACTCGGTATTACCGGTGGTATTGCGGCTTATAAAAGCCCTGAGATAGTCCGCCGTTTGCGCGATGCAGGTGCTGAGGTGCGTGTGGTTATGACGCGAGGAGCGATGGAGTTTATCACCCCATTGACGCTACAGGCGGTATCGTCAAATCGCGTTCACAGCGACTTGCTTGACGCTGATGCTGAAGCGGCGATGGGGCATATTGAGTTAGCCCGATGGGCTGATGCGATCGTCGTTGCGCCGGTCACCGCCGATGCCTTAGCGCGTTTTGCACAAGGACGAGCGGACGATTTATTAAGCACTTTGTTGCGAGCCAGTGATGCGCCAGTATTATTAGCGCCAGCGATGAATCAGGCCATGTGGCGCGATGCTGCGACTCAAGAAAACAGCCAGATTTTATCTCAGCGTGGCTACCGCTCAATAGGCCCTGCCGATGGAGTTCAGGCTTGTGGTGATGTTGGAGCCGGACGAATGAGTGAGCCCTTAGCGATCGTGGCGGCGGTTAGCGATTTATTTGAAAAACAAACACTGACCGGTCACCATGTGGTGATTACGGCGGGGCCGACCCGTGAAAGAATTGACCCAGTGCGCTATTTAAGTAATTTCTCGACCGGCAAGATGGGCTTTGCACTGGCTGAAGCGGCGGCCGAAGCAGGAGCCAAAGTGACCTTGATCGCTGGCCCTGTGAATTTATCGACGCCTGATCGCGTAGAGCGAATCG
This sequence comes from Cellvibrionales bacterium UBA1969, assembly GCA_002339085.1. Lineage (GTDB taxonomy): Bacteria > Pseudomonadota > Gammaproteobacteria > Pseudomonadales > UBA7434 > UBA7434. The sequence goes on from DDDX01000023.1 coordinate 34,499, forward strand.
ATGTCATTTCAGCGGATCAAATGCTAGCCGTAGTCCAGCAATTTGCTGCAACAGCATCAATTTTCATTGCGGCGGCGGCGGTTGCTGATTTTCGGCCCTCTGCGCCGACCGATCAAAAAATAAAGAAAACCAGTGGTATCGAGACCATGCAATTAGACTTAGTTAAAAATCCAGATATATTAAAGTCTGTTGCTGAAAGTGAGCAGTCACTATTTTGTGTGGGGTTCGCGGCTGAAACTGAAAATTTACTCGCCCATGCGCGGGCTAAATTAGCACGAAAAGGGCTTAATATGATTGTCGTTAATGATGTATCTCGCAGCGATATTGGTTTTGCCGCCGACGATAATGAAGTGGTGGTCATCACGCCTAAGGATGCAATCAAGCTTGAAAAAGCTAATAAACGGCACTTAGCGCGTCGCTTAATTCAATTGATTGCTGAGCAAGTTAGCCCAGCTGACAATTCTGATAGCGGGTAAGTTTAGCCTCCTGATGACGAACTTTCCGGTCGCTGTGTATGGCGATTAGCCCCGTTATTTTTAGAGCCTATGATATTCGCGGCCACGCAGATACTGAGCTCAATCACACCACTATTGATGCGCTTGGCCGTGCAATTGGCACATTGGCTTTACGAGGTGGTCAAACTACCATGGTTGTCGGCCGTGACGGGCGGCTGTCCTCGCCAAGAATTTATCAACAACTCATCGATGCTTTACAAGCGACAGGTTGCGATGTGATCGGTATTGGCCTGGTTGCCACCCCGATGTTGTATTTTGCAACGCATCACTGCGGCACACAAGCAGGCGTGATGGTGACGGGCAGTCATAATTCCAGCGACATGAATGGCATGAAAATTGTACTTGACGGTCAAGCGCTAAGTGCGTCGTCCATTCAAGCGTTGCGGGTAATGATTGATGAAGATCTCCTAGCAATAGGTGCAGGCCAGCTAAAAACCTGTGACATCAGTGAACACTATATTGCTGCGGTGCAGGCTTCTCTGCCCCCATTACCGCCGTTAAAAGTTGTTCTCGATTGCTGTCATGGTGCAGCAGGCCCAATTGCGGCTCGGTTATACCGTTCAATGGGTTGTGAAGTCGTCACTTTGTATGATTCGGTCGATGGCAATTTTCCAGCCCATTCCCCCGATCCGTTTAAGCCGGGCAGCTTGGACAGCCTTAAGCATACCGTTAAAGCGGTTAATGCTGATCTAGGACTGGCTTTTGATGGCGATGCTGACCGTCTTGTAGCGATTGATGAGTTGGGCAGAAGTCTAGATCCTGATCAGCTAATGATGTTGTTTGTTGAAGCGGTCTCTCAAGCTTGGCCCGATACGGCCATTGTTTATGATATTAAGTCCAGTCAGCGTCTTGCGGCTTGGATAGAGCGTTGCGGCGCTAGGGGGGTGATCAGTAAAAGTGGTCATTCATTTATTAAACAGCAAATGCGAAGGGAGCAAGCTGCTCTCGGGGGTGAATATACCGGCCATTACTTCTTTACCCAGGGTTGGTTTGGTTTTGATGATGGCTTGTATGCCGGTCTGCGTTTGTTGTCGATACTGGGCGACAAACGCAGCTTAGCCACTTTGCAGTCAGAGTTACCGGCAATAGGTATAAGCAGTGAGCGGCATATCGCTGTCAGTGATAAGGATAAATTTGCTATCGTGGAGCGTTTTATTAGGGCTTTAGAGGCAAATCCATTAGCTACTGACCAGCGATTGACACTCGATGGCGTTCGTCTAACGACGCCGACTGGCTGGGGTTTGTTAAGGGCCTCCAACACTTCAGCGACGCTGAATCTACGGTTTGAAGGCGATAATGAGGCGGCGTTGAGTTCAATAGAACAGCGTTTTATGCCAATATTGCAAGCCATTCTTAACGCATAGGCCGAGCAGTGATAAATAATGCCTTCACTAGGCAAATGAGTAGCAGGGTAAGTAAAGGTCGGATATATTAATGTCTAGTATTGTAATAGAATTAATCATCATCACCCTAATATAGTTAACTGAAGAGCGATTCCTCATCTATGTCATTGAATCAGCAAGCTGCTAGCCAAATCGCTGCGGTATTAACCGAGTCTCTGCCTTACATCAAGCGATTTACGGGCAAAACCATCGTGATTAAATACGGTGGTAACGCGATGGTAGAAGATGCCCTAAAGCACAACTTCGCGCGTGACATTGTACTGATGAAGCTGGTTGGCATGAATCCCATTGTTGTTCATGGCGGTGGACCGCAAATTGGTGAGCTTCTCGAGCGATTAAATATCGAGTCAAAATTTGTCAATGGGATGCGGGTCACTGATAACGCGACCATGGATGTGGTTGAAATGGTATTGGGCGGTCAGGTCAATAAACAGATCGTCAGTTTGATCAACCAGCAGGGCGGTCAAGCTATTGGCCTAAGCGGCAAAGATGGCAATTTAATTAAAGCCAGTAAACTTGCGGTTACGCAGAATTCGGCGGCTATGGCTTCATCAGAAATCATTGATATTGGTCATGTTGGTCAGGTTGATGAAATCAACGTCGACCTGCTGAATAGTTTAACCGCGAATCATCTAGTACCCGTCATTGCGCCAATTGGCGTGGGCAGTGACGGCGCCACCTACAATATTAATGCAGACTTGGTCGCTGGTGAATTGGCGGCGGTGATGAGCGCAGAAAAATTAATGCTATTGACTAATGTGCCCGGTTTGCTGGATAAGCAAGACCAAGTGCTCACCGGTCTCACTGCGTCGAGAGTTGATGAGCTGATTGCAGATGGGACGATTACCGGTGGCATGCTGCCTAAAATAAGCTGCGCGCTTGATGCGGTTAAAGGCGGTGCCAAAAGCGCACATATTATTGACGGCACGGTGCCGCATTCAGTCTTGCTCGAGATTTTTACCGATCGTGGTGTCGGCACGCTCATCACTAACGGTTAAACTTAGCAGCGCAGTTTTAAACTTTGGCTACAAGCCCAATACTTATTTCAGTTCTTAACTTTTATCAATTTATTTAAAAAAAGACTTCTCTTAAAAAAGAATTAGGAGTATCTTAGTAACTCAAGGCTATGTGAGCACAAACCAACATAATAAAAAGTGACGCTTAGTATAAAAAAGTGCCTCTTAGTTGAGATGCGGGTATATATAAACGCAACTAAAACGGATTAGTAGAAAAAAATTTAAGATAAAGAATAAAGTGCGTTTGAAATTGAAATATGATCAATTTCGCCAAGTGCTTAGTAAGCAATAGTTTACGCTATTAAAATGCGTAATTAGTGAAAACTGTTACAGGCTGTATCACTAGGGCAAGCAATATTTACCTGAATATGCATACCTTAAAGCCTATTATCAATCATGCGCGCGGCTGATCATAAGATTGCCTGCCACTACTGAATAAAGCTGGAATACCATGCCTAGAATTGCTCAAAAATACTCCCGACGTCAACAAATCTTAGAATCGCTTGCGCATATGCTTGAGGTTGCTCCTGGCGAGCGTATTACCACGGCAGGTTTAGCAAAGGCAGTAGGGGTGTCGGAAGCTGCACTGTATCGGCACTTTCCTAGCAAGGCAAAAATGTTTGAGGGCCTGATTGAGTTTGTTGAAGAAGCAATTTTTTCTCGTGTAACGGTTATTTTAACCGAAGAAACTGAGGCGCATCGGCGGCTTGAAAGAATTACCGCCTTGTTGCTGGGCTTTGCTGAAAAAAATCCAGGTATTTCACGTATTCTTAATGGTGATGCATTAGCGGGCGAGACCGACCGACTTAGAACCCGCGTTGCCCAGTTTTATGACCGACTAGAGACTCAGCTAAAGCAGGTGGTCCGTGATGCTGAAATAAATGAAGGGATTCGGCCCGTTGTCACCGCAGCAAGCGCGGTTAATTTAGTGCTTTCAGCTGTAGAAGGTCGGATTGGACAATATGTGCGCAGCGAGTTTAAGCGCGCACCGACCGAACTTTGGCCTGAACAGTGGCAGTTATTGATTGGTAATTTTTTCCGAGAAAGCGTTGTCCAGCCGCCACAGCACTCATTAGCGCGCCAAAACGCAGAATCCATTACCGCGCCCAGGAATGCCGCCGATGATGCCCTAGCCCAAGGCGTCGGTTAATCAACGCGACGGCCTATTAGCTATCACTTATGGATGCTCCGTAACGCTGCCAATAGGCCTCCATTTCTGCCAGCAGCTCGGTGCTTATTAGCGCTTCATCGGTAGACCCATCTCGGTCCAAAAACTGCAGTAAATCTTCAATTGTGACGATACTTAGGACAGGCAATTGATGATCACGACTAAAACTTTGGCTGGCAGATAAATCGCCCGCTATTTTTTCACAGCGATCTAAGCCAATCACCACGCCAGCGGTGCTGACCTGTTTGAAGCTACTAAGCAATCTGAGCACATCACGAATAGCGGTGCCAGCAGTGATGACGTCATCAACAATTAATACTTGACCGGAAAGCTCAGCGCCAACAATATTACCGCCTTCGCCATGCGCTTTGGTTTCTTTGCGATTAAAGGCATAAGGGACATTGATACCGTGATCGATAGCCAGTGCCGCTGCAGTGACAGCGACTAGCGGAATTCCTTTATAGGCTGGACCAAATAACATATCAAAAGACAGGCCTGAGGAAACAATTTTTGCCGCATAGCATTTACCTAACATTGCAAGCGCCATACCATTGTCAAATTTCCCTGCGTTAAAAAAATAAGGACTGTTACGACCTGATTTGAGCGTAAAGCTACCAAAACACAGGGCATTGGCTTCAATAGCCAGCTGGATAAAGTCACGTTGAAATAGATACATAGGATATTTTAGCCTGCCAATAGTAATTAAATTAAGTTAACAGATTGTTGGTTATTATAGGTCTAAATACCGCATGATACTAATGCACAAAAATTGACTTAATACTGGCCAAGTTGTCTGTTTAGATTGTAAAATATCGTCTTAATAACATCGTTAGTTCGCTCTAATAACAACTTTATAAGTAACCGGCCGTGTTAAAAATCATCTAGAGAAGAACCGGTAGTTATGAAAGAGTTTTTTCAAGGAAAGACGAATGCGTGTTATTAGTTTTTGTGCTGATGGCATTGAGCGCGCAGCAGATTTAGGCTTTTATGCTTGGTTAGACGATCAAGATGCCGATATTGTTTGTCTTCAAGGCATTGAAGCGCAAGAACACTTATTGCCTAACGAGCCCTACTTTCCGATTGCGTTTAACCCCTATTTTTTTGATAACCAAGAGGCGACCAATGGTGTTGCCATCTATTGTCGCGAGCTGCCAAAAGCCATTATGACGGGTTTAGGTTTTACGGATTTTGATCATGAGGCTCGTTACATCCAAGCCGATTTTGATCATATTAGTTTTGGTTCTTTGCTAGCGCCTCTGGCATCATCAGATGACCAATTGAGTATCAACCGCAAGCATCAATTTTTTTATCAGTTACATGAGCACTTGTCGAAAATCAAACACAAACGTCGCGAGTTTATTATTAGTGGTTGTTTTTACATTGCCCATCAACCTCGGGACGTACAATTAGCGGAGCATCAACGACAACAGCTAGGTTTTACTGATAAAGAGCGCGGCTGGTTAGACAAGATGTTGATTGATTTAGGATATGTCGATGCCTTTCGTGCAGCTATTAGTGATGATGACGAATTCACTTGGTGGCCGGATGGCCAGCGCGGCGAAAACGGCTGGCGAGTTGATTTTCAAATTGCTTCAGAGGGGCTTAGAAAAAAAGTAGAGTATGGGTCCATCCTAACGACTAAACAGTTTTCTAATCATGCCCCATTAATCGTTGACTACGATTACGAGATTAATTCCGAAGATAAATTCCCAATTTACTAGTCAGGGTCTGATAGTGCACTTTTTTGAGCGGCAATCAGTGTTGTAATACCCTGTTCAGCCAGTGTTAGCATGCCATCCAATTCAGATTTTGAAAACGGCGCTTCCTCTGCTGTGCCTTGAAGTTCAATAAATTGTCCTCCTTCTGCCATTACCACGTTCATATCTGTTTCAGCATTTGAATCTTCGGGGTAGTCAAGGTCGAGCACTGCTTTACCTTGGTAGATGCCAACGGATATTGCAGCGACCATCGTTTTGAGTGGCGAGCTTTCGATCCAGTTCATATCTAGCATAAATTGGAAGGCATCAACTAAAGCAACACAGGCGCCAGTAATAGAAGCAGTGCGCGTGCCGCCATCGGCTTGAAGGACGTCGCAGTCGATCGTGATAGTGAATTCACCCATGGCGTCTAAGTCTACAGCTGAACGTAAGGAGCGACCAATCAAACGCTGAATCTCAAGCGTTCGCCCGCCTTGCTTACCTCGTGAGGCTTCGCGGCTCATTCGATCGTGGGTTGATCGAGGCAGCATGCCGTATTCGGCGGTTATCCAGCCTCGACCTTCTCCTTTCATGAACCGAGGCACACCTCTACTGACCGATGCTGTACACAGCACTCGGGTATCGCCAAACTCGGCAATCACCGATCCTTCAGCGTGTTTAGTTGCTCCCCGAATGAATGAAATGGGACGTAATTCAGCATTATTGCGGCCGCTGGGTCTTTGCATGAAACAGTATCCTTTGGTGTTGGTTTGATTATGTAAATGCGTCGAGCGAATTCAGCTGGTTATTATACACATCGCAGGGTGAATACGCCGTTATTGTTAAAAACGCATTTATTTATTTATCGACGCTCGTTTGCCTTGTCGCTTGCGGTTACAATAGTTGCCTGCAAGAAACTATTGCACGGATCACGGTTGAGCGAACCGATGATGACATCCAGTTGATTGCTAAGAAGGTACTCAGTATGACCGATCACACTCCTTTATACCCAACCAATAGCATGACGGCTTTTGCCCGCGTGCAAGGCAGCCATGAGATAGGCGATTTTGTTTGGGAGTTGCGCAGTGTTAACCATCGCTATGTGGAAGTTCAATTTAAACTGCCGGAGAAGTTTAAAAGTATCGAGCCTGTATTGCGCGAAAGAATTAGGCAAGCCGTTGCTCGCGGTAAAGTTGAATGTCACTTGCATTTTAAGCCGAGCGAGGCGGAGCAGAGTTTCGTCATTAATCAAGCTAAGGTTGATGCGCTTTTGCTCGCTGCGCAAAGCTTGAAGGACCAAGATAATAGCTTAGAGCCGTTAAGTAGCCACCAAATTTTACAGTGGCCCGGCGTGTTACAAGTCAGTGAAATGAACATTGAATTGATCACCGAGGCTTTACTACTGAGCTTTAATCAAGCGCTCGGGCAGTTAACCGAGGCTCGCCATAGCGAAGGGCAACGGATGGCGGCCACTATCATTACTCGACTGGACCAGATTGACGAGCTAGTCGCCGATATAAAGCAGACGCTACCTGGCATTTTAGCCGAACATCAACAGCGCCTAGAAGAAAAGCTAGCTAGCCTCGCTATTGAGGTTGATCAGGAGCGCGTTGCTCAAGAGGTCATCATGTTAGCGCAAAAAGTCGACATTGCCGAAGAGATTGACCGATTAACCGCGCATACCGACGAAGTTCGCGCCACACTGGCTAAGACGGAACCCTGCGGTCGACGACTCGATTTTCTCATGCAAGAGTTGAACCGTGAAGCGAATACTTTAGGCTCAAAATCGATTGCGACGCAAAGCACTCAGGGCGCAGTTAATTTAAAGGTGCTGATCGAACAAATGCGTGAGCAGGTACAGAATATTGAATAGTCGATCCGGCATTTTACATTTATGGCCTTGCCCTTTACGATATAAACCAGTCATCACTGGGACAGGTTAAAGGCTATGGCATCGGTTAGGGGACAATTATTCACGGTATCTGCGCCATCCGGGGCGGGTAAGACCAGCTTGGTCGATGCGCTATTAGCGGCCGATCAACGACTTAAAGTTTCGGTCTCGCATACGACTCGGCCAATGAGACCCGGCGAGGTAGACGGGGTTAATTATCATTTTGTTGAAGCCTCGACGTTTGCCCAAATGGTTAATGATGGTCGCTTTTTAGAACATGCAACCGTATTTGGCAATGCCTATGGCACCTCGAAAGACTGGGTTGACAGGCAACTGAGTCTTGGTACTGACGTTATTCTTGAGATTGATTGGCAAGGCGCGCAGCAAACCCATCAATGGTTAGTGGCGGAACTTGGTGAATCGGGGGTGGGTATTTTTATTTTGCCGCCTTCTATGGCCGCCTTGCAGGCGCGATTAAAGGGCCGTGGCCAAGACGACGAAGCTGTCATTGCCGACCGAATGGCGGAAGCGGTCGATGAGATGCGGCATTACCATCAGGCCGACTACATAATCATAAACGATGATTTTGATACTGCTTTATCCGACTTGCAGGCGGTGATTCAGGCTCAACGGCTGAGCCTTAGCCAGCAACAACGGCAATATAAAGACTTATTAGCGGCATTAATTGAAGATTCCGACCAATAATTAGCCTTAAAAGAGCCGTCATACTCGCCAAATTGGCTAAACTTGCTTATAATGTTCCACCTTTTTAGAACCTGCCCAAAAGGCTTGTACGTTTTTATTCCATCAGACAGGCATATACCATGGCTAGAATTACTGTAGAAGAATGCTTAGATCACGTTGATAACCGCTTTGAATTAGTGATGGTTGCCAGCAAGCGCGCACGTCAAATCGCCACCCAAGGCAAAGATCCTATGGTCGAAGTGGCTGATGATAAACCACCGGTTATTGCTTTACGTGAAATTGAAAAGGGGCTTATCGATCCTAACAACATTGGCACAGAAGAGCAGGTTGATGATTTAACCGAAGAGCTCGCAGCCGAGTTCGGTTTATAATTTAAAGCCTTCATTTTTAACACTTTCTCTATTCAAAACCTCTTCTAGCGCTTATATTGTTGTCATGGTGACAACAATAAGCGATTTAACCGATAAACTGGATACTTACCTCGATACTGAACAGGTTGAGACGGTTCGTCGTGCCTATTACTGCGCGGAGCAAGCCCATGTGGGGCAAACCCGTCGATCAGGTGAACCTTATGTCACTCATCCCCTTGCTGTAGCCAATATTCTAGCCGATATGCATATGGACCATCAGAGTTTAGCGGCGGCCATGCTGCATGATGTGATTGAAGACACTGAGGTCGATAAATTAGCCTTGAGCGACCAGTTTGGCCCAACAGTGGCCGAGCTGGTCGATGGCGTGAGTAAGTTGACACAGTTTGAATTTCAAACGCAAGCTGAAAAGCAGGCCGAGAACTTTCAAAAAATGGCTATGGCTATGGCGCGTGATTTGCGGGTTATTTTAGTGAAGCTGGCCGACCGTCTTCATAATATGCGTACGCTCGATGTTTTAGAGGTTGATAAGCGTCGCCGAATCGCCAAAGAAACGCTGGAAATATATGCCCCCATCGCTAACCGCTTAGGCATGAATGATATAAGAATTGAATTTGAAGATTTGGGTTTTTCAACGCTTTATCCCATGCGGGCCAGGCGTATTCAGGCAGCCGTCGAGTCTATTCGGGGCAATCGCAAGGCGTTGGTTGCTAACGTCGAAAAACAAATTGCTGAGCAATTAAGAAAGGACGGCGTCACCGCAAGGGTCATTGGTCGTGAGAAGCATCTTTACAGTATTTATCAAAAGATGCGTAGTAAGAGCCGATCATTCACTGAAATTATGGACGTCTTTGCCTTTCGCATTATTCTCAACTCGCCCGATGACTGTTATCGAACACTGGGGTCTATTCATAGCCTTTACAAGCCACGTCCGGGACATTTTAAAGATTATATTGCGATTCCTAAAGCCAATGGATACCAGTCTTTACACACAGTGTTATTTGGTATGCACGGTGTGCCGATAGAAATACAGATTCGCACGGAAGAAATGGAGCAGATGGCCAATAATGGCATCGCGGCTCATTGGCTGTATAAAGCGAATAATCAAGACGCCTCGGTGGGCAGTCATGTGCGCGCAAGGCAGTGGGTGCAGGGCTTGTTAGAGTTACAGCAAAACGCGGGTAACTCTTTAGAGTTTATAGAAAATGTTAAAATAGATCTTTTCCCCGAAGAGGTCTATGTGTTTACGCCAAAGGGAAAAATTTTAGAATTACCGCTAGGATCTACCGCCGTTGATTTTGCCTATGCCGTACATACGGATATTGGTAATAGCTGCGTGGGTTGTCGTATTAATCGTCGCTTAGCTGCGCTATCGCAGCCACTAAAAAGTGGCGAGACGATTGAAGTTATTACCGCGCCTGGCGCCAATCCAAACCCTGTTTGGCTGGACATCGTCGCGACGAGTCGTGCCCGAAGCCAAATCCGCCATTACTTAAAGCAGTTAAAGACAGGTGAGGCTGTTGAGTTAGGCCAGCGCTTGTTAAATAAAGCGCTAACCAGTTTTGATCAAAGTTTTGATGATGTTGGCGCAAAAAAAATTGCCGCATTAGTTAATAAGTCGGGCGCACAAGACTTTGAACAAATTCTTGAAGAAGTTGGCCTAGGTAACCGTGTTGCTTTTTTAACGGCACGTCAATTACTTGATATTCAAGAGGATGCCGAAGTCAATGATATGGCCATTGGTCATCGTGAAAAACCGCTAGTGATTGCCGGCACTGAAGGAATGATGATTCACTTCGCCAAATGTTGTAACCCTATTCCAGGCGATAATATTGGCGGTCATATTACCGCAGGACGAGGTGTCGTTGTGCATACCGCCGACTGCCGTAATTACCAAGAGTTACAGCATAATGATAAAGAGGGTCGCGGTGTCGTGCTGGGCTGGCATCAAGACGTTGAAGGTGAGTATCGAGTTGAGTTAAAAATAGAAGTCGAACAGCAGCGCGGCATAATCGCTTCATTAGCAAACAAGATTAGCAGTTTAGACGGCAGTATTGAGTCGATTAAAGTTGAAGAGCGAGATGCTAAATCCAGCAGTATCCATATCTTTCTGGCCGTTAATAATCGTATTCATTTAGCCCGTGTGATTCGTCGTATTCGGGTATTAAAGTCGGTTGTTAAAGTTGAACGGGTAAAACGCTAACGCTAAAGTGCTAGAGCATAAAAAACTGTATGAACGAAAAAAAAGTTATTAATACAACGGCCGCACCGTCGGCAATCGGCCCCTACTCGCAAGCCGTGCAGCTGGGTGAGATGCTGTATATTTCGGGCCAGATACCTTTACTACCCGATACGATGGTTGTGTGCAGTGACGATATCAAGCAGCAGGCCAAGCAGGTTTTTAAGAATTTAGCGGCTATAGCAAAAGCCGCTGGGGCTGATTTAAATGATAGCGTCAAAATAAATATTTCAATGACCGATTTGTCGATGTTTGATACGGTCAATCAAGTCATGACAACTTTTCTAGAACAGCCGTTTCCTGCCCGCGCTTGCGTGGAGGTCGCCGCCTTACCTAAAGGGGTCAAAATAGAGGTAGAAGCCATTGTTTGGGTGAAGCCTTCATGCTAATGAGCAGCCTGGAAATCAAAAGTTACCAGTCATCAATCCTTCAGCCTCGCTAGCGATAGTTACCGTTTATTGCTTCTCAGATCTAGGGTTGAATATGCTTGAACAGTTCGGCTTTGACTCGCTTCGCCCAGACAGCATAACCCTTAGCGCTTAAGTGCAATCCGTCAAGCCGGTAAAACGACTTGTCGGGCTCACCGCCACTGTTGAGTAGCCCCGAGCTGGTGTCGACAAGATATAGATTGTCTTGACTGTTGATAAAGTCACTAAGTAAGCGATTCGTTTCGCTGGCCTGAGGCCAGACTGACCAGCGATGCGGTGACGGGGTGATTGCGATAA
>DDDX01000091.1 GCA_002339085.1 Cellvibrionales bacterium UBA1969
TTTCTTATTGATGCCAATATGGACCCGTTTAGAAACGACTAAGCCCATTCCTGATAGGGTGACGACTACTGGCGGTATGGGCACGTTTAGAGCCTTTGGGGTGTTGGCTTTGATTCTCGCTTTAGCAATTATTCCACTTAAAGCAGTGGCTGCCGAATCGGCTTTTGACTGCGGGCAGATACCTTGTGCCGAGATTGATATTGATCTTCATGATAAAGAATCGATGCAGCGGGGGTCCGCACTGTTTGTTAACTATTGCATGGGTTGCCATTCGGCTAAATACATGCGTTGGGGTCGATTGTCTGACGATCTCGGTATCCCTGAGTCATTGGCTAAAGAACACCTTATTTTAGGTCAAGACACCAAGTTTGGTGCTTTGATGAACATCTCGATGACCGAACAGTATGGTAAGAACGTATTTGGCGGCACCCCCCCCGACTTGACATTGGTGGCGCGAGTCCGCTCACCAGAGTGGCTGTATACCTATTTGACTTCTTTTTATATTGACCCTTCACGGCCTTATGGGGTTAACAATCTCGTATTTAAAGATGTTGGTATGCCGCATGTCTTGCTGGACCTTCAGGGCGAGACTGTTTGTCGTCCACCAATCGCCATTGCGGCTAATGGTGGTATCAAGCGTGATAACAATGGACAGCCTTTGGAGGATTCTTCAAGGGGAGATTGTGGTAGAGTAGTAACCGGTGACGTGCCAGGTAGCATGGACCCACAAGAGTATGAAGCAGCCATGAATGACTTAGTGAGTTTCATGACCTATATGGCTGAACCTAGTGCAGCAAAGCGTGAACGTATGGGCGTGAGCGTGTTATTATTTATTGCTGTGTTTTTTGTTTTTGCGTTCTTATTGAACCGCGAATATTGGAAGGATGTCGATCATTAATACTGAAACAGATCCGCTAGAATCGGTAACTAAACGCTCTGCTATGAGCCTTCTTTCTGACCCTGCAAGCCATTATAGTCATCGGGTTAGAATCGTCTTGGCTGAAAAAGGGGTCACCTGCGATATTATTGATATTGATGGGAAGAATCCTCCTGCAGATCTTACTGAAGTGAATCCTTATGGTTCCTTACCCACCTTATTAGACCGTGATTTAGTGTTGTATGAGTCTAAGGTGATTATGGAATACTTAGATGAACGCTTCCCGCATCCGCCTTTGTTGCCAGTGTATCCGGTTGCCCGCGGCGAAAGTCGCTTATATATTTATCGCATTGAGCGAGATTGGTGTACTTTACTCGATGCGATTGAAGGCGGCCAGCTTGAATCACCGGCTATTCAAATGAAAGATCTTACCGACGGCTTGGTAGGTATTGCCCCTATTTTTGGTGACAAGCCATTTTTTATGAGCGATGAATTCACCTTGGTTGATTGTTGTTTAGGACCCATTCTTTGGCGCTTAGAATCAATTGGGATCAAGTTGCCCAATAATAAGCAGGTGAAGCCATTACTCGAGTATATGAGGCGGCTATTTGATATGGAATCTTTTCAAACCAGCTTAACTGAAGTTGAGCGTGAGATGAGGCCGAGTTTATAAGCTTTACACTGCCCAGAAGATCACGAATGGTGAAAAGCGGTGACAGTAATATGAGTCTAGATGCTGCATTTTTAGAAGAACATTGACTGAGGGTATGGTGTGACAGATTCAAAAACAGCCGGCATGTCATCTAGCAGGTCATATTTAGTCAATGCCCTCTATCAGTGGATTGTCGATAATAATTGTACTCCCTATGTGTTAGTAGACGCTTTTGCTGCGGATGTCGAAGTTCCTCAAGATTATGTCAAAGATGGGCAGATTGTTCTTAACATCGCCCCATCAGCGATCAGTGATTTGCTAGTCAATACCACTAGCTTGACGTTTAATGCTCGATTTGGGGGTATTCCTATGGATATCTATGTACCGATGAGTGCACTATTAGGGATTTACGCAAGAGAGAATGGCCAGGGTATGATGTTTGAGCCTGAAGATGCGCCAGATCCCGATTCAGAACCGCCACCAGGACCTAAGTTAGTTTCAGATAAAAAGCCGAGCGGCAGTAAAGCCGAAAAACCGAGCTTGAGAGTCGTTAAGTAACTCTTGACTATAAAATTTAAAACTCCGAATCGGTTCTTGTTTAATCAATATACTCAAACACACGCACAATTTTTTGTAGGCCATAGGCCTTTTTGGTTGATTCAACAATGCTATCTGCTTCAGCATGACTGACTAAGCCCATAAGAAAAATAACCCCATCATTGACCACCACTTTAACCCTGTTGCTATCGACGTCGTTACTTAATAAAAATCGTGTTTTAACTTTCCTGCTTAGCCAAGCATCGGCTAGCTTGGCGCTGTTTGAACGAGGCGGCGATACGTTTAATTCATTGTTAACACGTCTGACCTTACGAATTTTACTGACGGTCTTTGTGGCGATTGCTCGCATGTCATTATCAGAGACATTGCCTGTGATTAGGACGACGCCATTGAAGCTGTTAACCGTGACTTGCGCAGGCTTAAATCGCTCATCGCTTTTGTTCAAGTTTACTTTAGCTTTAGTCTCTATCAATTGGTCATCAACAAAAGCACCGGTTGTTCTCTTGCCGTAATTTTCACCGATAGGTTTATCTCGCGATATCGAAATCACCGAACTGCAAGCTGATAAAAAAAAACTGCTTGATATGAGTAGTAGCAGTGCTGTTGATCGATTTATTGTCATTGTCAGGTACCTGGCCGACGGATAATCCTAGTTAAATAGCAAATAATTGATATTCAATAATATCGCTTAATCCATTGAAAATGAAGAGTGAAAGTTCGTGCATTCTTGCCAAATTATCGGCCTCTATGGGTAAATGTATTAGCTGACCGAACTGTACTATTTGCTCACTTAGCGGGCCCATACACATAATAATACAGGTGATATCTCGGTCATTCGCCGCTTTGATGAAGTCTTTTAAGCTGTCGTTCTTAGTGTTCTCACAGGCAATCAACACCATATCACCGGGCTGGGCTAATGCCTGGAAGGGTTGAATATAATGCTTTGAATGGTTTGGGCTATAAAGTGAGGTCTGATTGTTGAGTGCTATCACCGGCAGGCTAGGTCTTTGATCGCTATTTCGATAAAGCATCGTCTGACAGAAAACAGCCGTTAACGGAGTGAGTGTATCAAGACCTAGAATGTAAAGAGTCCTATCTTGGGCTAGGTTTGCAGCCATGAATTGACCGATTTCATTAATACTGTTGGTCAATGATGGCGGTAAGTTACCTAAGTGCTGCATCGCCGAAGCAATTCTGTCAGCTATGAAGGAGGATTCATTGATCATGTAAAAAAATGCTCTTATTAGCGGCGTTGGTAAAGGGATAAAAAACTACATAAAGGCGTTTTGCATCCAAATAATAGTATAAGGTAATTTTGTCTCGCTAGGCGACATTGCAATGAAATTAAATTGGCTAGCGGTATCGGTTTGATGGCGCTGAAAAAACTGCAGTGAAGTGGCTTCAGTTGTTTTACCTATTTTTAGTTTATTTGCCATGAGCGCCTATTGTCATAGTTATGGAAACGATGCGGGTTTTATTTTTCCACGATTAAACTGAACCAGCTGCAATTTTCGATTAATACGGTTAGTGTTAATTGAAAGCTGACCGGTTTTGCCTAAAAATACTTGCTGAGAGCTTTGTTGCATTTGTCCAAGATAAGGATAAACATAAAACGCATCAAGGCCCATGGCAAATAGTCGACCTAACAGTTTGTTATCTTTATATCGTGAGTGAGACTTTTTTTTGATTGCGTTATCGGTTAACACCCAAGGAATTTCATTGAAAATGATTCCATTTAGATCTCTATTACTGTTGCTCTCTACACCATTATAAATGTGAGAACTGCTGTACACCGGCAACTTAGATGCATAATGATAGGCAAGTAGTGGTTTGATACTTTTAGCTTGTTGGCTGTTGGCGAAAAGAATAATGACATCGACATCATCACGACGACGGGGGGTGAATTCGATCGAGGTATCTAACAGTCTTTCGATTTGCTGATATCTCGCCTGGCTTTGTGGTAATAATAAGCTTTTAGCAATTTCTGATGAATAGTTTTTAGCTTCAGATAGCACCGTTTGATTGAGTGTTTGTCCTCCTAAGGTTGCCCATCGCTGTCTAAAGGCAAGCCCTGCACGTCTCGACCAATCGGCATTAGACTGGATGATGATGGCATTTTTATGGCCGTTGCGACGCGCATTGTTAGCTAATTGTAGCGCTTCATCCTCAGCGGCTAAACCAAATTGAATAATCGAGGGGTTGGTGATTGTTGTTTCAGTTAAATAATTTAATGCAATCACTGATATCTTAGGATTTAGCGAGGCAAGCTTTTCAAGCTGTTTTTTTTGCAGGGGGCCTATTACTAAATCAATCGATTCTTGCTCTAGGCGTTGATAAATACTTTTAATGCTCTTTTGGTGGCTGTCATAGCTGATAATTTTAGGCGGTTGCCAACCGTGTTCTTTAGCATAAAAATAGCCTGCCATAATACCGTCTTGCACGGCAATTCCTGCTTCTGACAGTGGCCCGCTTAAAGGGAGGATAAGCGCAATTTTCTTTACTTGCTGCGAGAGAGGGTCGGTCATTGCAGGCAGCTCGAACGGTGGCTTTATGGCTGCAATATGGTTAGGCCATTTGCGCTGCCAAGTTCTTAATAGTCGGCTCTGTTCAGCGGGGCCGAGATCGGTTAGATGATGAATGCGAGCTAAACTGAGCCACGCTATGATCTCAGGGGAGTGATTTTTATTAAGCTGTTGCTCAAGTTCACCTAATGATAAGGCCACTAAGCAGTCCCAGATTGCTTGATGATTAGTGGTTTTTTGCGACTCAGATAATTGTTCAGGCTTGATTGCCATCCGGTGCTTAAAGCTTAAAAAATATTGTCCTCTAACAAACAATATCTCAGCTTGCAGAGACGCTAGCCCAAGCTGGTCAACAATGGTCATACGCGGTGTCGCTCTAATTAGGGCGGGGTGATTTAACCAATCATCAATACGTTTAAAATTACCTTGATAAAGCCATAGTTTAGATGCCGCCAAGCTGAAATCGGCCATTTGATCCACACGCAACTGATCGATGGTGATCAGTTTAATGGCTTTGTTGGCGATTGGCCATCGCTGTTCTCGGCTTGCAGCAGTTAAAATAGCAGGTAATAAATCGACTTGTTGTTCAGCGTCAGCATCATTAAATTGCTTGAGGATTTTATCCAGTCTGGGTGATTTTTCCGTGTCCGCCTGATTAAACACTCGCGTCTCATCGCTAAAAAGTGGGGGTGTTACCGGCGGTGAACTGCTGCAGGCAGATAACAGAAGAATTAGCCCAAAAGTGATCGAATGAGCGATAAAGGCTTGAAAGGGTAAACGCAATGTCATGATTTTGGGTACAATGTATTCCAGTGAGTGATACGATCTTAGCTTATCGTAGACAGATCATGAGCTTAATAGCACTAGACCATTTAAAACATCTAATAAACTTTCACGTCAAGACTAGCATAAATAGCTTGGATACGAGCGTAAAGTAGCAGATTACAGGCTGGGAGTAAAAATTATGCAAGATTCTGAGTCCAGGCAAATTGCCGT
Source organism: Cellvibrionales bacterium UBA1969 (assembly GCA_002339085.1). Lineage (GTDB taxonomy): Bacteria > Pseudomonadota > Gammaproteobacteria > Pseudomonadales > UBA7434 > UBA7434. The sequence goes on from DDDX01000091.1 coordinate 5,606, forward strand.
TGATCATGCGGCGACAGCCATTAGCAATGAAAGTGTTCGCGCAGGCCAGTACTGGCCACCATCAACTCTCTACGTCGTTGCCACGCCCATTGGTAATCTTGGGGATATGAGCCCTCGTGCGATCAAGGTACTCTCAGAAGTTGACTTAATCGCCGCTGAAGATACGCGTCATAGTAGCAGTTTGTGCCAGTATTTTGCGATTACTACCCCAATGTTTGCTTGCCATGAACACAATGAAACGCAGGCAGCTGTCCAGTTGATTGAACGCCTAGCCAAGGGTCAATCGGTGGCGCTTATCAGTGATGCTGGCACGCCGCTTATTTCCGATCCTGGCTATGCGATCGTTCGGCGAGTGCGCGAGCAAGGTTATCGAGTTTCACCGGTGCCAGGCCCTTGTGCGTTAACCAGTGCCTTATCAGCAGCGGGTTTACCCACCGATCGATTTAGCTTCGAAGGGTTTTTGCCGGCAAAGGCTGGCCAACGAGAAAAGCGATTACGTGGTTTAAGTCAGCAGACTGGTAGTCTTATTTTTTATGAGGCGCCTCACCGCATTGTTGCGAGTTTAACGGCAATGGTTGATGCCTTTGGCTCCGATCGTGAGGCTGTTCTAGCGCGAGAACTAACCAAGCGATATGAAACGATTACCAATGGTTCACTGACCTCATTACTTGCTAAAGTGACTGCTGATAAGAATCAGCAGCGTGGCGAGATGGTTATCATTATTAACGGCTTGGCGGTCACTGAAGAGCAACGTTCAGAGAAAGAATTAGCCGCTGAACAGGTGCTTATGACACTTTTAAGTGAATTACCTGTCAAACAGGCAACCGGTCTGGCAGTGAAGTTGACGGGTTTAAAGAAAAATTATTTATATAATCGAGCAATTGATTTGGCGAAAGATACGTCATAAAGTATGCTGAATTAGAACCTATTTTACTGTCGGATTGAGGAGAATCATATGCCTAACCATTTAAGTCACATTATCCAGCCGCTGATCCGTTTAATGGCAATACTCAGTGCGATGACTTTGGCGGCCTGTGCGAGCAATCAATCGATTACTGCGGCGATTTCAGCTTACCAACAACAAGCCGAAAAAGTGAGCTTAGGGCAAAGTAAAGAAGAAGTATTGGCACTGCTGCAGCCGACACAAATGAATTTACGCTCGCAGTCGATGAAAGCTGCTGAAACCTATATTGACAATGACCGCTTGAAAGAGATTGTTTTTTTTCGCTCGCGCACCTTTGCCGATGGCATTGTTACCGATGATGAATTTACCCCCTATGTGTTCGAAGACGGTGTGTTAGTGGCTATTGGTTGGACAGCAATAGGCGGGCCAAAAACACAGGCCCAGTCACGTAATAATGATTCCACTATTCATTTGCATAGCCGTTTTATTTATTAACAATCAAGTACTTACTTTTCATTTTCATCTTCGTTGTAATCATCAATTATTACCAGCGGCCAAATAAAGCGCTTGCGCTTTAGATTAGGGCTGTTAAGCTCGCGCCCAGAGTCGGCTAGACAATCGCGGATAGATACTCTTGGGTATTTATCGGAGGAAAGTCCGGGCTCCATAGGGCAGGGTGCCAGGTAACCCCTGGGCGGCGCAAGCCGACGGCCAGTGCAACAGAAAGTAAACCGCCTAAGTCTATGCTTGCATAGAACGGTAAGGGTGAAAGGGTGCGTTAAGAGCGCACCGCGTCGCTGGTAACAGTTGACGGCACGGTAAACCCCACTCGGAGCAAGGCCAAATAGGGATCCTACAGGCGCGGCCCGCGCTGGATCCGGGTAGGCCGCTTGAGGGTTGCGGTGACGCAATTCCCAGATGAATGGTTGTCCACGACAGAACCCGGCTTATCGGCCGACTCACTTTTTTATGGCAGGCCATCGCCGTCATCATGGCGGCGATGGTCTCGCGTTAACCCTCCGTTTTTTTTCTTGAGCAATGGCAATGGTCGCTTATGATGAATTCCGTTAGCATCACATTATGAATTTATGTTGCTTTTTTTCGAGGTGAATATGTCTGAGCAAATGATCAAAGAGTTATCGGCGAAACAAGATATTAGCGAAACCTTAGCGCGTTATTGCCGGGGTTTGGATCGTATGGATAAGGCGATGGCCTACGCGGTTTTTCATCCCAATGCCGAAGTGGATTACTTCGGGATTTTTCAAGGGTCGGGCCATGCCTTTGTTGACTGGGTTTGGCAGGCGCATGCGGTAATGCAGTCGCATTCTCATCAAATTACCAACACACTGATTCAAGTAGCTGGCGATATCGCTGTGAGCGAGGCTTATGTGACGGTGACTTTGCAATTCGATTCAAGGCAAACAGATAATTTTACTGAGACCATCGCGAGGGGACGTTATCTTGACCGCTGGTGTCGTTACCAAGATCGCTGGGTGATTGATTCACGCTTACACATTGTCGATGCCCAATCAACCTATCAACCCAGTGATATGAGCAAGGCCGAGGAGTCTCGCCGTGATATCGATGATCCGTCTTTCAAATTTTTTCAGCTAGCGGGATTTTCAATCTAAACAAACGGGATATTAATACAACCTGCCACCGATATTAGTATTAGGGCGATAAAAAACGTTTCAGAAATTAATTGATTCATATTGTCCTCAATGCTTAAGTTAGCCTCGAATATCATAATTGACTGCAGCGCTAATTAAATGAATGAGTAACTATAGAGTAGGTATTAGAGTTGTCACTGCTTTAGTTCACAGGATTGCAAAGAGATGGGTCACAATCTAGATAATATTAGTATTATGGAAGCTAATAGCCTTAGAGAAATCTAGTGATGGAGAATTAAAAGATCTAAAAGACCTCTTCAATGATAATTGGTATGTAGATAACTCTGGATATAATTGGGTTGACGGTAGGCCGCCTGAACAAAAATGGGTTATTGATTCTGATGGTTATAAGGTGATTGATCTTGAGCCGTCACCAAAGCTAGTTGGTCAGCAACTTGCTATTGAAATTATTTCAGAGCTTAATAGTATTTGGTGAAGGGTAGTAAGCGCTATATTTTCTTATAATAAGTAATTTGGCCCGCCCGACAGGATTCGAACCTGTGACCTGCCCCTTAGGAGGGGGCCGCGCTATCCAGCTGTGCCACGGGCGGTATAAGATCGATTGTAAAGGATTTTAAGCGTTGATATAAGTTCGGTGTTAAATAGATCTTTAGCGTTTAAAAAATCGCTTGGCAAAGGCTTCTACTTTGCGTTTCTTATCGTCTAACGAGCTTGGCACTACGCGACCTTGATCATCTAAGAAATTGGTGCCATTGGTCATTGTTAGACCAGCGGCTTCCAGTCGTTTAAAGCTGTCTTGCTCGGGTTGCTTTACCCCAGACCATAATTCAAAGGGTCTCTTACTGTCATTGTGTTCGGCTCGAATAGCCTTAATTTTTTCGATTAAAGGGTAAATCTCTGCTTCGGCATGTGAGGTCGCCATCCACCCATCGTGTCTAGCTGCGCGACGAAGAGCGGCCTCTGCATAACCGCCGACCATGATAGGAATATCTTGCTCAGTGCCAGGTGACATTTGGAGTGCATCAAAGTCGTAGAATTCACCGTGGAATTCAGTCATTTCGCCTCGCATTAACTTGGGCAAAAACTGTAGCATTTCGTCGGTGCGTTTACCACGAGTATGAAAATCTTGACCGAGCAATTCAAATTCGGCTTTTTGCCAGCCGACGCCAATGCCCATCGTGATTCTGTTATTCGATAAACAGGCCGAAGTAGATAAGGCTTTAGCGACACTGAAAGGGTCGCGCATGGGTAAGATAAAAATAGACGATAAAAATTTTAAATGCTGACATTGCTGGCTAATAGCCGTTGTGAGCACCCAAGGATCCGGCCAATGCGTCTCAGGGTTCCAAAAGATATTCCCGTCTTCGCGAAAAAAATAGTCGTCTGACTGGACCTTGGTTGTGACGAGATGGTCCGCCACCGATACGCCATGAAAACCGAGTTCCTCGCAAAATTGAGCCAATGCGATGACTTGATCAATTTCAACGAATACCAGTGACTGCCAAAATTTCATCTAACACCTCTATTATTTGATATTTTTCTATGCTTTATGTTATGTCATGGTGCCTGATTAAATGCAGAGTTTTATGACGAAAATGACACCATTGTCATAGTGATAGACAGTACTATCCATGAAACTATTCCTCTGTTATAAAATGAAGCATTTATAATTTAGTAAGAGGTTTATTATGGCAGAAGTCAGTCGAGAAGAATTAGAAGAAATGATGAGCCGTTGGTTAGCGATTAATATCCGCGCAGAACAAGAAGGTAATTGGCGTTGTTTGGCTGATTTGTTTACCGAAGATTGCGTCTATGGCTGGGATACCCCAAACGGTAAATATGAATTTACGGGTCGGGAGGTGATCCGTGAAACTTGTGTCGGTGCGGCAATGGATCCTTATCAAGGCTGGACTTACCCCTATGATAAGATCGTTATTGACGAAACTCGCAGCGAGGCTTTTGTGACTTGGTGGCAAACCCCACCGGGTGCGCCAGTACGAGAAGATGGAAGTGAGATGAAGGTGATTGGTGCTTCGTGGTTTAAATACGGGGGCAACTATCAATGGTGTGAACAGTTAGATATGTACGACTATACGAATATTACTAATTTGATTAAAGAATGTGTCGAGGTCGGTGTGTTAAAAGAAATGCCTAAAATGTCTTCAGAACAGGTTTAAGGCGATTTTTCTACGATTAATAATAAAAAACCTAAAGTTAAGAGAAGATCTGGCATGAAAACAATTCCCATAGTCAGTGGTGCTAAACCTGATACCGGTCACATTGAAGAATACTCAGCTAACTTTGTTCAGTTTTTACTGCGTGCAGAGGCCGAATGCGGTGTACTGGCCGAGTATAACTTAGCGGGTCAAGAAACGATTTTGTTGAGTGGGGTAGAGGCACAGGAATTTTTCTTTCGTGGTTCTGATGAGAATTTAAGTCGCGCTGCCGCCTATCAAGCTATGGTCCCGGTATTTGGTCCCGGGGTTATTTTTGACGCTCCGCCGGATAAAATGAAATCTCAGCTCAAAATTCAAGTCGATGCACTGCGTTACCAAAATATGAAAAATTATGCGCCAGTCATCGCTCAGGAAGTTGAAGATTGGATCGCTGACTGGGGAGATGAAGGTGAACTAGATTTCATGGATGAGTTTTTAGAGCTTACTATCCACACCGCGACACATTGCCTACTAGGTAAAGACTTTCGCGATAAAATGACCGCTGAATTTAAAACACTTTATCGAGATCTAGAGGCGGGTTTGCAAGCGATAGCCTTCGTTGACCCGTATATGCAACAGCCTATTTTTGAGCAGCGTGATAGAGCGCGCGAGCGCTTAGAAGAGATTATTACCGCTATGATAGACGAGCGGCGCAACAGCGATATTGAATACAACGATGCCCTGTCAACTTTTATGACTGGCACCTACGCTGATGGCAGTTATTTAACCAGCACTGAGGTGACTGGCTTGGTGATAGCGACCATTTTTGCAGGGCATCACACCAGTTCGGGCACCTCAACGTGGATGTTAACTGAGTTGGCAAGGCACCCTAAAGAGACGGCGGCAATTGTTGAAGAGCTGAATGCAATTTATCAACAAGATGAAACTTTAAGTCACAATGCGTTGCGAGAAATGCCGAAAATGGAATCGTTTTTGAACGAAGTGTTGCGTGTGCATCCGCCCTTAGTGGTGCTAATGCGGCGAGTTATTAATGACATTGAATTTGATGGTCATGCGATACCTGCGGGTAAAACCGTTGCCATTTCTATTTTTGGCTCGCATCTAAATCCAGAGTATTTCCCCGATCCAGAATTTTTCGATCCTAGACGAACGGAACCGGAAACAATGTTTGCCTATATTCCCTTTGGTGGTGGACGGCATAAATGTGGTGGCAACGCTTTTGCATTACTGCAGCAAAAAGCTATTTTTAGTGCTTTGTTACGCCGTTATAGTTTTGAGATCGTTGATCACAGCGATAGCTATGTCGACGATTTATCGGGTATGGTATTGAGGCCGCAAAGCCCATGCCGCCTGCGTTATAAGCGACGTGTTAGTTAATCGCTGATACACTCAATAAATACTTTATAGATAAGAGGGTCGTTCAATGAGAATACGTGTTGACTTAGATCTCTGTCAAGGTCACAGCGTTTGTATCGATGAGGCGCCGGAGGTATTTTCTGTCGAGGATCAAGTGGATGATTACCCTAAAGTGAAAGTGCTTAATTTTAATCCTTCAGCGGAGTTGCAAAATCAAGTAAGGCTTGCTGCTCGCTACTGCCCTAATAAAGTCATCACTTTAATTGAGGATAATGAATGACGGTTTTAATTACTGGTGGTACCGGTTTTATTGGTTCACATGTGGCGCGTCATTTATTGCAAGCTAACCAATCGGTGCGAGTATTAGTGCGCGATATAGAAAAAGCAAAAACTGTTTTTAGTCGTATTGATCTCTCGTTTGATTCTCAGCAGTGTGAATTAGTTCTGGGTGATATTACCGACACCGAATCGATCCATTCCGCTATGCTAAATGTGCAAGCGGTGATTCACGCCGCCGCAGTTACACCCATCTCTGCGCCATCGGCACAAGTTTTAGAGCAGATTAATGTCGTGGGCACAAAAAACGTATTGGATGCGGCGTTAGCTGTTAATGTGTCTCGATTTATTTATGTATCGAGTGCAACAGCTGTTTTTAATACCAATGCCAGCCTGATAGATTTAGCTAAACCGCTTAAGATGCCTAGCATGCCATATGGCCGAAGCAAGGCTGAGGCAGAAAATTTAGTACGTGACAGGCAGCAGCAGGGAGCGCCCATATCAATCATTTATCCATCGGGTGTTATTGGCCCTCAAGATCCAGGTTTTTCAGATGCGTTTAAAGCACTTTACCATCGTTTTAATCAAGGGTTTCGTTTATTTGACGAGGGTGGCATACAGCAAGTCGATGTTCGTGATGTCGCCGCGTTGATGTCTTCGATTATCATTAATGGTGAGTCTGATCAAGCGCTTGCTAGGCATTTAATTGTCGGCCATTACCTCAGCTGGGCGGAACAGGCTGATCTGATTGATAGGGTAAGCGGTTATAGCTTACAGCGTCTACCCATGGCGGGTTGGAAAATGCGATTACTGGGTCGCTTATTTGATCTCATACGCATAATAAAAAAAGTTGATTCACCGGTATCTGCCGAAATGATGCGTTACGCGACACAGTGGCCTGAAATGAAAAATTCATCCGCGTTAGCTGACCATGGTATTGAGTTGCACAGTCCTGAGAAAACCATGAGAGACAGTTTAAAAGCATTATTAGCCGCGGGTCATTTAACTGCGGATCAAGTGCCTGCTTTAGCCCAGTAATCCATTTAAAAGACACAGAGGATACGTATGCTCAGCCAAGATAATGACGTAACTTCAGCTTATTGGTTCTCTAAAAATCCGAGCAAAGCCTGGGCAGAAAAATTTTTTTTAGCTTACTTGCCTTTTTTCTTTGCTGTGAATGCCGCGAAACAAGCGTTTGGCTGGATGAATGTCGATACTTTTTGGCATATTATTCAAAATTTAGTGTTACTGTTACCGCTTTATATCATTCCTATCTTGATTCGTGATGAGTCCTACCTTGGGCGTAAGTGGTACCAAAGCTATTGGTTCAAAGCGAATTGCTGGATATTTGTTTTTGTTTTTGCTGCCACATATTTCTTTACCGAATACTTTTTTGATGTATTGGGGATGATTTATTTTTTTCCGCAAGTGAATTGGTATTTTGACGCGGATTTATTAGGTTCTGGCGAGCAGCGCGTTCCTTTAGGTATGTATCTCAATGCGCCGGCATTTTTTATTGCCTACCACACCTTATCAGTCATTCTTATGCGCCGGTGTAGAACTTCGAGAATAGGAAATGGGAAATTAAGTTGGTTGATCACGATTATTGTGGCGGCATTATTTTTTGCTTGGGCTGAAACCCGTTTAGTGGCAACCGATGCCAATGCGCCATATTTTTATTACCAAGATTTGACTTGGATGTTGAGTTGGGGAACTGTTTTTTACGCTTGTTATTTTGTGGTAAGTTTCCCCATGTTTTATCGCCTCGATGAAGCGGCAGATGATAACTGGCCATTATCAAGGGTCGTTATTGATGCACTGGCAGCATCGATGCTAGTATTTTATTTGTTAGATTTTGCCTCGCGTTTACTGCCACCGGTCAGCAGTTAGTTATTCATAGGGTTCGCAGACAAACACGGGGATATTGCGGTCGGTGCGGTTTTGATAGTCGTCGTATTCTTTATAATAACTGACACAGGTCGGCCATACTTCGGCTTTTTCAGTATCATCAACTTGTCTGGCTCGTAACTTCATTTTCTTACTTTTATACTGTACGACCACGTCAGGATTTTTTTGAATGCTTTTAACCCAAACCGGTGACTTCGGCGCACCACCTTGGCTGCCAACTACAATAACACCGTCTTTGTAAGGTACATACATCAGTGGAATGGTTCGTTCAGTCCCGCTTTTAGCGCCAATCATACTGACTAACATAACATCGCGGCCGGTGAGGGTGCCCATGATACGCCCTCCCGTGAGTTTATACATTAAGACATTCAGCTTAGAGTAGGGCCGAATAAATTTTCTTAGTTGAGCAAATTCTTGCTCAGTCATTGGGTTTTCAGCCATAGTTTTTCTCCGATTAGTTAAGGCACGATTATCCTTATCGTAAAGGAGCATCTGAGGTATAACAAGCGCTAATAGTTTATCTTTTCAATCGTTAATCTATTGCCTGCAATGGCTTTTTAGGCTTTAGTGAGTGCTCGCCTAGATAAAAAGTTTTCTGTTTTTCCCGCGGCATTATAGGTTTGTGCTGTTGATGCTTGACTGTGAAGAATGTGTATAAAGCGGTCCAGATTCTGTTTTAAGCCGGTGATAACCTTCTCGTTAAGCTGTAAAGACCGTTGGCATGTTTTAAGTTGCGCTTCTAGGTTTAGCCACATACTAAATAAATCGCTAGGGGTATGTTCATTAAGTATTTCAATCGCTGTGAGCCATTTGCCCTGCTGCGGGTAAAAATTATGGCGTTCGAGAACAGTGCTGCGCAGTTGACTGCGTTGTTCTAAACGACGAACTAAAATACCTTTTTGTTTGGCATATTCATTGATAGCATTGTGATCTTGTTGTTCTAGCGACCGGTATTCTTTTTTAAGTAAGTCCATTAACTGCTGTAAGTCAGCTTGGTCAGCACCTAGCGATTGGTAGATTTCATTCGCTAAGCGGCTTATCCCTTGTTCAGCACTGATATTTTCAGGGTTAGACATTGATTGTTTGTCGGTATTTTGCAGTGATTTTTGAGCAGACATAGCTTAATTCTCTTAATATTCTATTTTATTAAAGTACGGGCCTGACTTCGCCAGGCGCGACCACTACTGCTTTGATAATTCGTTTTGAGCTTTTGTTGCGGACCGAAATCTGCTGGCCTTGGCTGCCATCAGCCATTGCCATACCAGCCATTTTTATTTCTATGCGCGGTGTACTGGAAATAATACTGACTTGATCACCACGTTTAATCCAGCGGGCAGGTTTAAGTGTTTGTTGGCTGATGGCTTGTCCGGCAGCTATGGTTCTTTTAGCCGATTGTCCAATCACCTGACGAATGTCACTGCGATAGTCTGCGGCTTGATAGCGAAGCGCCAGTTCAGTGATTTCGATATCGTCAGCGCTGATGACGGTATTGCGACTGATTGCGTGTTTCGCCGTCACGACTTGCTGCCAATAAGTAAAGGTCAGTGGTATAAATACTGACCAAGGCTTGTTGTCTTGACAGCTAACCTTAACAATTTTACGTCCCGCTCTAGCGTTGCTTTTTGGGCTATCAAAAACTAAAGGCGTTGAGCAGCGGGTCATGGATAGTCGAGCGTCAACTTTAGCAGCACGATATTCAATCCTGCCACCTGTATGGCTTTGGCTTAAAAATTCCTTAGCATAAGCAAGTGCTAGCTGTTGGAGTTCCTGTGCATGTATTTTCTGAGGTAGAGGTTTAACTGCCACATCGCTCTGACTAAGAATAGATGCCTGCGAAAAACAGATGGTAAAGCTGTAGCCCCAAATTAAGCAGACAGCTAAGCGCTGCGGCCAGCGGGCTAATATGTCTTTCGTAACGATCAATTGTTGACTCATTGTTTCCTTTCATTCAGCGTTGTATTCAACGCTCATTGAGTTTAGTGGTCGTTGATTTTAGCCACCATTACTTTAATTTAGTTGTCCGCTTTAAGTCGTCTTGCTCGGTAGTTTTAATGCGGATTTATTTCCCTATACCGGTTAACACCTTGTTATCGCTAATGACTCCGTCTATGGATTATGCATTTTTCATGCCTAGTCGTGTTTTTTTATTTATTGTTGGCCAATCACTTTGTTTGCTGGCTTTTCTTACTCTATGACGATATCAACCGTTGATGAAGTATCTTAGGTGGCTACCTCGCTTTGCCGCAATGCGGCACAGCTTTGCCGACTTGTTGAATTGAATGGCTATAAATTCCAACAATAATTTATAAATTATTGATTAGTATGGTTTTATTCTTTTTGGCATATCGGTTGCAATTATTTCTCCGTGTCAATTTACATTGTTCATTAAATAATTTAACGGAGAAGCGATGACCGCGATTAATTTCACCAACGCCTTAGGGGTACATGAGCAAGCTTTGCATCTGCGTACACAGCGCTCTGCAGTATTGGCAAATAATATAGCTAATGCAGAGACGCCAGGTTTCAAGGCCAGAGATTTTGATTTTGTCAACGCATTGAAGAAGGCTCAACAAAGCCAGCAGCAATCGCGTTTACGAGTTACCCACGAAAATCATGTGACATCAGCCACCTTAAGCCATGGTTCAATTTCGGCATTATCTTACCGGGCGCCGTTACAAAAGAGTCTTGATGGTAATACCGTTGATGCACAGTTAGAAACCGCTGCATTTGCACGCAACGCTTTAGAATTTGGTGCGAGCTTCCGCTTTTTAAATGGAAAATTTTCTAGCTTAAGTAAGGCAATAACGGGTAGATGATCATGGTTACTGTGGGTAGCTAAGATAAATTGACAAACGTGTTCTGCCACAAATTAACAAGACCAACCAAGCATATAAGGACGAGAGTAAGGATATGAGTTTAGCCAGTGTGTTTGATATTGCAGCAATGGGGATGAGTGCACAGACCGTTCGTCTTAATACCACGGCCAGTAATATGGCCAATGCCGATACTTCTGCCTCTACAGAAGCAGAAGCGTACCGAGCAAGAAGACCGGTATTTATTGCTGCACAGCAACAGCAATATGACCAACTGCAGTCACTGAATCGCGAGCAGGTGAGTTTTGGCGTCATGGTTCAAGATATTGTTCAAAGTCAGGCACCGGTGACCAAGGCCTATGCCCCAAATGACCCACAGGCCAATGAGGAGGGCTATGTGTTCTTCTCTAATGTTAATACGGTTGAAGAAATGGCTGACATGATTTCAGCCTCACGATCATTTCAAATGAATGCTGAAATGATGAATACAACAAAATCAATGATGCAAAGGCTACTGACGATGGGTCAGCGATAAATTTTCATAATGTTAATTGAACGCTTCGATTAAATAGAGATTGATTCAGGAAAAACCAATGACAGAAATTAATAACACCACGATTAGTAATATAGCTGGCAGTCAAAGTCGAGAAAGTGCAACCAAAGCCACTAACGATCTCGGAAAAGATGCGTTCTTGAAATTAATGATAACGCAGTTACAAAATCAAGACCCGCTAAGTCCCGCTAAAAATGAAGATTTTATTGCACAGTTGGCGCAGTTTAGTTCAGTCGAAGGTATTCAGAATATCAATAATTCGATTGACGATTTAGCAACCTCATTTCGCTCAAGTCAAGCGTTAGAGGCCTCAACCCTCGTTGGCCGTCAGGTTGAAGTCAGTACCAGTCAGGCGCAACTGAGCTCATCTGGATCAGTTAAGGGTACGATCAGTTTACCTTCGAGTGCAGACAATGTGCGGTTAATGATTGAAGATGCCAGTGGTAATACGGTCAGGACGATAGATCTCGGCAGTCAGCAGCGAGGTGACCTTAGCTTCACTTGGGATGGGAAAAATAACAGCGGTGAAGACATGGCCGAAGGTCGGTACAGCGTTAAAGCCAATGGCTTGCTTGATGGAGTGGATCAATCTTTAGCATTGGCGGTGGGCGCTAACGTGAACAGTGTCACGATAGGACAAGATAACAGGATGATATTGAATATAGACGGGGTTGGTTCTGTCGCTCTAGCCGATATCAAAAAGTTTTTATAAAAGCATTTAAATATTTAATGAATAGAGAGTAGGGTAGAGGTGAGAAGATGAGCTTCAATACAGCAATCACAGGTTTACTAGCAGCGAGTACTGATCTTAACGTAACGGGTAATAATATTGCGAATGCCAGTACCGTTGGCTTTAAGCAGTCGCGAACGGAGTTTTCTGACGTATACACTAATTCCATGAATGGTGGTAGTCATAGTAATGTTGGTACAGGTGTAAGAGTGTCTGATGTGGCGCAACAATTTTCACAGGGGTCAATTAGTTTTAGCCAAGGTGAAATGGACTTGGCAATTAGCGGCTCGGGATTTTTTGTCTTAAGTGATCAAGGTTCTCAAGCGTTTACTCGTGCAGGGCAGTTTAAAGTCGATAAAGATAATTTTATTGTGACTAACGATAATGCTAGATTGCAGGGTTTTATTGCGAATGAGGACGGTGCTATTCCAGATGTATTAACTGATATTCAGTTAACCAAAGCTGATTTGGCCCCGGCATCAACCACACTTGTTGATATGCTATTTAATCTTGATGCCGATGTGATAGCACCAGTGAAAAGTATTTACAACACCAGCTCTGCTATCGCCGCATCGCAAGCGATACAGGGATCTGCGAATGGCTTTGCGGCGGGTACTGTCGAGATTAATGGAAAAACTTACTCTATACCCTCAGCGAGTGATCAATCGGCGTCTACTATTGCTGCTGCCTTGAATGCCTTAGATGGTGTTTCTGCTACCGCTAAAACAGAAGCTCAGTTAACAATCCCTGCTGGACTAGTTGCTACGGGCGAGTTAAGTATTAATGGTAATGCTATTGAAGGTGTAGATCTTACTGCCGTAGCAGCAGCAATTGATGCCATTAATGGGTTTACTGCAAGTGAGTCAGGAGGGGTAATTAGCATTACTGAATCAGCGGGTAACAATATTGTTATCACAGCTAGTGGAGGATTGATTGCCGATGTTGTCGGTGGTGATGGTGGCGCTTCAGTCGCTATTGATGGCGCTGCAGTTGCTCCTAATACTGAAGCGGTGGTAGGTGGGCAGATTAGTTTGGCCTTAGATGCTGATATTGAAATGAGTTTGCAAACCGCAACAACAGCGGGTGCCAATCTATTTCCTGTTACGCCCGTGTTAGTTGAGCAGCGTTTAAATGAATTTGATGCTGATGATACCAATACCTATAACTATGTGCGTTCGACGCAAATCTATGACTCATTAGGAACGGCACATGAGTTTACGCAGTACTTTGTTAAGGAGCCGAGTGAAGTGAGTGGACCTAATACATGGACCATGTATGTCAAAGTTGACGGTAAAGATGTGGGTGAAGCTGACCCTTTAACTCCCGACGTTGCCACTCAGGCGAATTATGTTTTGAAGTTTTTTGATGATGGCAGCTTAGATGCTACCAACAGTGACCAACTATTGGTATCGAATTGGACACCATTAGATGAGGAGGGCAGAGCGTCCGGGTCTTTAGGCCCCTTAAGCATTGCCGATGGCGCTCGAGTTCCAGTCACTAAACCGGCGGTTAGCTCAAATTTCATGATAGATATCACTGGCTCCACGCAGTTTAGTGGCAGTTTCTCTGTTAATGAGTTAGATCAAGATGGTTACTCACGAGGTAGCTTAACCGGTTATTCGGTTGCAGCTAATGGCGATATTAGTGCGCGATACAGTAACGATGAATCGCTGGTTTTGGGGCGGGTAGCATTGGCAAATTTCACTAATCAACAAGGATTAAAACTGATTGGTGATACCAATTGGGCTGAATCAAGTGAGTCCGGTCAGCCACTATTTAACTCACCAAATAGCGGTTCTCTAGGTTCTATTTCAGCAGGTGCATTAGAGGATTCTAATGTTGATCTGTCGGCAGAGCTAGTTGCTTTGATTATTGCTCAGCGCAACTTCCAAGCTAATTCAAGAACCATTGAAACCAATAGTGAACTCCAACAAACCATTATTAACTTGCGATAATTAATCGCGATAGATTAGGCCGCATAGGGTAGCAACGTGGATAGAGCACTTTATACATCAATGACCGGTGCCAAGCATAATATGCTTGAACAGGCGGTTCGATCGCACAACTTAGCCAATGTATCAACTGTTGGTTTTAAGGCTGACCTCGCTAATGCGATTTCACAGCCAATTAACGGTGGTAATGGCTATGACAGTCGTATTTTTTCAGTCACCCAAACGCCGGCGACAGACCTAAGGCGAGGCGATTTAATTGAGACGAATCGCGAGCTTGATATTGCTATTAGTGGTGATGGTTGGTTAGCGCTTGAAGCTAAAACGGGTGAGGAAGTTTACAGTCGCGGTGGCAATTTATCAGTTGATAGTTTTGGTATTTTAAGAAATGAAAAGGGTTTGGCGGTGATTGGTAATGCAGGCCCTATTTTAATACCGGAGGCTGAAAAAATTGAAATTGGTATTGATGGCACCATTACTGCCAGGGCCTTGGGTCAGGGGCCAGAGGCATTAGTGGTTGTGGATCGATTGAAGTTAGTCAACCCGGATTCGGCGATGTTGATTAAACAAGACGACGGTCTGATTCATAGTCGCAATAATATTGAGAGTTTAGACCCGAATGTTCGCGTACAAGCGGGTTTTTTGGAGTCGAGTAATGTCAGTGCCGTGGGCGAGTTAACGGCAATTATGTCACTAGCGCGTCAGTTTGAAATGCAAATTAAAATGATGCAAACGGTCTCTGAGAATGCAGAGACCAGTAATAGAATATTGCAGGTACAGCTCTAATAAAATAGATATCACTTTAATCAATAAGGCAATAAAAACGTTGAGGAAAGATTATGCACGCAGCATTATTTGCAAGTAAAACGGGATTAACCGCACAAGATAAGCAGTTAACCACTATATCAAACAACTTGGCTAACGCTTCAACCGTAGGCTTTAAGCGAGATCGAGTGATATTTGAAGATTTGCTGTATCAAATTCAGCGGCAGCCTGGCGCTCAGTCTTCGCAAAATAACCAATTGCCTTCAGGCCTTCAGCTGGGTACGGGTGTTCGAGTGGTTGGAACTCAGAAGCAGTTTAGTACCGGAAGTTTACAGGTCACGGATCAGCCCTTAGATCTGGCGATCAATGGCCGTGGGTTTTTCGAAATTCTTCAACCCAATGGCCAAATTGCTTACACCCGTAATGGTGAATTTCACCTCAGTGCAGACGGTGAAGTGGTTAATGCTGACGGCTTGATCTTGCAACCTGCTATTTCTATCCCTGAAGGCGCCCAAAGTATCACCATCGGTCAAGACGGTACGGTGTCAGTGCTATTGGCCGGAGATACTTCGCCCACGCAGCTAGGCAGCATTCAACTAACAGACTTCATTAATCCAGCTGGTTTACAGGCAATGGGCGCAAACTTATTCCTTGAAACTGTCTCTAGCGGTACTGCTCAGCAGGGTACGCCAAGCTTAAACGGTTTTGGTTCACTGCAACAAGGCAGTATTGAGAATTCAAACGTCAATATAGTTGAAGAGTTAGTTAATATGATCACTACCCAGCGCACCTACGAAGTGAACTCTAAAGTATTGCAAACCACTGATCAAATGTTGCAGTTTATTACACAAAATGTCTAGGTTTATAGCGGAGAATCGTAACAGGTGAATTTCATGAGTAAGCTAATAAAAATCCAGTTAATGGGGCTGCTACTATTGCTAATAACAGCTTGTGGTTCGGTACCGATACAAGAGCAGCCTGACACAGCTGAGTATGCGCCGATTTTAGTACCGAGTCAGAGTTCAGAGCCTTTTGATGCTGGGGGATTATTTTCAGCGCAAGTAGGAATAAATCTTTATAACGATCGCCGCGCCTATCGCGCAGGCGATATTATTACCGTTAGCTTGAATGAGAGGACGGTATCGAGTAAATCTGCAGAAACTAAAATTGAAAAAGATGCGAATGTAAACTTTGGTGCTGACACGGTTTTAGGTCAGCCGGTAACCTTGCATGATAACACGCTGTTGACCAGTGTGAATCAAACGCGTGGTTTTGATGGTGCGGCAGAGGCAGATCAAGAGAATCGTTTACTTGGGAGTATAGCTGTCACAGTCGTGGCGGTATTGCCGAACGGCTTGTTACAAATTCGCGGTGAAAAGTGGATGACACTTACCAATGGAAAAGAATTTATTCGTCTTAGTGGTTTAATTCGACCTGATGATGTGTCGTCGTTAAATACTATTGCCTCAACAAAAGTTGCTGATGCACGTATTTCTTATAGCGGCACCGGTGATTTAGCCAACGCTAATCAACAAGGCTGGGCGTCTAAATTTTTTAATTCAAGTTACTGGCCATTTTAAGGGTTTATTATGTCATCAACAAAATCTTCTCAATTGAAGCGGTCAATGTCTCTATTTTTGGTGTTGTTGATTAGCTGCGTGGCTCAAGCTGATCGCCTCAAAGATATGGCTTCTATTGCCGGTGTCCGATCAAATGCATTAATTGGTTATGGACTAGTAGTGGGTTTAGATGGGTCTGGTGATCAGACCTCACAAACTCCATTTACCACCCAGTCGTTTTCTAACATGTTGAAGCAGTTTGGCATCACCATGCCTGAAGGTGTGCGGTATCAATTAAAAAATGTTGCTGCCGTCGCTGTCCATGCAGAGATACCGGCCTTTGCGAAACCCGGCCAGACCATTGATATTACCGTATCATCAATGGGCAATGCGAAAAGTCTACGTGGTGGAAGTCTATTGCTGACTCCATTAAAAGGAATTGATGGTGAAATTTATGCCTTGGCACAAGGTAACTTAGTGGTCGGCGGATTTGGTGTTGAAGGCAACGACGGATCAAAAATCACGGTTAATGTCCCCAGCGTGGGCCGTATTCCAAATGGTGCTTCAGTCGAGCGGGCTATCAATACCGGGTTTGAGAATACAGGTAATATCATTTTTAATTTGAATCGAGCTGACTTTACCACAGCGAAACGCGTGGCTGAAAAAATTAATACAGTATTCGGTCCTTCGGTGGCGACTGCTTTAGATGCCAGCTCGATTAGTGTGACAGCACCGGTTGAGGTCGATCAGCGAGTAACATATGTTTCAGTATTAGAAAATTTAGATATTCAACAAGGCCAAGCTTCAGCGAAGGTTATTATTAATTCACGGACTGGCACGATAGTGGTTGGCAGCAGTGTCAAGGTATCGCCTGTTGCAGTCACGCATGGCAGTTTAACGGTAACTATTGCTGAAAATGCAGATATCAGCCAGCCCAATATGTTCGCCGGCGGTGAGACGGCAGTAGTGCCTGATTCGGCAATTGAAATTGCTCAAGAGCAAAATCGGATGTTCTTGTTTGATCCGGGTACAGAGCTTAACGAAATTGTTCGCGCAGTTAATCAAGTGGGTGCAGCGCCGGGTGATTTAATGGCGATACTTGAAGCGATGAAACAAGCAGGTGCGCTACGTGCTGAATTGGTAGTTATTTAATGGCTAATTGCATACCTGATTTTATAGAAAGATTCTTAAATTATGACTATTAATAATTATGCAACCGTCGCTTTATCATCAGTTGCATCGACAGCTTCATCAACGACCGCTTATAACGACTTGCAAGGCTTGCAGTCTATTAAGCAGTTAGCGGATAAAAATCAGTCTGCGGCGTTAACCGAAGTGGCAGCAGAATTTGAGTCGATGTTAGTCAACATGATGCTAAAAAATATGCGCAGCGCAACCGATGCTTTAGCTAAAGATAGTCTTTTGGGGAGTGATCAGGTGAGTTTTTACCAAGGAATGCTTGACGATCAATGGAGTGTTGAATTAACCGGAAATAATGGCTTGGGATTTGCTGAAGCGATTGTTCGTCAGTTAGATTCGACCATAGCGGCTTTCAACGACAGTGTGCTATATAAAGATAAAAGCTTGTCGCTAAGATCAATGCGACAGGATAGCGGCTTTCAATCATTGGTATATCAAACGCTAGGTGGTCCTATTGACGTTAAGCCATCGGCCTCTGTTGATATAAAGCAAGTGGGCACCGAAACTGTTAAGCCAGTCAAAACATTGGATGACATTTTATTTGCATTACATCAACTAGGGTAAGGCCAGTCACTAGTTGCAACCGAAAATAAACTGAAAATTGATAACCAATATGAAATTTTTAAAGAGTTAGGAACGTTTATGGGATTGTTAAATATAGGCGCAAGTGGTTTATTAGCCAGTCAGACGGCAATTAATACCACTGGTCATAATATTGCTAACGCCAATGTTGAAGGTTATAGCCGTCAACAGGCGGTCCCGCAAACGCGTCCAGCAATCTATGATCAAAGTGGTTTCATTGGCACGGGGGTTGATGTTGAGACCATTCGGCGCATTACGGATCAATTTATTAATCAGCAAGTATTGATTGATCATGCCAACTACGCAGAGTTTGATACTTTGGCTAGCCAACTATCCAATTTAGAAGCATTGATTGGCGGTGACGAAACGGGGTTGACTAAAACATTAGACGATTTTTTTATCTCTTTGCAGGCGCTGGCTAATGACGTTAGCTCTGATGTCACAAGGCAAGTGGTGTTAAGTCAGGCCGAGGCTTTAGTGCAGCGATTTAATTCGGCTGCCAATACCCTTGATGCTCAGAAGATAATGGTCAACCGGCAGCTAAGTCAATTGACCGAGCAAGTGAATATTCAAGCGAAAAAAATTGCAGACATGAATCAACAGATTATTAATCGTCAATCTGGCAGCACGGATCATCAGCTGAATGATTTACTCGATCAACGCGACAATGCGTTGCGGTCATTATCGAAGTTACTTTCGTTTAGCAGTATTGAATCAGGTGATGCTATTAATATTTATATTGGAGCGGGCCAACCCCTAGTCCTGGAAGGGGTTGCAAATCAAGTAGCAACGATTGATTTTCTCGATGGATCAGCTAATCAAGCAATAGCTATTATCTTTAATGGGCGCCAAACAGAAATTACTGATCGAATCAGCGGTGGTAGTTTAGGTGGTATGCTGAAGTTTCGTGATCAGGTTTTAAAAGGGGTTGAAGGCGGTATTAACCGTTTAGCTTTATCGCTGACTCAAATGTTTAATCTACAGCATCGGGCGGGTGTTGACCTCAATGGCCAGCAAGGGAGAAACTTTTTTTCATCGCTAAATACCGATACCCTAATGAGTGGAAGAATAACCGTTTCCTCTTCAAATAGTGCGGCTCTAACACAGCAAGCCTCGGTAAGTATTAATGATATCACTCGCCTAGATAACAGTGTTTTTCAATTAACCTTAAGTGGTACTGCCGAGCCTTTTAATTACACTCTAACCCGACTTGATGACAGTGAAATTGTTGCAAGTGGTTTGTTGGCGAATGCTTATCCGCAGACAATTCTTACAAATCAAGGCTTTTCGATTAATTTAGAGTCCGCTAACTTACAATCTGGTGATACTTTTCTGATTGATGCTAGCGCTCATGCAGCTAAACACATGAAACTTGTAATTGAATCAAGCGCCGCGCTTGCATTAGCCTCACCAATTAATATTAAGGCTTTTCCAACTAATACAGGTGATGCTAAGGTGTTAGTGGGCGATACATTATCGGTGTCTGATATAAATTTTAATTCGCTAGACGCATTCTTATCGTCAGAAGGCCTGCTTTCTCCTTTATTGATTCGTTTTACTTCGCCTAATACCTATGAAGTGCTTGATAATTCAAATCCCAATGATCCTATACCATTCGACCCCCCTATTCAGAATCAACGCTATGAGGCAGGCCAAGCTAATCAGATATTACCTTATCCAGAGGAATCTATGTACTGGGCTAGTGATGCCTCGCAGGTGTTCACCGCTAACATAGGTGCCAGGGGGTCGGTTACAAATGGTTATCCTGGTAGCGGATTTACCACTGAGACAATAACCGCTACTACCATTGACCCTTTAACAGGTGCGACATCTATCTCTACGCATACTATTTCGAGCAACGATTCAGCGGATACTATTGCTAATACATTAAATAATATTGAGGGCGTTACAGCAATGGCATCAACGTCAATATCAGTCAATATTAATGATGATGGCGATGATCCTCCACTTCTATTGCGACTTAATGGCGTTAATTTAAATGATAGCCTGCCACATACTAATGAAAGTTTGGCTGTTAGTATAAATACACTTTTTGCTGGACAATCTATTGCTGCCAAAGTTGAGAATGGTAACTTACTCATACAGTCTTTCTCAGGACAGGATTTATTACTTAGTCGTCTTGGAGGTGGGGCCGGCGATCAAATTATAGTGGGTTCTATAAATAACGGCCCCCCGATAGGGGCTCAAGTAACTCCTGGCGATGAGGTGGGCGCAGGTGGGCGTGTTGAATTAATCACTGATAAGAATACAACAATTAATTCTTCTGGTGGTCTATTCTCTGACGTTGTTGCAAAATCGATGGCAGTGTTTGCCGGTTATCCGTTAACTATTTCAGGCGTGGCTGCAGCAGGAGATCGTTTTGAAATTACTGGTGATGGTGATGGTCAAGGAGACAATCGTAATGCCTTGAGCATGGTAGATTTAAAGGGTTTGGAACTATTAAATGATTATAGTACGACCTTTTTAGAATTTTATCGATCGCTAATGACCGAGTTAGGAAGTCAAACACAGCTTGCAGAAGTGAGTCAGGCGTCTGCCAAGCTTTTGTTGGAGCAAAGCCAATCTCGGCGCGAATCGGTTGCTGGTGTCAATCTCGACGAGGAGGCGGCTCGGTTAATTGAATTTCAACATGCTTATAGCGCCTCAGCTCAAGTAATCAACACGGCGAGGGATATTTTTCAAACCTTGCTAGGCGTTTTTAAATGATATCTTGTGCTTTTCAGATTGTGGGTGGATGTATAACTCAGTTTGTTTTTTGTGATCATAGGTAGTGCTTATATGCGATTATCCTCATTTCAAGTGTATCAACAATCTTTGAATGGTATTAACAAGACTACGACAGAGATTGCGCAGACCCAGAATCAGCTCAGCACTGGTCAGCGTGTCAATATTGGCTCTGATGATCCGGTTGCAACCGCAAAAATTTTGGCTGTGGAAACGGAATTATCGACTATTGATCGTTATCAGAAAAATATTGATGCCGTCGATAGCCGATTGCAGCGTACGGAAAATGTCCTTAGCAACATTGAAACGATATTGGATCGGCTTAATGAGTTGGTTATTAAGGCTGATGGTGTTGGGATGACGAATATCGAGCGTAATAATATTTCAATAGAAATTTCTGAGCGGTTGCTGGAACTTGCATCATTAACCAATTCACAAGATGAAAAGGGCGATTATATTTTTTCAGGATTCCTAAATTCTAAACCTGCTTTTATTTTGGAAGATGGTCAATATAGCTATCAAGGTGATGAAGGTGTTCGGCATGAAAAAATTGCTGAACAATTAACTATTGCTAGTTCGGATAATGGCCAATCTTTATTTGATGGATTTGTCATAAATGATTATATTCCAGTGGCGGAAGTGGGTATCAATAATTCCGGTGATGAGCAGTCTTTAACTGTAAATGTAATTGATCAAGATCAATATAATCTTGTTGTTAAAGATGGCGACATGCAGGGGTATGAAATCAAATTTAACATGTTTAATGAAATTGTGCCTAACGGTCCAAACTACAGTATTTATCGAATTTCAGATGGCGTGTTAGTTGAAGCAAACACAGCCTATGACCAAACAGTAGGAATAACTCCGGGCGGCTTAAAAATTGATTTTCAGAGGCCACCAAGCTCGGGCGATAGCATCACAATAAGACCCATCAAACAAGCCAATATGCTAAATGTTATCGACAATATTACGAAAAGAATAGCTACATTTGAAGAGCCAGTATCGGAGATAGATCGAGGTGAAGAAGATGCCTTTGATTTATTTATTGCTCAATCGCTTGATGGCTTGTCATCCATTCAAGAGCATATTCGTTCAAAGAGGTCTAGTGTTGGTGCGCGCATGAATACACTAACAGCAGCACGTGATAGTCAAGAGGCCTTAACGCTGGTGGGCAATCAGATTCTTAGCGATATTCGTGACCTTGATTATAATGAAGCGGTTAGTAAGCTTTCTTTTCAGGCCTTGGTCTTAGAAGCAACACAACAAAGTTTTGTGAAAATAGCTAATTTATCCCTGTTTAATTATTTGAAATGATTATCAGGTATGATTTTTTGTGAACTGCGTCATTTTATTGGTTTATTTAAAACGTATTATCAAAGCTAAGGTCTAATATTTAGCTAAACAAAATGAAATTAAAAATTACTCTATGGGAGTATAAGTATGCCTCAAATAATCAACACTAATATTGCATCTTTAAAAATCCAAGGCAATCTCAATAAATCGCAAGAATCTCTAAACACGTCTCTAGAAAGATTATCATCTGGGCTAAGAATAAACAGCGCTCGTGATGACGCTGCTGGCCTTTCTATTGCTAATACTTTTACTTCACAGATTAGGGGCTTAAATCAGGCAATTCGAAATGCTAATGATGGCATTGCATTGTCACAGGTGGCAGAAGGCGCTTTGCAGGAGTCAACTAACATTCTGCAAAGGATTAGAGAATTGGCTATTCAATCTGCCAACGGAACAAATACTGGTATTGAGCGCGCCTTATTACAGCAGGAAGTTTCTGAACTACAGGCCGAGCTTAATCGGATTGCTGCAACCACCTCATTTGGGAATAGATTAATTCTTGATGGTTCGTTTGGTACGGAAAATTTTCAGATTGGAGCTAAAGCTAATCAGACTATAAGCGTTACATTAGGTGGTGTTTCATCTAGGGATTTAGGGGCTCAAAGAATTGATCTTGATGGAAATTCAATAGGAGCCACTTTGCCACCATCGAATGGTATTCCAGTAAATGGTATTCAAGGCACAGATTTTACAATTAATGGAAGCATAGGAATCTCGCCTATTGCTTATCAAGCCGGGGATAGTGCAAGTGAAATCGCCCGCGCTGTAAACTTAAAATCAGGCGAGACAGGTGTTTTTGCTGAGGCTAGAACAGTAGCATCCATGAGTAATTTTTCATCTACTGGTTTGGTAAGCTTTTCCCTTAGGGGGACAGGGTCAAGTCTGGTTAGTATTAGTGCCACTATCGCATCAACAAGTGACTTGTCTGGCCTTGCTGCAGCTATAAACCAGCAGTCAGCAACGACTGGAATATCAGCTCGTTCAGAGGGCGATACTATTAAGCTTATTAATAATGCGGGTGATGACATTGAGATTTCATCATTAAATGGGGCAACAGTTGATGTAATTGCTCGTAATTTTGACGATACAGCTAACTCCGGCGTTTCTCGGACTTTAAACGTTGGTGGTGTGGCAGATTCTACGAGGATAATTGGTCAAGTTCGAGTTGAATCGAGTGCCGCATTTAGCTTGAGTGGGGTTGATTCCTCAGTTTCTAACGATGACGATTCAACCCTAGCTTCAATAGATTTACAGTCAGTAGGTTCGCAAAATAGTGCCCAGGCATTTGTTTCAGTAATAGATTCTGCTATCAGAGGAATCGATTTCATGCGAGCTGGTATTGGTGCTGTTCAAAATCGTTTGCAATCGACTATTACAAATTTACAGAATATTTCAGAAAATGCATCATCAGCAAAAAGTAGAATTCAAGATGCAGATTTTGCAATTGAAACAGCTAACTTAACTCGAACGCAAATTTTACAGCAAGCTGGTATTGCTATTTTGGCTCAAGCAAATGCGATACCACAACAAGTATTGAGCTTACTAAGTAAATGATGGGAAGTAGGATTGAATGACAAACATTTCCTCTTTAGGCGTTGGGTCAGGCTTGGAACTGCAATCGCTTTTAGATACTTTGGTGGCTAATGAGCGACATCGCTATACAGCCCCTTTAGATAATCGAGCACTCATAGCAACTGAAAAGATTTCGGCTTATGGGTTGTTGAAAAGTAGTGCATCGCTGTTCAATAACAGCATGAGTGATTTAGCGAAAGTAGGCAGTATTGAAAGCCGAAAAGCGACTTCATCCAACCCTAGTGCATTTTCGGCGACTGCCTCAGTCACCGCCAACACTGCCACATTATCGATTGAAGTAAACAGTATTGGCCAGCGTCAGTCATTACAAGCTTCATCACTCGTCGACGCAACAAATACCACTCTAAGCGATGCCTCAACGGACATTGGTGGTGGCGAGCTCACTATCACAACTCAGCAAGGTGACCAGTTTGTGGTCACTATTGATCCTTATCAAAGTACATTAGCTGACATTACCGTAGCCATTAACGCTGCCACTGATAATCCTGGTATTGAAGCGACGATTGTGAATGCCGACAGCGGCCCTGTCTTAGTGCTTAATGCTGCTGATACGGGTACGGCCCATCAGATGGCTTTCTCTGTCAGTGATGATGATGGTAACAATGCGGATGCTATCGGCTTATCGCAATTAGGGTTTGATCCAAATAGTAGTTTCGCGTCCTCCATGCAATCAATCCAAGACGCAGAGAATGCTGAGATCATCGTCAATGGTCAATTAATTAATTCGACTTCAGGGTCAGTTTTTACCGATGTGATTGAGGGTGTGTCTATTATGGCCTTGTCTCAAACGACGACGGCTGAAACTGTTACTATCAGTAAGAACACACAAAGCATTGCCAATAACTTAAATGATTTTGTGAAGGCATTTAACGACTTAAATAAAACCATTAATGATTTGGGCAATGCCGGTCTGGGTGATGACAGCGTGGGTTTGTTAGTGGGCGATTCTTTGCTTCGTAGTTTAAGTGCTCAACTACGAAGTACTATCTTTACTCAGCATACAGATTTGCCTGCGGGCGTGCAAACACTCAGTGATGTTGGTATTCGATTTGACCGTGAAGGCAATTTATCGTTTGATCAATTGAAGTTGGATGGCTTACTGACGACTAATTTTGAGGATGTGATCCAGCTGTTAACAGCCAATGATGCGGATGCAGAACCATTTCAAACCTATAAAACTGCACTCTATTCTTCTATTGATGATTTTGTCATTTCAGATGGCCAAATAACAATTACAAGTAATAGCGATCAATTTAGTTTTTATAGTAGTGCCGCTTTAGGAAATAGTAGTGTTCAAGGCTTAAGTGATGCTATCAATAATGCGTCGGCTAATGATTTTATTCAATCGATGGTGGTCAATGACGTTGATTTGTTCGGCAATCAGGGTAAGAGGCTCGTCCTAACCGCCCTAAATCCTGGTAGTGAAAATGCATTTCAGGTAGAAGTATTGAATCAATCAACGGGTTTCGTTGATGTTTATGACTCTGTTGTATTATCAGATAATGTTAGCTCCTATCCAACGAAAAAAGGCGTATTTGTCTTGCTCCAAGAAATTATGACAGGTTTTTTAGGCGGTAGTGGTGAGCAAGGCATAATTGATACTCGAACGACGGGTTTATCCACCGAGTTAGAGCGTATTCAAAGTCGACGTGAAGTGCAAGACGATCGTCTACTTAGCTACGAAGAAAATCTCAAAGTCCGATTTTCAGCCTTAGATTTAATGGTCTCTAGTTTAAATTCGCAGGGTGATTTTTTATTGGATCAACTTAAGCTAATTAACAAGACGAATGAGTAGTGTTGATGGATCAATTAATAGGGTTTATCGACTAGCGTTGATCAAATGTCTTGCATCAAGTTGAGAATCCAAGACGAGCAGCCAGTCTAATAGACTAAGAATTTCACTTAGTAAAGATTAATAGTAGCCAAGGTATAGATTATGAGTAAATCAGCACAAGATCAGCAATATAAATTGATTGATACAGAAACTGGTGTTGTTGATGCTGATCCGCACCATTTAATTGTCATGCTTTTTAAGGGAGTTTTAGAGAAATTAGCGGTTGCAAAAGGTTGTATGCAACGCAATGAGATTGCAACTAAAGGTGAAGCGCTTACTCAAGCTATTAGTATTGTCGGTGGCTTGTTAGATAGCGTTGATCCAGAAGCTGGTGACGGTGTCTTGGCCAAAAATTTAACCCAGCTCTACTACTTTGTCACACAGCGTATCACTGATGCGAATGTCAATGATGATATTCAAGCCCTGGGAGAAGCTATAAACGTGTTGAAACAATTGGAGTCGGCTTGGTTGGAAATCTCTCCGTCAAGTTCGGAGCACTCGGTTGATACTCATCCTTCGCCAGTCACGGTTTAGGCTTGAATCTTTCTATGTTACCTGTAACTCACCGTAAAATTGATTCATGGCAGTTAGGCGAAGAGGCGATCCCGAGCTTAGAGCAGTTAATGGCGGCATTCGACAATGCTTTTTCGGCCAAAGACTGGGCGACTATCAATCAACTCAATGACTATACCCGACCATGTATAGAGGCGGCTGCGATTGCCAGTCAGGCGACATCGCTCGCTGCCGGTGACGGTTCTAAAACTGCGGTGATGCATTACGAATCCCAACTGCGGCAATTGCTGAGTATCTACCAAGCCCTTCAAAAGCAATGTATCCTTGAGCGCGATTCAGTTGCTGAAAAACTGAAGGCAGCGCAATCAGCTCGTGCAGTGAGCAATCAGTATTTACAACACGCTAAACTTTGAAGCGCAAATTATTCATAATATCCAACAGAATTCTCCTTGATTGATCCGCCATCAAGCCAAAACTGTTTAAAAATAATACTGGTAGACATTCTTTTGCGAAGTCTATGAATTAGATTGCTTTTTTTCCAATAGTGTTTGCTTGCGTGGTGTTTCTCCTAGATAATCGACATTGAGATGTCATTATTTTGACTCTCTTGCGAGGCTATTTTTCAAAAAAAATCTTAACGCTGGTTTTGTGACGCCGATAAACGTTTTTGGGATGCTTTATGTGGGAAGAAGTGCGAATTGTTATTGTTGATAATGATCAGCGTAGGCGTGATGAGCTTAAATTAGTTTTTGAATTCATTGGAGAACCGGTTCGTTGTTTTTCTTACGCTGAGTGGCAGCAGGCCGAAGTTCAAACCAGTGCCTACCGAGAAAATCTTAGCTTGTTAGTCTTGGCGCAAGACCAACAACCTTTAGTTGAGCATTTGCAATATGCTGAGCATTGGCAGCCAGGCCTGCCGATTATGATTGTTGATTATGATAGCAACGATCTTAATGAACTTGAGATACCCCCTTCAGTAATTTCTAAACTTCAGATGCCGCCCAATTATGCCCGTTTGGTAGACGACCTCCATCGCGCACAAGTCTATCGCCAGCAACAAAATATTATGAATGGTCGACCACTGCATCGCGATCCGGTGTTATTTCGCAGCCTGGTGGGCACCAGTCGAAAAATTCAGCAGGTCCGCGAATTAATGGCGCAAGTAGCCGACAAGAATGTGACAGTGTTAATCACCGGTGAATCGGGGACTGGCAAGGAAGTGGTTGCCCGTAACTTACACTACCATTCACCGCGTCAGCAACAGCCCTTTGTGCCAGTTAATTGCGGAGCCATTCCCCCTGAGTTACTTGAAAGCGAATTATTCGGTCACGAAAAAGGGGCCTTTACTGGGGCTATTTCAAGCCGTGCCGGGCGTTTTGAAATGGCTCAAGGGGGCACCTTATTTCTTGATGAGATCGGCGATATGCCGCTTAATATGCAGGTCAAAATTCTTCGTGTCTTGCAAGAGCGCACATTTGAAAGGGTCGGTGGTAATACAACGATCGAGGTGGATGTTCGCATAATTGCCGCGACCCATAAAAATTTAGAGATAATGATCAGTGATGGTGAATTTCGAGAAGACTTGTATTACCGCTTAAATGTTTTCCCAATTGAAATGCCGGCTTTGCGTGAACGGGTTGAAGATTTACCGCTTTTATTAAATGAATTGATTTCACGTTTAGAAAACGAAAAACGCGGTTCAATACGATTTAATTCCGCCGCGATTATGTCGCTTTGCCAGCATAGCTGGGCCGGTAATGTGCGAGAGCTGGCCAATTTAGTTGAGCGCATGGCGATTATGTACCCCTTCGGTGTCGTTGGCGTCAAAGATCTACCCCCTAAATTTCGCTACGTTGAACTAGAACAGGATGTCAGTGATGATGGTGCCGATCTCA
Organism: Cellvibrionales bacterium UBA1969; assembly: GCA_002339085.1. GTDB lineage: Bacteria > Pseudomonadota > Gammaproteobacteria > Pseudomonadales > UBA7434 > UBA7434. Next base: position 33,942 of record DDDX01000091.1, read on the forward strand.
CGGATAGCCAGCCGAACCTTGAGGCCATGAAACATATCCTTAATGTGGATGTTAAACCGCTGCTGCCGCTCGATGGCATCGATTTAAAGGCCTATCTTGCCGATCTAGAGCAGCATTTGATTCAACAAGCCCTCGATGAGGCAAAAGGTGTAGTGGCCCGCGCCGCAGATAAACTGCAGATGCGGCGCACAACCTTGGTAGAGAAGATGCGTAAGTACGACCTAAACCGGCAGGCGATCAGTTAATGGCGATTTTTTTGCCGGCCTATTGAAATAGCGGCAGTGAAGAGTCTGACAAAAGTTTGACTTCTTCAGCGATGAGCGCGCGATAATTAACTTCAAGTCATTGAATAGATTAATAAAACTCTACTAGGCATAGAGCTTGCAGATTACTGTCTACACGGTTTTTGGCGTCAATGAGTCGCCAACAACCACGGTATGGAGCGGGTTATTGCGTATGTCGAGAGTGGTATCATCCGAGTCTGTTACAGACTCAGCTAAGGTCGAGCAAGTGCTTGAAACGCATCGATCGCCTGCAGTTAAGCCCCCAGCTTCAGCCTCCGAGTCGCAACGCCAAGCTGTTACGCCGCACCCTATTGACCCCAACAGTGCAGAAGGCTTACAAGCGACTTTTGAATTATTTAATCGCATGTCTGATGACTTAGCCGATTCCTACCGTGCCTTAGAAGCGAGGGTGGGGGCGCTCACTGCCGAGTTAGATCGGGTCAACGCGCAAAAAGCGCAAGAAGTACAATCTAAAGATCGTGTCAGTGCGCGACTAAGTAATTTATTAGACTTATTACCCGGTGGCGTTGTGGTATTAGATCGCTGGGGCACGATTTCTCAAATTAATCCAGCCGGTGAAGAATTATTAGCGACCGGATTAACCGGCCAAAAATGGGTCGACATTATTGCTGAGTTTTTTGCCCCACAAAGTGATGACGGTCATGAAATCTCAATGAAGAGCGGTAAGCGAGTCAGTTTATCGACGCGGTCACTAGAACAAGAAACCGGACAAATTATTTTACTCACTGATCAAACAGAAACGCGGCATTTACAGGCTCAACTCAGTCGAGGACAACGCTTATCAGCCTTGGGTCGAATGGTTTCGGCGCTGGCGCATCAAATTCGAACCCCTTTATCCGCGGCTATTCTTTATGCCAGCCACTTAAAAGAGCGGGATCTAACGGCTGAACAAACAAGGCGGTTTTCAGAAAAAATCAGTTCTCGTTTACACCATCTTGAGCAGCAGGTCAGCGATATGTTGGTGTTTGCTAAGGGCGATGTGGTGCTCAACGATGAGTGTTCGGTGGCGACGCTAATGACTGAATTACAGTCGGCGGTCGATGTGGCTTTACAGGCTAACCAAGCGCAGTTATTAGTCGACAACGATTGCCCTGAGTTGATCCTTCGCTGTAACTTACAAAGTCTTGTTGGCGCTTTGAGTAACTTAAT
>DDDX01000108.1:0-121 GCA_002339085.1 Cellvibrionales bacterium UBA1969
GGGTAATGCACTTAAGTTTTACTCGTCGGTTCGTCTTGATATCCGTCGCACCGGCGCGGTTAAAAAAGGTGACGAGGTGATTGGTAACGAGACTCGAGTAAAAGTGGTCAAAAATAAAGTA
>DDDX01000108.1:429-965 GCA_002339085.1 Cellvibrionales bacterium UBA1969
GTAAAAGTGGTCAAAAATAAAGTAGCGCCGCCTTTTAGGCAGGCGGAATTCCAAATTATGTATGGCGAAGGCATCTACCATATGGGTGAGGTGATTGATATCGGCGTTAAGCAAGGTCTAATTGACAAGGCCGGCGCATGGTACAGTTACAAAGGTGACCGAATCGGGCAGGGTAAGGCTAATTCAGCTAGGTTTCTGGAAGAAAATACTGATATTGCTAATGAAATTGAAGGCCTCATTCGGGGAGCATTACTGGCAAAAGTTGCCACTCAGGACACAGAAGAAGCCGGCGAGCTAGAAGTGATCGAATAATACGACACTGCTATCGATTTAACCATGGCTAACCCTGAAACTGTTTCTAAATCTATATCTGAAACTATGTCTAAGAATACGAAAGATGAAAATCTTTCATCTTTCAATGGCGCTGAATCTCAACATGAAAAGCCGGTTGATATTCGTCGTTTGGCGATGGACTTACTGGCACGTCGTGAGCATTCTCGCTTAGAGCTGGCGCGTAAATTACACAAAAGATTTAG
>DDDX01000108.1:1124-6134 GCA_002339085.1 Cellvibrionales bacterium UBA1969
GAATTTTTGCATGGAATGAGATTAAAATCATACTCTTTTGACAAATATAAATCGAAAAAGAAAATCAAAATTTTAAAAGTCAATATAATATCATCGAAAAATTTAAACAAAAAAATTTATGATAAATTCAAATCAATTGAAACAGGCGTAAATTACACAAAAGATTTAGTCAATACGAAACGATTGAGATCGTTCTCAATCAACTAGTGCAAGATCAGTTACTCAGCGATAAGCGATTTACTGAAGCTTATGTCAGTTATCGCAAGCGGGCTGGGTTTGGACCGGTTAAGATAGCCTCTGAGTTACGTGAACGCGGGATTAATGACGCATTAGCCGATAAGTTTTTATATCAAAACTCTGAAGATTGGCGAGCTACAGCTGCTGCCGCAAAGCAAAAGAAATTTGGCGCTAACACCGCTAGCGAATTAAAAGAGAAGTCACGGCAGAATCGTTTTCTGCTTTATCGTGGGTTCCGTCGTCATGATTTTGAAGATATTATATAGAGGTTTTCTGACTGCCTCACTGGCGACATTAATAGTCATGCGATTGTTTTTAGGCGGTCGTTCCACTAGAAAATAGCTTAGTTTTAACTGCCTCGCGGTATTCGCTAGGTGGCATTGATACCACTTTTTTAAATGCGCTACCAAAATGGCTATTATCGTTAAAGCCGCATTGTTCAGCAACTTCCGCTACAGATAAGTTACTTTTCTGCAGTAATTCCTTCGCGTGCCCGATACGAACTGTCCGTAAATAGTCCTGTGGTGATTGTCTGGTGGCTGTATTAAATCGCCGGTTTAAAGTTCTAATGCTAATGCCTAAGAGATCAGCCATTTTTTGGGCAGTGACTTTTTTAGCGTAGTTTTCGTTTAACCAATTGAGTAAGCGAGCAATGTCTTCGTCGGAGTGACGGGTATGCTCGCCTTCGTTATACATACTCTTTGCATAGGATTGTCTCACCTCGGGCGAGAAGTTTGCTTCGACGCGACGAGCGATGTCACTGCCATAAAATATTTCGATAAAATAAATAATTAAATCAGCGACTGAGTTTACGCTGCCAGCACAGTAGATATTTTTGGCGCGAGTAATTAAAAAGTTTTTCTCTAGCTGAACTTCTGGGTAGCGTTTTTGAAATTGGTTAAAATAACCCCAGTGAGTTGTTGCGGGCCGTTGATGAAGTAGCCCGGCTTCAGCAAAAAAACTGCTACTAGTCCCGACTGCACAGAGATTGATGCCTTTTTCATGCCATTGCTTCAGTAGCTCCAATAAGTAATGGTGGCGGCGAATGACCGTTAATGGATTACGCCATATGGCCGGAAATATGATTAAATCAACATCGTTAATATTTCTAGGATGACTATCCGTATGAATATTCAAGCCACCAGCGGCTTGCACTTTCCGAAGATTGCCAAATACTTGGGGTTTATAAACGGCTTGATTGTTAATGGCTCGATGGGTTTCAGCCGCAGCATTCAACATTTCTAGAGGCAAGCTGATACTCGACGAAAGGCAGCCATCATAGGTAATAAAAGCAATCTTCATACTGTTCCCTCCTAGCGATTGTTCTCACCATCAGATCGTTTACCTATTATTACCATATTGACCAATAATTCATATATTCTGGCCGAATTATTATATATGTAAATAGCGCTTGACTCTAGACTTAATTCGTTACTTAAAGATTCGAGCTTCTTTGCTCAGCGCCATCCAAAACAGGAGTTTTCATTGGCTAATTTACCCGTAATTGTTGGCTTTGGTGGCATTAATGCAGCTGGCCGCAGCTCATTTCATCACGGCTACCGTCGTCTTGTGATTGACGCTATCGCAAAAGAAAAAGCGGATCTCACCGTTAAAAGCCTTACCCGCTTAATGGGCTTAGCTGACCAACCCCTGAATGATCAGGTTCGACAGGCGGTTTTCGATGGCACCTTGGTTAGAAAACTTGACGAAAGTATTTTTGATCCTAACAACATTGCCTTTAATGCGCGGCTTGCTATCGAACCGTGTGGTGGTGATGAATTGTGTTTTGAGTTGCCAGTTAAAAATTTGCCTGAGTCAATTCCCGATCACTGGCGAATTGAAACCCTTGATGACAAGCGCCTTCGTGTAAATATATCTGCCTCACAGGATTTCTTATTACCTAGCCATCGCAAACTTAAAGTACAGTCTGCCGGTCAGTTACCAAGTGGTTTTGACCCAGGTGCAGACTATCCTTCGCATAATCATCCGCGCGGCTTACAGATGACCGTCTTCGGCGCATCCGATGCCTTGGCCTCGGTTGGGATTGATTGGGCTGAGCTTTCACAGAAAGTTGCGGCCGATCAAATTAGCGTCTATGCCGGTAGTGGTATGAGTCAATTAGATGCGCAGTCAAATGGAGGCATGCTGTCGGCGCGCTTTAATGACCGTCGAGTGAGTGCTAAGCAATGTCCCTTTGGCTTTGCTGAAATGCCGGCCGATTTTATTAACGCTTATATATTGGGTAGCCTTGGCACGACGGGCACTAGCATGGGTGCTTGTGCGTCTTTTCTTTATAATTTACGTCAAGCCTTGACGGATATTCAAAATGGTCGCAGTCGAATAGCTATCGTTGGCAATAGTGAGGCGCCAATTGTGCCAGAAATTATTGAGGGCTACGCTGCCATGAGTGCGCTGGCCAGCGATAAAGATTTAGCGCGTCTTGATGGTGGTAAAATTGATTATCGACGTGCCTGTCGGCCGTTTGGAGACAACTGTGGTTTTACCCTTGCTGAATCGGCGCAATTTATCGTTTTGTTTGATGATAGCTTAGCGGTTGAATTAGGGGCCACGATTCACGGCGCGGTCAGCGATGTATTCATCAATGCTGACGGCTATAAAAAATCAATTTCAGCGCCAGGTGTTGGCAATTATCTAACCATTGCAAAGGCGATGGCGGGGGCGAGAGGCTTAGTGGGCGAAAGTGCTTTACGACATCGCAGTTTTATTCAGGCCCATGGCACGGGTACGCCGCAAAACCGTGTCACTGAATCAGCTATTTTAGATCAGGCCGCTAAAGTTTTTGGCATTCCGTCTTGGCCAGTCGTGGCGGTTAAAAGTTATTTGGGGCATTCTATTGCCGCGGCTGGAGCCGATCAACTGATCACCGCCCTAGGCGTATGGAGCGAGGGTATTCTGCCTGGTATTAATACGATTGATAAACCGGCTGACGACGTGGCTTGTGAGCATTTACAGATTGGGCCTGAGCATCAATCGTTGGGCAAAGAGAATCTCGATGTGGCGATCATTAACGCCAAGGGTTTTGGGGGTAATAACGCGTCGGCAACGGTTATTGCGCCACACATTACGGCTAAGATTCTTGCCAGTAAGCACAAGGGAAAGTACTGGTCACAGTACAGCGCGAAAGCCGAAATCGTATCGCAACAAGCGCAGGCTTATGATCAAGCCATGCTTAACGGCACAGCAAAATCTATCTATCGTTTTGATCATAATGTGCTTGGGGGCGATGCGATCGATTTTGACGACAAACGCATTCGCATTCCCGGTTATAATGAAGCTATTAATTTAGATTTGCCGTCTGATTTCAGGCAATGGCTCGATTGATCGCCATGCTTAAGTAAATTGTTAGAGTTATTTTATGGATGCTATTACTGCTTTACAACAACGAAATTCTTCTGCCAGGCTAAGTGAACCTGCACCGATGGGTGAGGATCGCCACGCCATTTTTCAGGCGGCATTGAGAGCGCCTGATCATGCTAGATTACGTCCTTGGCGGTTTTTAACGGTTGAGGGTAACGCCCGCCTAACCCTTGGAGAAAAAATGGCATCGGCCGCAAAAATCGACAACCCTGAACTTGATACGGCCATTTATGAAAAGTTAAAGTTAGCGCCGCTACGCGCGCCACTGCTGGTGATCGTAATAGCTAAAATTAGCGAGCATCCCAAGGTGCCGGAAGTGGAGCAGATTTTATCTGCTGGCGCAGCGGCCACTAAATTACTGACTGCTGCACACGCTTTAGGTTATGCCGGTATTTGGCGAACGGGTTCGGTATCATTTAGTCGAACGTTTATGAACAGTATCGGTTTGCAAGCCAATGAAAAAATGGTGGGTTTCATTTATCTCGGCACGGCTGATGGGCCAAGCAAACCCTTGCCTGACATGGCAGTCGACGATTTTTTTCAAGCGTGGCGGTCAGTTGGCTAATCACAGTAAAGACTTCATGAACCTCTGGAAGCATCATTCAAGCTGCCTTTTTGTTTTAGACTCCCCGATAAATACAGCCAGAGGTGCAGGTCTCGCGAATTTCTACTGCAGATAATAAGGCTAGTTGGGGCTTTAAATGGTCCCATATCCAGCGAGCTAGGTTTTCACTGGTTGGGTTTTCAAGCCCCTCGATGTCATTAAGATAATGATGATCAAGCTGATCGTATAAGGGTTTAAATGCGCGTTTTAGTTCTGAAAAGTCCATCACCCAACCGCTTGGCTCGGGCACTTCACCACTGACATAGAGTCGAATTAAAAAAGAGTGACCATGTAGACGGCTACATTTATGGAGCTCCGGTACATTCGGTAAGCGATGCGCGGCTTCAATAGTAAACTCTTTATAAATTTCCATGATTAGTTCGTCTTTTCAGTTAAATTGAGCTACCTTGCGTATTGGCTAGTCACGCTAAAAGTGACTGCGGCAATCTGATTAATAATTTATCGGGTAGGGCTGTAAAGCAGGGGTTCATTACGCTAATATAACTAGAAACAGTGGTTTCGGCCAGCGATCCAGCTTGATCGCGGTAATTATCTTCAACCTTGGCTCAAATTGGCCATAAAGGTTTGACAACTATTGGTTTTTCGGTAGAATTCCGCCTCCTAGACGGGTGGTTAGCTCAGCTGGGAGAGCATCGCCCTTACAAGGCGAGGGTCACAGGTTCGATCCCTGTACCACCCACCATATCTTCAAGTGTGATTGACACTTGCTACGACATACGGACCGGTAGTTCAGCTGGTTAGAATGCCGGCCTGTCACGCCGGAGGTCGCG
>DDDX01000063.1:0-4611 GCA_002339085.1 Cellvibrionales bacterium UBA1969
AGACTGCTCCACCCCGCATCAATATGACTTAGACATAGTACAGAAAATTAACATCACTAAAGCTAGTGGAAATGAGAAAAAAAACTCCGCTCCGAAGAACACCTGGTATGAATCTTCATTCCCATATCTACTAGGTTCTTAATGACCTTTATTTGACCAGTGCTGCTCGATCAAAAAAGGCCGTGCATAATAGGTATTCTAGAGTATAAGGTCAAGTCTAAGTGAGTTTATGTTTCTTTTTTGGACTTTCTGTTCAATTTAGCCGCAGCATTTCTTGTATTTTTTGCCGCTACCGCAGCTGCAGGGGTCATTCCTGCCAATTTTTTCAGGGGCGATCGTTTGGCCATCGCAGAAAAACCAGCTGCTCTCCGCTCGTTTAAACTGAGAGCGCTCGCAGTGGCGATGATCAACCTCGTCGGCATCGGTATAATGCGCAATAAAGTCAACACTGCCAGTTTTGTCCTGCTCGGTACCGGCTTTTAGCCCGATGATGTTTAAACTGTGCCAGTGCGAACTTTCAGCCCACTGTTGGGTTGAATCAAAGTCAAATTCGCCGCGGTTATCGGGGTGCAAAGAATCGTGTAGAAAATCTATCTCGCCGGTGACATAGGCGCTGTAGCGGGCGCGCATAACCTGCTCAGCGGTTTTAGCTAAGCGCAGGTCATTGATAATCATTTGACAACAATCTTCAAAAGAGAGCTGTTTTCCGCAGTGACAATCACTCATAATAGGGTGCTCACGATAGGATGAATGGCCCAGTAGTGGTAATAACTTACGCAGCTATGACTGGCAGTTTTTTCAATGAATTATAATAATACCGCTCAACACACTTTGTAGCCATAGGCGAACTCCTTCAATGACTGATTTTGATGCTATTCGACCGTATAATGACCAAGAGTCGGTGACCGCTATTCAGCGAATTATTGCCAGCGACGAATGCCTTAATTTAATTATTAGCATGAAGTTCCCGCGTTTAGCGATTTTTTTCTCGTGGTTCATTCGACCAGTGTTTCGAGCGAGCTTGTCGCGTAAAGCAAAGCATATTCACTCAGTGGCTGATTTTCAAAAAATAGTGGCTAGCTATTTAGATGCTATGTTGGCGGTACAGGCCGACAGTGTCAGCATCTATGGCTTGGAATATATTGATATTAAAAAACCTTGCCTGTTTATGAGTAATCATCGCGATATTGCCCTCGATCCAGCGTTAATTAATTATGCGATGTACCAGAATGGCGCCGATACGATTAGGATAGCCATAGGCGATAATTTACTGACCAAGCCGTTTGCCTCCGATTTAATGCGAACCAATAAAAGTTTTATTGTTAAGCGTTCAGTCAGTGGACCGCGTGAGCTGCTCAAAACATTGAAAAATTTATCGACTTACATTTGGCATAGCCTTCATGTTGACGATCAGTCGGTATGGTTAGCTCATCGCGAAGGTCGAGCAAAAGATGGTGTAGACAAAACCGATCCTGCAGTGATTAAAATGCTCACTATTTCAAAACCCAAAAGTAGTTCTTTAACTGACTATATTCGCGAATTAAATATTGTTCCAGTGAGTATTTCTTATCAGTACGACCCTTGTGATGCCTTAAAAGCGCATGAGCTTACTACGATTGAGCAACAGGGTAGTTATAGCAAAGGTGAACATGAGGATATTAAAAGTATTGGTCACGGTATCGCGGGTTATAAAGGCCGCATTGATATTCGGTTTTCACCGGCCTTAACCGGTGAGTATGAGACAGTGATCGACGTTGCTGATGCTTTAGACCAAGCGATTGTCTCCACTTATCAACTTCAGTCAACAAATCTTATCGCCTATGAATTAGTCTATGGTAAGCCTGCTCTAGATTCCGCATTGGCAAAGTTGGGTGTGCCTGTTGATCAGTTACCTGATACGAGTAATATGAACCGTCAGTTTTTCCTTGATCGCATGGCGTCGATCAGCGAGAAGGACTCACGCAGTGCTCTTAATATCTATGCTAATCCCATAGTGAATCGATTGCGCTTATTAACTGCCGCCAAATAATCATTGCCCCAGATTGATTGATACCTATTCATGCCGTTGAATGACGAAACCAAAACACTGATTCAACAAGCTTACTCATCATGGTTGTCTGCCAATAGTTTTAAACCTCGCCGTGGTCAGCGCAATATGATTGCGGTCATTGCGAAAGCTATAGGTGCAGTGGCTTATGACAGTGAAGGTGAAAGACAGCCGGATTATGATGAGCACGTTTGCTTAGTTGAGGCTGGCACCGGTACCGGTAAAACCGTTGCCTATTCAATAGCGGCCATTATTCTGGCCAAAGCCTTGCAAAAAAAATTGGTGATCTCCACCGCAACCGTGACCTTACAAGAGCAATTAATTTCACGTGATTTGCCCAACCTTCAAGCCACCAGCGAGCTTGAATTTTCCTTTGCTATTGCGAAGGGCAGGCAGCGTTATTTTTGTCTCAGTAAGGCCTCGATGCGATTGAAGGATGCCGATCAAGCTTCGAGTGCGCAGGGTTTGTTTCCGGATGAAGAGGTACGTTTATCTGGTCGCTCACTGGCCCAAGTGACATTGCTTGAACGAGCCTTTTCGGCCTCGACTTGGGATGGTGATCGTGACAATTGGGAGCAAGCTATACCGCAGGAAGATTGGTCGCTTGTCGCGGCTGACAGGGCTAGCTGCAGCGGAAAAAAATGTCCTCACTATCAGGGCTGTGCCTTATTTAGTGCGCGAGATGACGTTCGCAGTGCCGATGTGCTGGTGGCAAACCACGATTTGGTGTTAGCCGATTTAGCGACGGGCGGCGGTAATGTTTTGCCAGAGCCTCAAGACACGATCTATGTGTTCGATGAGGCGCATCACCTACCTTCAAAGTCTCAAAATCATTTAAGCCGCCATATTTCCATCGATGCTGAAAGACGACGTGTGGTGACGACGCAAAAAACCATGGCAAGAATAAAAAAGTTATTTCCTAAGCATACCGATTTGCATCGAACCATTAAGACTGTGGCTCAAATTGACGAAGCCCTTGATGCCAGTTTAGTTAATGCCTTGCCTTTACTTGAGCAGGTTTTCCAGCAGCAAGGCCACTTGTTGAATAGTTCTGATGAGTTGCGTTTTAGTCACGGTGTTGTGCCACTTACGTTGCAGCCGGTTTTTCAAGAGCTGGAGCATTGCTTCAGCTTAAAGGGTGGTGTGCTACAAAAGGTTTCAGACCATTTGTTAGCGACTTTCTCAGACCAGCGTGATAATGAACAGGCAAATAAAGAGGTTTTATATGGCGTGTTGGGTGAGTTGATCAATAGCTGTGATTCAGCTTATTTGCTTTGCTCTGATTATGCCACAGAAGACGATAAGACTTCTATGCCGAAAGCGCGTTGGCTGCATCAACTTAATTCAGATATGGCGTTTGATGTCTCAATTTATACGGCGCCTTTATCTGCGGCAGATACATTGAATCGCTTACTTTGGAGAAACTGCTTCGCGGCTATCTTAACCTCTGCAACACTAGCTGCATTGGGTCATTTTGATCATTTTATTCAGCAGATAGGAACGGGCGACCCTGATCGAGCATTTAAAATTTTAGGTGACTTAAACTTTGCTGATTCTGTTTTCCATGTGCCTAAAATGCGAAGCGAACCAACCCAAGCGGAGTTTCATACCGAAGAAATTATTCAATTATTACCGGAATTATTAGCCAAAGATGGTGGTACATTAGTGTTGTTTTCTTCGCGACGTCAGTTGCAGTCTGTTTATGAGGGATTAGAGGATAGCCTACGTAGGTCTATTCTGCTTCAGGGGGATCGATCGAAGCAATACTTGATACGTGAGCATAAAGAGGCCGTCGATGAAGGAACTAATAGTGCGCTATTTGGCCTAGCTAGTTTTGCAGAGGGGCTCGATTTACCGGGAAATTATTGTCGTCAAGTTATTATCGCTAAGTTACCGTTTGCTGTTCCCGATAGTCCGATTGATGAGGCCCTAGGCGAGTGGATAGAAAGTAAAGGAGGTAACTCATTTTGGGATATCGCTGTTCCCAATGCTTCTTTACGCTTGTCTCAAGCCTGCGGGCGCTTACTTAGAGGTGAGTCTGATCAGGGTCGAGTGACACTGTTGGATCGAAGAATACTAACAAAAAGCTATGGAAAACAATTACTTGCTTCATTACCGCCTTTTGAGAAGCAGTTAAATACTTAATTATTAAATTTGCTAAGTCGATGATTTATAAGTTGATAGGGCGCTTTTGGTGGTAATAGTTTAGTTAAGAATCGGCGTAAGGTTTTTTTTGAGATGAAATGGTCAATCTTTCACTGTTTTTTTACAAAAAAAGCTTTTCTTTGCTCGCTAAATAGTCAATAATGGCCTCAATTGGTTAAATTTTCTCTGTACATTGATGTTTTATATCTTTGGCAGTAATTTTACCATCACATCATGAGGTTTCCTGGTAGATCCTCAATACTAAAAGAAGACTATTGCTTTCAGCTATCTTCCTCCTGTATCTCTCTCTACCAAGATTTCATGAAAATTTTTAGTTACAGATTCTATTCTGTAACATGAGCTCAGTGTTTATACTGAGCGACAAGATGGGGTTTCCTGGTAGATCCCCCGTACATATT
>DDDX01000063.1:4958-5129 GCA_002339085.1 Cellvibrionales bacterium UBA1969
AGGCAAAAGCTGTGTGCGGTCCTACCTACCTGAAATACCCTCCTTGAAGATTTTATTAGCGGGCATTAGCTCGTGTATGACGGTTCGGCTTTGAATATGCCGAGCGACAAGATGGGGTTTCCTGGTAGATCCCCCGTACATATTTAGTGCTTTGATTGCTTAAGGCAAAAG
>DDDX01000063.1:5447-6697 GCA_002339085.1 Cellvibrionales bacterium UBA1969
GATTGCTTAAGGCAAAAGCTGTGTAGGGTTTTACCTAGGTAAAACTCCAATTAATTAAACTGCTTTCGTTGTATTTATGATTGGTTTTATGTTTTTAAACGATTCACTCTCGCCGCCTGAGTTTTATTGAGTCTCTCCAGGGACTATGGGCAGTAAAACTCAGGCGGTGGAAGTGAGATGAAAGGGATGCATAGATAGTAAGGTGCTTATGACATCGGTGCTTGGTATGGACTGGTTACCGTTGCAGTTAAACGATTCACTAACGCCGCCTCAGCTTTATTGGGCCTCTTCAGAGGTCAGGGGCAATAAAGCTCAGGCGGTGAAAGTGAGATCAAAGGAATACATAGATAGTAGGAGCTAACAGCATCGGTGCTTGGTATGGACTGGGCATTGTTACAGTTAAACGATGAACTGATACTGGCCGTACTTTAAATATTTAAAGCGGCTCGGTTTAAAAATTGCAGCCAGTTAGGGCTGAATAAAAAAGGTTTGAATATCGGAGAGTGTGATGAATAGAAGAGGTCTTTATCGACCTCAAACCGACAATTATTAAAAGAGCAGCGTTAATTAGCTGACGAACTTCATATAGGTAGCTTTTTATGAACATATGATTTTTTGAAAAATAAAAGTTTTTTTACTGTGGAGGCAAACTTATTGCAGATATGGTTTCTTAAACATTGCAGGCTAAGGCTTAACAACCCTAACTAGGAGCGTATAAACCGCTTATTAGGCGATTTTTAGACAAAAAAAATCGTTTAAGCTAATTTGTACCTTTTTAAGCTTGACTCTACATGTTATAATTATCATCTGGATGAATTTAAGTTATGTGTAAAGTATGCTTTTTATTTTGGTCGCAATGAATCGATAAATTGATAGCAGTCTTAAAAGCCAGGACGTAATAACGCTGAGTTAGCTTTGATAGAGAAGTTTGCAAAGGAGTAAGTTAATGCGCAGAGCTATGTAAAGAGAGACGGCCATGTGGCCAAGAACTGTTAAATGTATTACCCACGTCGGTTGAGCCTTATTGGGCTTCTCCAGGGGCCAAGGGGCAATAACGCTCAGCCGATGAGGGTAAGAAGATTTTTTAAATTACTGCTGCTGGTGGGAATGGGAACAAAGATTCATACCAGGTGCTCTTCGGGGCGGAGTGTTTGTTCTCATCTTCACCAGCAACGGTAATGCCTAGCCAGCTTTATATAAGCGGCGGTAGGCATAGAGTTTCAAAGATTACCCACGTCGGTTGAGCCTTA
>DDDX01000085.1 GCA_002339085.1 Cellvibrionales bacterium UBA1969
GCACTGGCTAGCCGTGGTTACTCAACAATATTGATTGAATCAGGTCAAATCGGCAATGGCACATCTAGTCGCTCAAGCAAGCTTATTCATGGTGGCCTGCGTTATATTGAAACCGGTCAATTCTCTTTAGTGAGAAAATCACTGCGAGAGCGAGCAACACTCGAAAAAATTGCGCCCGATTTAATTCATAGCCGGCAATTTTTATTGCCAATTTATCGCCATAATCGATTGAAACACTGGCAATTGGTATTAGCTTTATGCATTTACAGCTTACTCGGCGGTTTAAGAAAAAACACCCGCTTTAAACGCTTATCAAAGACTGAACAGAATAATTTAACCGGTTTAAAAAAAGACGACTTAATCGCTGTTTATCAGTATTGGGACGCCCAAACCAATGACCTTGCACTGACCCGAGCAGTGATTCATTCAGCAAAACAATATGGCTGCCAAGTTTTCGAACAAACAACATTTATCAAAGCCAGCCGACTGACAAACAAAACTGTTCATGTGGAAGCCAGACAAAGTCAACAGGCTGTCAACATAGACTGCCAAATAGTTATTAACGCCGCAGGACCTTGGGTTGAAAACGTTCAGGCACAGATTGACTTTGCTCAGCCCGGCCCTGGCATTGATCTTGTCCAAGGAACTCACCTTGAATATGACCAAGCCATATCAGACAATATCTTTTATTTAGAATCACCAGACGATCATCGACCGGTCTTCATTATACCTTGGCAGGGAGGCACATTAATCGGCACAACAGAAGTCCAGCATCAAGACAATCCCGCTAACAGTCAGCCAACTGAGTCCGAGATCCACTACCTGAAGAAGGTTTTATTTCATTATTTTCCGACGTATCAGGGGCAGTTTATTCAAGCATGGTCAGGCTTACGGGTTCTGCCTAAAGGGCCACAAAATACTAGCTTGCGCCGTTTCGCCAAGCAAGCCAGAGAAACAATATTGCATGTCGATAATAACTACTCACCTCAAGTCATCAGTATTTTTGGTGGCAAGCTGACGACCTATCGAGCCACAGCAAAAAGCGTAGCTGACCTCGCGGAAAAACACCTTGGGAGAGCAAAAAATCTCGCAGATACCTCGATCATACCTCTGCAATCACCGCAGAAATAGTGTTTTAATCGCCCGCACTGCAATAAAAAACGCTATCCAGAGTAGGATGCTGGTATAAAAATAGGTATATTAGACGTTTACAATTGATAATTATTTGCCCCATCGGACTTTTAGCATTACTAGGATTTTCATGTCAGAGAAAAATCATCGTCGAATATTAGTGACTAGTGCATTACCCTATGCGAATGGACCGCTTCATCTTGGCCATTTATTAGAGCATATACAAACCGATATCTGGGTTCGCTACCAACGTTCTCGTGGCCATGAATGCCATTATGTCTGTGCCGATGATACCCATGGCACAGCGATTATGCTTAAAGCCGAGCAACAACAACAGACTCCCGAGCAATTGATCGCCAATATTCAGGCACAACACTGCAATGACTTTAACGATTTTCTGATTAGTCATGACAATTACTACAGCACTCACTCTGAAGAAAATCGTTATTTTTCTCAGCAAATTTATCAGAAGTTACATGAACAAAATCTAATAGCGGAGCGAAGCATCTCCCAAGCTTTCGATCCTGAAAAGCGACTATTTTTAGCCGACCGCTATATCAAAGGTAAATGCCCAAAATGTCACGCACCAGACCAATACGGTGATAATTGTGAAGTCTGTGGGGCAACCTATGTGCCCACTGATCTTATTGACCCATTTTCAACCATCTCTGGTGCTGAACCCATTACGAAAGAGTCTGTCCATTACTTTTTTAAACTTCCAGAATTTAATGACTTTTTAGCCCAATGGCTTATTAACGGCAATCTACAACCCGCCGTTGCCAATAAACTCAGAGAGTGGCTAGACTCTGGACTACAAGAATGGGATATCAGTCGCGACGCACCCTACTTTGGTTTTGAGATTCCTAATGCGCCAGGTAAATTTTTCTATGTTTGGCTAGACGCACCGATCGGTTATATGGCCAGCTTTAAAAACTATTGTCAGAGCAAACCCCTTAAATTCGATGATTTTTGGGATCAACAACAGTCCGTTGAAGCTGGCACTGAATTATTCCATTTTATCGGTAAAGACATTATCAATTTTCACGGTTTGTTCTGGCCGGCCATGTTAAAAGCCTCTCAATTACGCTTACCAACCGCCATACATGCTCATGGATTTTTAATGGTCAACGGTGAAAAAATGTCAAAATCTCGCGGCACTTTTATAATGGCGCGAAGTTACTTAACACACTTTAAGCCCGAGTATTTAAGGTACTTCTTTGCCTCCAAACTGAGCAATGGCATCGACGATATCGATCTTAATTTAGAAGATTTTGTGCAAAAAGCCAACTCAGACCTCGTCGGCAAACTGGTCAATATTGCCAGTCGCTGTGCAGGATTTATTAGCAAACGATTTGATAACCAACTAGCGCAACAATTACCTAACACTGAATTACAGAGCGCTTTACTGGCCGAAAGCAGTACTATTGCTGATGCTTATGAGCAGCGAGATTTTGCTAAAGCGATGCGTATAGTCATGTCACTCGCGGATCGTATTAATCAATACATTGATGAGCAACAGCCATGGGTAGTGGCCAAACATGAAGGCCAAGATGACGATCTTCAAGGCATTTGTAGTCAAGCCATTTCTGGCTTCGCTATTTTGATCATCTATCTAAAGCCTGTTTTGCCAGAGCTTGCAGAAAATGCAGAAAAATTTTTAGCAACATCACTGAACTGGACAGACCTTGACAAATCACTATGTGGTAGCACAATTAATCCATTCAAACAGCTTCTCAAACGGATTGAAATAGCACAGGTTGAAAAAATGCTTGCGTCAAATACTGAAGAAAAAGCTCCCGCCAAGGTTGCCAAACAACAACCGGAAGAGGCAGCTAAGTCATCAACAGAAATTAACTTTGAAGACTTTGCAAAAATCGATTTGCGTGTTGCATTAATTACCCGCGCCGAGCAGGTAGATGGTGCCGATAAATTACTTAAATTGACACTGGATCTTGGCGACCAAAGCCGCACTGTTTTTTCAGGGATTAAAAGTGCCTATCAACCCAGCGATTTAGAAGGTAAACTGACCGTCATGATTACAAACCTTAAGCCGCGTAAAATGCGCTTTGGAATTTCAGAAGGGATGGTACTGGCTGCAGGATCAGGTGATAATGAGATTTATTTACTCGAGCCCGATGCGGGCGCCAAACCGGGCATGCAAATTAAGTAAGTTTAGTTTAAATCGTATCCAGGCAAGCAACTATGTTTAGTGAACTCGCCGTATTGCTAGTCAGCGCTATTTTAATTAACAATTTTGTCTTAGTGCAATTTCTAGGTTTATGCCCATTCATGGGCGTTTCCAATAAGCTTGAAACAGCCATTGGTATGTCTGCTGCCACGACATTTGTCCTGACCTTAGCCTCGGTATGCAGTTACATCACCTACAATTACTTACTCGTACCCTTAGAGTTAACTTACCTCAGAACCATTGCGTTTATTTTAGTGATCGCAGTAGTAGTTCAGTTTACAGAGATGGTGGTTAAAAAAACCAGCCCTCTGCTATATAAAGTCTTGGGTATCTTTTTACCGTTAATCACGACAAACTGTGCCGTACTTGGTGTAGCCTTACTCAACATTAATCAGCAACATGATTTTGTTGAATCAGCTCTTTATGGATTTGGTGCGGCAGCCGGTTTCTCATTAGTCCTGATTTTATTCTCGGCCATGCGAGAACGATTAGCTGTCGCCGATGTCCCGCAGCCATTTCAGGGCGCCGCTATTGGCATGGTTACGGCAGGCTTGATGTCAATGGCTTTTATGGGCTTTGCCGGCCTTGTTTAACTGTGAACAGAAATGATTGAATTTATAAGCTTAAATCCTTTGCTGTCAGCACTAATCGCTCTCGCGGCTTTGGGTTTATCCTTTGGCGCAATTTTAGGTTTTGGCGCAGTCAAATTCGCTGTCGAAGGTGACCCAATCGTTGAGCAAATCAACGCGATTTTACCTCAAACACAATGCGGTCAATGTGGCTACCCTGGCTGCAAACCTTATGCAGAAGCGATTGCTGAAGGCGATGCAATAAATAAATGTCCCCCTGGTGGCGAAGCCGGCATCAATGAGTTAGCTAATTTACTTGATAGAGAACCGCTAGCACTCGATGACGACCATGGTCAAGAAGATATTAAAAAAGTGGCCTTTATTCGAGAGGAAGAATGTATTGGCTGTACTAAATGTATTCAAGCCTGCCCTATTGACGCTATTTTAGGTGCGGCAAAAGTCATGCATACCGTAATCAGTTCAGAGTGTACCGGCTGCGACCTTTGTGTTGAACCTTGTCCCGTCGACTGTATCGATATGCTGCCCGTTTCAGTCGGCACCCAAGCATGGAAATGGCAAATTCCCGAAAGAAATCCTTTTTATAACGCTAATATCATCGCCAGCGATCAGCGTTCAGTAGATACACCAAAGGCTAAACACTAAGCGCATGAGAAAAATTTGGGACATACACGGTGGTATTCACCCGACCGAAAATAAAAAACAATCGCTTAGCGAGCCGATTCTACAAGCTGCCATCCCGCCTTATTTATACGTGCCTCTTTCACAGCATATTGGTGCAGCCGCTAAACCCATTGTTCAAGTCGGAGATAAGGTGTTAAAAGGGCAAGCCATTGCTTCGGCCAGTGCTGCGGTTAGTGTCCCTGTTCACGCACCCAGTTCAGGCACAGTTTTTGCCATTGAAAATAAAACGGTGCCCCATCCTTCGGGCATTGATGATTTGTGTATCGTGATCGAAACTGATGGTCTCGATCAATGGCGAGAGAGAAAAGCTCGTCAAGATTTCAATTTTTTCGCTGATGATGAGTTACTCTCGATTATTCGAAATGCTGGCATTGCAGGTATGGGCGGGGCAGGATTCCCCGCGGCAATAAAGCTTAAAAGTAACGATAGCAAACCTATCGATACTCTAATCATGAATGGCACAGAATGTGAACCTTATATTACAGCTGATCACAGCCTAATGCTTGAAAAGGCTAATGATATTGCTACAGGGCTTGCGATATTAGCAAAAATTATTAAACCAAAAACGATTTTATTTGGCATTGAAGATAATAAATTAGATGTCGTCAACGGCATTGAGACTGCACTTAACCGTATTGATTTTTCAACGCAAAGCGGCTGCACTACTGACGTGCGTGTTGTCACCTTTCCAACAAAATATCCTTCGGGTGGAGAAAAACAGCTCATCGAAATTCTCACCGGGAAACAAGTTCCGAGTCGAGGACTACCTGCCGATATTGGCATTGTCTGCCATAACATTGGTACCGCGGTCGCTATAAAAGATGCGGTTTGTCTTGATCAACCCCTAATTTCTCGGATCACCACCGTCACGGGTGAAGCAGTAAACCGCCCTCGTAACTACCATGTACTGATTGGCACGCCAGTTAGTTTTTTGTTGGAGCAATCTCAATACCAGGCTGATAAAAATAATCGACTGATCATGGGTGGGCCAATGATGGGCTTTGCCTTAGCAGACATATCCGCGCCTATCATCAAAACCAGTAATTGCATTCTAGCGCCAACTGAAGCTGAGTTGCCCACTCCACCGCCTGCACAAGCCTGCATTCGTTGCGGTATGTGCGCAGAAGCCTGCCCAGCCTCACTATTACCGCAGCAGCTGTATTGGTTCTCACAGGGAAAAGAACTTGAAAAACTTGAGCAGCATAATATTGCCGACTGCATAGAATGCGGCGCTTGCTCATATGTTTGTCCAAGCAATATCCCGCTCGTGCAGTACTACCGAGCATCAAAAACTGATATCAAGCAACGTGAAATAGATCATCACAATGCTGAGTTAGCTAAGCGCCGATTTGATACCCGACAAGATCGATTAATCCGACTTGAACAAGAAAAAATTGCCGCCAAGCAGGCGCGACAAGCGGCAAGAAAAAAAACCAATCCGCCAAATGATAAACCCCCAACGGCAAACACATCAGCGGCTAATGCCGATACGACGGCGACAACTGATAATGCTGAGCGTGAGGCAACGGTAAAAGCCGCTATTGAGCGTGCTACAATAAAAAAAGCCACACTTTCAACAACCACTGATGACCCTGTCGCGCGCGCTCAAGCCAAACGAGAAGCGCAATTAGCGCAAGACCAAGCGGATCCAGAGGCAAAACTTAAGCGAGCAGTTGAAAGTGCTCAGCAACGACTGGAAAAGTTACAGATAAAACTAGCGGCAGCCAAAGAGAGTGACGACCCCAATGTCAACATTCTTGAAGCCGGCTTAGAAAAAGCACAATCGAAATTGATCAGCAGTCAGCAAGCTTTAGATGACTATAAAAAAGCATCGCATTCTGAGGATTAGGCTTTATAGCATAATGGATCAAAAATTATGGCCTTAATGAGAGTAACATCACCACATACACATAACCGACAAACCACTGGTCAGGTTATGCAACTGGTGCTGTTGGCTACTTTACCCGGAGTATTAGCGCTGACATTTGTCTTTGGCTGGGGAACATTGGTTAATATCTTATTAGCAGTGGTATTTGCTATTGCTCTCGAGGCCTCAGCGTTAAAGCTTCGAAGACAACCCGTAAAATTTTATCTCAATGATTACACAGCGATTGTAACTGCCGTTTTGCTGGCTATCGCCCTCCCGCCTTATTCGTCTTGGTGGGTGATTTTAGTGGGTATTTTCTTCTCGATTATTGTTGCCAAGCAACTGTATGGCGGTCTGGGCTACAATCCTTTTAACCCTGCCATGGTCGGTTATGTGGCATTGTTGATTTCATTTCCCGTGGCAATGACCGCTTGGCCCACTCCCATTCATCTAACCCCGAATACGGTAATTATTCCAAATTTATTTGAAGCCTTGTTAATTGGCTTAACCGTGATAGAACGACCAATGATCGACGGCTTCACAATGGCAACTCCCTTAGACCTAGTTCGTCAAAACGATAGCTTGCTGCTTAATGACCTCATGAATGAGTATCCACAATTTGGTCGCTGGAGTGGTTATGGCTGGGAATGGGCTAATCTAGGCTTTCTTGTCGGTGGACTTTTTTTACTGCAGCGAAAGATTTTTACTTGGCATACACCCGTTTCAATGCTGCTAGCAATCGCCATTATGTCTGCTCTATTTTATGATGGTGGCTCATCCAACAGTGCTGGCTCACCGCTTTTTCATTTATTGGGTGGTGCAACTATGTTCGGCGCCTGGTTTATAGCGACTGATCCAGTTTCATCAGCTGTCAGTAATAAAGGGCGTATTATCTACGGCGCAGGTATTGGTGTGTTAACGTTCATCATTAGAAAATGGGGTAACTATCCGGATGCCGTTGCTTTTGCTGTATTGCTAATGAACTTTTCAGCTCCATTAATAGACCACTACACTCAAACCAAGCCTTATGGGCATAACAACAGCAAGTAAGATTGAGTCGATATGAGCGATCAACAAGATACCCAAGAACAAGCAGAAACTAGCCAAGATAAGCTCGCTAACAATAGTAGCTTATTGCAGTCTATTATGCTTAATAGCTTTGCTTTGGGTAGTTTTGCGTTAATCTGTACAATCATTATTGCACTTACCTACATTAATACCGCTGATAATATTAAGCAGCAGAAAAAACTTGCGCAACTGAAAGCCTTGTATCAAATTGTGCCTAAAAATCTTCACGACAACGATCTCCTCACAGACAATATCAATCTGCAAGTTAAGCAATTAGGGCATCGTCAAGCACAAACCATTTACCTTGCCAAGCAACATGGTCAACCAACGGTGATTGTCTATCCAGTCACAACTACTGATGGCTATAGCGGCGACATCAGTTATATCATTGGCATCAATATTAATGATAATTCTATTGCTGGCGTCAGAGTCGTCAGTCATCAGGAGACGCCAGGCTTAGGTGATAAGATCGAATTAAGAAAATCGCCGTGGATACTCTCATTTAATGATTTGAGCCTTGAAAACACCCAAGCCGAAGATTGGACCGTCAAAAAAAATGGTGGCAAATTTGATGGATTCACCGGCGCGACCATTACGCCTCGATCAGTCACCCATTCTATTGCGCGAACGCTTAACTACCATCAACTTTTCATTGATCAATTGTTAAAAAAAATCACTATCGCTAATCAACAAAAGGTAAGCAATGGCTAACTACGCAGACATCACCCGCAATGGTTTGTGGGATAATAACCCAGCATTAGTGCAGTTGTTAGGGCTATGTCCCTTACTAGGGGTGTCAAATTCGGTGGTTAATTCTATCGGCTTAGGCCTAGCCACAATTTTTGTTTTAGTCGCCTCAAATACTTTCGTATCAATTATTAAGAATGTCACACCATCTGCAATACGCTTGCCAACATTTGTCATGATTATTGCCGCCGCAGTCACATGCATTGAATTATTAATGCAGGCCTATACCTATGAGCTTTACGAAATTCTTGGGATATTTTTACCTTTAATCACCACAAATTGTTTGATTCTAGGTCGCGCAGATGGCTTTGCCTGTAAGAACGCGGTTAGCGCATCGATTTACGATGGCTTAATGATGGGTATTGGTTTCGCCTTAGCTTTATATCTGTTAGGCGCAATGCGTGAACTGATTGGTACCGGCGCACTATTTGCAAATATGGATTTATTATTCGGTCCTGCAGCAGTCGACTGGAAAATAACTTTTTCCGCTGATTATCCTCAATTCTTATTGGCCATTTTGCCACCGGGCGCTTTCATCCTCACCGGATTAATTATTGCCGGGAAAAACTTCATTGATTATCAAATAAAACAACGCCAAGATGCACGTTCAGAAGGCGTAGAAAAAGTATCAAGGCGAGTAAGAGTAACGGGCAAAATAGATTAGTAAGTAACGACTAGTGCTTCACTGAACGGCATAAAGATAGCAACTCGCCTCGCTGGCATACTTGACGTAACCGATAGCGATGCTGATCACTGGGATAATGTGCCATTAATTGATCGCCGATCAGTAAGGCCTGTTCAAATGACTGCGTGTCGAGATACAGATGCCAAGAAAAAATCAACCATGCTTCTTTTATGACTTGATCCCCAGCTACTGCTTGCTCAATAATAGCATCCATTATAGCTTGCGCCTTAGCAGTTTCAGCTTGGTGATAATAACTCCGCGCAACCAAGACCTGCAAACCATCATCGACCAATAACTCCCTCGCTTTCGCATCGACCAATTGTGTAATGACACGCTGGTAATCACCTTGCAAATAATGAATTTGAGCGAGCGTATAAACCGCTTCGCTTCTAGTCACCAAGTCTAAGTATTTGCTCGCAACAATTTTCTCATAAGCCTCTATCGCCCTAGGGTATTTTTGCTGGTGAGAAAACGTGTAGGCCAATAAGCGTAACAACTGATCCGCTTCATAACCACTACTGCATGACTGTTTAGCTGCAGTCAGAAGATCATGTTCAGCCTCGACCACTCTTTGCAGTCGAATTAATTCATGGCTCTGATCTAAAGCTCGCTGACAAGCCGTGCCCAGCGTTTGTGGCTGTTGATCAGGGGGCGTCGCGCGGTTTGCTGTTGTTAAATTTGTGCAGGCAGATGTCAGAAACGCCATGACTAAACAACTCATCAAAAACGCGACAGAACCCGCCTTATTATTGCTTCTTATCGACATAAATTTAATCATTCAGGCAATAGACGTTATTCGGTCGCCACTGCTGCTACTGTCCTTCCGGCCCAGCGGCCAAAAAATGTCACATCAGCTACCGACATACCGCTGGCATAACCATCGCCGGTTCTTGGCATGCCGGCAGTGGTTCGGCCGGCTGCATATAAGCCTTTAATGACCTCACGTTCTCCCGTCAATACTTCACCGCTTGGCAGTGTATCTAAGCCGCCAAGGGTAAACATGGAGTACATAGCACCTCGACCAAGACTGCAATCAAGCGCTGCAAAAGGCCCCTCAATTGGCTCTAACCATTCAGGTATCTTATGGAACTTTGGGTCCTCACTTTTAGCCGCATAATGATTATAAAACTCGACCGTTTGTTGCAAGGACATTTCAGGTAGACCTAACTCAGTCTCTAATTCAGCCAGTGTTTCACCCGTTCCTGCAATATCTGCACCCATATAATTGCTATCTTGGTAATCGCCAATATCGTTAATGCTGAAGACCAAGAATATCCTATCACCAGGCTGTTGCAAACAGTAATTACCGACTCGGCTGTGGTAACAGTCTTCGTTGATAAACCGTTGACCGGCTGAGTTGACAAAGATACCTTTAGTCAAGCTGGCTGGCGGATAAAAAGGCAAGGTAGTGAGACCCTCATGCATATTAATGGCAGCACCGCCTGCCCCCATACCCATGAGAATTCCCGCGCCATCGTCACCAGGGTTACCAGTTGGTGCATTGCATTTAGACAGCATTGGCGCATAGCGCTTGAGCATATCCTCATTCATAACAAAACCACCCGCGCATAGCACCACACCTTTACGGGTTTTTATATTTAGCTCTTGTTGATTTTGTCTAACGACAATACCTTTCACTTCGCCATCGCTATCTTGAATTAAGGTCAAGGCCCTCGTTTCATATTCAACATTTATCTGACGACGCTCGACATTCTCTGTCATTATCTTCATGAACAAAGGCCCGCCATTATCGCCCTGAACATGTAGATTATGGCCGCGAGGAACCGGCTTAGCGACTTGATTAAACGGCCATACTTTTTCATTGCCTGTATATAAAATACCATCGTCGGTAGTGACCATGATGGCTCGCTCTTTAAACTCGGTATCTTTAAACGGCACACCCTGCTCAACTAACCAATTAAAATGCGAAACACCACCTTCAGAAAAAACACGGATCTTATCATCGTCACCTTGCTCGCCATTGCAAAGTTTTAAATAATTATAAATATTTTCGGTCGAGTCCTCATAGCCGCAGGCTTTTTGTACGCGCGTCCCACCATTTCCGCCGAGATAAATCTCAGCACTAGACATAGCGGTCGATCCTCCCGAAGAACTGGCTAATTCAAATATTGTCACCTCTGCACCGGCATCACTCGCCTCTATCGCTGCGCAAGCTCCGGCGCCGCCAAAGCCAATAACAGCGACATCTAATTCTTGATGCCATTTCGTAATATCTTGATAACGTCTTGGCTGGGTAGGTTTGGATTTTTCTGACATGTGCTTGACCTATTAACTGGTTGATCTATGAAAATTCACTGCTACAAAAAAATAAGAAAAAAACTCATCATTGTTGTGACCACTCCCGACAACATGGCGATGTTTAAAATGGCAGGGCCTTGACCTAAGTGCGCCATCAATGATTCCATGGCTGAATGACCACTGCTGGCCAATTTAATCACTGGGAACTCAATCACTGACACATAAAATGTCATGCCTATCGCGACAGCTAAAAGCATTATCCTACCAATACTGTCCATTGGAATAATAAAATAAATTGCCATTAAAAAAAGAATATTTCCTACAGTACCACCAATACTCATCGACAAGAATTGCTTTTTAGTATTACTTTTATAATCAAAATCAAAAAATAATGGCGCAGGCTTTTCTTTAACTGTGTAGTCAGCACCCGAAACAAATGCGCCTAAAAAGTGGCTCCATTCATGTAGAATATGGGCCATAGTAATGCCAAATAAAATCGAGGCAAATACTGAAAAGCCTGACGCAAAGACTAAATCTGATACTAGCCGCCATGCATCTGAGGCCGCCCATAAAGCGAGTGCAGCGACAAAGACAAGACCATGAACAGCAAACTGCATGCGTAAATTGCGTCGATTGACCGCTACTGGATTGCAATCTTGGTTAATGCCGAAGGCCTGCTCTATATTAGCGGCAGCTTGGTCATCAGAAATTGATTGTTTTTTCGATGGCTCGTTATTTATCTTATTATTCATGATCACACCAATTGAGACAGTACTCAGTAGTAGAGAATTACTGAGCCATATTATCAGTTCCTTGAATGGCTTTTATTAGCAATTCCATTCAAATAATAACCAATATTAGCAGGTTATTGTTAACCGACGATCTCTATGACTCTAACTTGACTTGATAGCTGTCAATATAGTCTTTGGCCTGCTGTTTTAGCGTTTCAGTATCCATGCCCCAATCTTCAGGTCGATAACTGTGCTTGCCATGTTTGCCTTTTGGCTTTTCAGCCAAATAATCATGGATCGCCTGTTGGTACTGCTCGCTAAAGGTCTTGCCCGATTGTTGATAAACCGCCGCCAAAGCTTTCACAGGATCGTTCATCAGATCACTAAAATGTAAGTCGATAAATCGCTCAGGTAATTCGCCAGCTTGACGTCGACGATACACGTCCATCATCATGTCATTTCTGGCATTACCCGCCAATTCCAACAACTGTTCGGAATTTTCTCTATCGCTTCGCATGTATCTTGTCGCGGCTAAGGTCGACATACCAGAGGGAACTGTTTTTAATGGATCTCGGTGATTGAGAATAATCCATGCATCAGGGTAGATCGAAAACACCAAATCTAACATGGGCAAATAGGTGGGTGTTTTTAATACCCAATGCGGCACTTTTTTTTGTGGATGTTTTTCCCGGTATTCATACTGCATGACTTGCATGATAACTTTTTGGTATTTCATCGCCGCTTCAGGATCCATTGGAAAGGTCTGCACGTCGTGAAGCACCCACCAGAGCATGCCACCAAAAGACGGTTTTTGCACACCGATACATTCATCGGGAATATCCGATCGCAACTCATGAATAGCGGCCATTTGCGGGCAAATATCTAACCACAAATCTTGCTCACACTCCGTCAGTTGTAACAGGACTTCATCGTCACCCAAGTCATTAGTAGGATGAAAAGCTTTCCATGCAATAGGCGCAAGTGAATCGGCGTCCTGACCTAATAATTCCAACGTGATTGTCGTGCC
>DDDX01000090.1 GCA_002339085.1 Cellvibrionales bacterium UBA1969
AAGATTGCTTTGAGCTTTTTAGTTGTCAGCAATCATTGGTTTATAAGATGGAAGAGCAACACGCTGAGATTAATTGCCTCACCCCACATTATATAACCATGCCTTCAGATTTTGATGCGCAACAATCTACACCGACGGCTAAACAGTATGATGTGATTATCCTCAACCATTTTATCAGCAAGCATCAACAGCCTGATATATTTTTGACGCAATTAAAAAAATTGTTGAAGCCTAATGGTTTACTATTATTGGTTGAGCAGTCACCTAGTCGTATTAGTGATTTTGTTTTTGGCGCGTCACTGGATTGGTGGTTGACAACTAACAGTACAGCACAGTCAGCTTTGATTCCGGCTGCTGCATTGCGGCAACATCTGCTCAATAATGGCTATCATTCTGAGTTGATGCATCAATTTTCTGATCCACAGCAGACCAGTGGTTATTTACTGTTTTGTCAAGCAAGTAGTCAGGTAAATGTTCAGTCAGGTAGTCACGCTCTTGTCGATGAAGCATTGAGTATTGCCGAGTCATTAGAGGAGGGGTCTGAGAGTTTATTAGAATCTGTCCAAGAGTCTAAGCAAACAGTCGCGGATACGGCGCGAGAAGTTTGGCTGGTCATGGTGGGTCAAGCGCAATCAGCGCAGTGGCATGAATGGTGGCAACAGCTTCGCCTAACTGACCCAGTAGCGCAAGCAATTGAGCTAAAAATTGTTGAATATGAGACCGTTAATATCGATGACTTAGCATTGTTTTTTGACTCGCAAGCGGTTCATCCCAGTCGCGTCATTGACGCAACTTATTCTAGCAATGATGGCGTCAGTTCTCAGCATGCCTGCCATCGGGCGGATTTTTTACGCAACTTATTACAATATTTGCAAACATTGCCTGCCGAGCGGCAGTTTGCATTAGACCTCATAACTCAGCAGTCACAGGGGGTGATGGGTGAGTCCTGTGTATGTTTTGCCTCGACAGTCAAAAATCCCTCTGATGCGGTAGTTTGGGGCATGGGTCGGGTTGCGATGAATGAGCTTTCTGGCATTGATATTCGGCTCATTGATATTGAGCCCTCATGCCTAGCGTTATCTAGCCAGCCATTATTGTTTGAAGAGTTATGCCGGCCAGTTGATGGTGAAGCTGAAATATTTTTGCATCAACAAAAACGCTTTGTGAATCGGTTGATGCCGGTAAAACCTTTAGCTAAGAGTGAGCTTTGTCAAGCAAGTGATACCATTACTTATCTTGACGTACCTGTTTCCGGCAAATTAAATAGTTTACTCTGGCGCACTAAGCCAGCGCCTAGTTTGGCGGGTAAGCAATTGCGAATTAAACCAGTAATGGCAGGATTGAATTTCCGCGATGTGATGTTCGCTACCGGTTTATTGCCTGATGAAGCCTTAGAAAATGGATTTTCAGGGCCCACACTCGGCATGGAGTTCTCGGGTGTTGTGACTGCTGTCGGTGACGAGCTTACTGATTTTTCTATCGGCGACCAAGTGCTTGGCTTTGCACCAGAAAGTTTTGCCTCCGAGGTGGTCACTGAGTCGTTTGCTGTTGTGAAAAAGCCTGAGACCTGGTCTCAGGCTGAAGCAGCAACTGTGCCAACGGTTTTCTTTACCGCCTATTATTCCTTAGTCTACCTTGCTAAATTGCGAGCTGGCGAGCGAGTGTTAATTCATGGCGCGGCAGGCGGCGTGGGTTTGGCCGCGATACAAATCGCTAAGAATATTGGCGCTGATATTTATGCCACGGCGGGCACCGAAGATAAACGAGATTTTATTAAACTGTTAGGCGCTAATCGTGTTTTTGATTCACGCAGTTTACAGTTTGCCGATCAAATCAATGATTTGACCAAGGGCCAAGGTGTTGATGTCGTGCTTAATTCTTTGGCCGGGGAGGCGATTGATCGCAATCTGAGTATTATGCGACCGTTTGGTCGTTTACTTGAGTTAGGCAAGCGTGATTTTTACGCTGATACGGCCATGGGTCTAAGGCCCTTCCGCAATAACATTAGTTATTTTGGTGTTGATGTTGACCAGTTGATGTCACATCAAACTGAACTTATTCAGCCATTAATGCGTGAAGTTTTTGCTTTGTTTGATACTGGCGTTCTGTATCCTATTTGTCATCGAGTATTCACTGCTCGACAGACTGTCGATGCCTTTCGATACATGCAGCGATCACAGCAAATAGGTAAGGTAGTGATTGATTTGAGTGTAATTCCTCAAGCTAATACATCGTTAATATCCAACCCCGTTAGCGAGCAGGTATTAACGCTCAAATCTGATGCCAGTTATTTGGTCACCGGTGGATCCAGCGGTCTGGGCTTAGCCACGGTGCGGTGGCTGGGTGATAGAGGCGCTAAACATATTATTGTGGTCAGTCGACAGGGCATGATCAGTCAAGCAGCCGTTGATCTCTGTACCAAGTTGCGACAATCGGAGATCAATATCATTGATCTCCGATTGGATTTAACCCATCCCGATGCCCATTCAAATTTAGAAGCCGCTTTAGTAGGTCAGCCGCCATTAAGAGGAACGATTCATGCTGCCACTAGGTTTGATGATTTGCTACTAAACAATATGGGTCGTCGCAATCTACTCGATGTGTTATCGCCAAAAATTAAAGGTGCCGAAGTATTGCATCACTTAACGTCTAATATTACGCTGGATTTTTTCGTGCTATTCTCGTCGGCCACGACAGTTTTTGGTAATCCAGGCCAGGCAAATTATGTGGCAGCTAATAGCTACTTAGAGGCATTATCGGCCTATCGACGCCAACTTCAGCTTCCCAGCTTATGTTTAGCTTGGGGCGGTATTGACGATGTAGGTGTGTTAGCCCGCAATACAGCGTTAAAAGAAACTTTCTCTCAGCGTTTAGGTGCACAGCTGCTGAGCTCTTCGACGGTGATAAGTGTTTTAGAAAAGGCCATAATCGAATCAGCTGAAGACAGTAGCTACCTTGCCGTTGATTGGCATGCAATGCGATCAAAATTGCTCAGTGCGAAGCAAAATAAATTTAGATTCTTTAATGCTTCTGATGATCTTCATGGATCTGATCACTCAAAAGATATAAGAGAAAAATTATTAACATTATCACCAGAGCGTCGTTTTTCAGAGGTTGCAGAAATACTAGCCATTGAAGTTGAAAAAATATTGTTTCTCAGTCATGGTGGTTTAGACAGGAGGCAATCTTTGTTTGAGCAGGGTATGGACTCATTGATGGGTGTTGAGCTCGCAACGACTATCGAGTCTGGCTTTGGGATTCAGTTATCGACTATGGTGTTAGCAGAGGGGCCAACAATCGAACGCTTGTCTCAGCTTGTGTTAAAGGAAATGCATTTATCCGAAGAGGATGATGGTACAGTTATTTCACCGGATGATCAGGAATTATCTTTGCTGGCCATTAAACATGGAACTGCTGTTTCAGATGATGATTATCAGCGTGTCAAAGAGGGTTTAGCTCGAGAGCAGAAATAGCACTAAGATTTCATCTAGAGCTTAAAAAACTGAAAAGAAAAAAAGATAAAAAGAGAGAAGAGAAATAGACCTATGCCCAAGGATTTTCCTGCAGGCTCCAATCTAAGCCAGGAGCGTAAAAAAAAGCAACAACTAAAAGCTCGGTTGTTGTCTGAGGCGAGGTTGAAAAAAACACCTAGCACTGATGATTTAGACCCTGAGAGTATTTTGACGCTGCGTTCGCAGGCCAGTTCTTTTGATGCTTCAGGAGCCGCTACCGATTTTAAATGCTTTCCAGCCTATAAAGAGTTATCCCTTACCTATGATGTGGGTGAACATTTGCAGCTCGATAACCCCTTTTTTAAAATGCATCAAGGGCTTGCCAGTGATACCACGATTATTGATGGTCGAAGCTATGTAAACTTTGGCTCTTACAACTATTTGTCCATTAATGAACACCCTCGTTTAATTGCTGCCGCTAAAAAAGCGATTGATGATTATGGGGTTTCCTGTTCAGCAAGTCGCGTTGTCTCTGGCGAACGGGCCATTCAGCGAGAGTTAGAATATGCCCTTGCCGATTTACATAATACGGATGATGCTGTCGTTTTTGTCAGTGGCCACGCGACGAACGTCACCACTATCGGGTATTTATTTACTGCTAAAGATTTAATTATTCACGATTCTTTAATTCATAATAGTATTATTCAAGGAATCCAGCTCTCAGGTGCGGCTCGATTGAGCTTTAAACATAATGATTGTGACGAGTTAGAAGAGGTGCTGCGTCAGCGCCGCGGTCAATTTGAGCGCGTGTTAATCGTTACAGAGGGACTGTTCAGCATGGAAGGTGACATACCGGATCTGCCTAAGCTGATAGAAATCAAGAGGCGCTATAATGCATTTCTTATGGTTGATGAGGCGCATTCTATTGGTGTACTAGGCGCAACCGGTGCAGGAATTGCAGAGCATTTTTCTGTCCCTTCTAACGCTGTTGATATTTGGATGGGTACGCTAAGTAAAACCCTGGCCAGCTGTGGTGGCTATATTGCCGGTTCTCAAGTGTTAATTGATATATTAAAAGGTGGTGCGCCCGGCTATTTATTCAGTGTGGGTATTGCCCCAACTCTTGCTGCGGCAGCGCTGACGGCGCTAGATATTATGCGCAAAGAGCCCGAGCGAATACGAAAATTAAACAGTAATACCGCCTTATTTGACCGCTTAGCGAGATTGCATAATATTGATACCGGTACTAATCAGCAGCAAGCGATTGTGCCTGTTATTACCGGTAGCTCATTAATGGCGGTAAGGCTGGCTAATCGGTTGTTTGAGGAGGGTGTCAATGTTCAGCCGATATTGCACCCTGCTGTTGAAGAACGTTTGGCGAGGCTCAGATTTTTTATCTGCGCCAACCACAGTGAACAGCAAATTATGCATACTATTGAGTTACTATCTAAGTCGATGCTGTCTTTAGATATGATTTGATTGTAATTTAAAAAGTTGAATATCGATTGGTGTTAGCCGTGACTGCAATAAAAAGTACAGTAAGATGACGTCAGTTAATAATCCAAAGCCAATCATATTTTGTTGCCGTCCTTCCATCTATTCCAGTATTTTATTGCACAGTTTATTGGCCAATGATCAGATAACGGTTAGTGCTGTTGTCATATCGACGCGATTTAAACGGCAAAATTCGAATTTATTTTCTGATTCGGTCAGCCTGATACGGCATAGTGGTTTACGTTATTTTCTTTATCTTGTCATGATTACTGAAATTCATGCTTTATTCGGTGGGCTGTTTGGTCTTCCGTCGGTAAAACAGCTGGCAAAGCGGCATTCATTGCCAGTTCATTGCACCGATAATATAAACAGTTCAGAATCTTTCGCTTTTATTCAGGCATCAACACCATTGAGTGTAAAGAGCTTATTACTTAGTGTGATGTTTAATCAAAAAATACCAGCGAAGATTTTACAGTTGCCAGAGCTAACCAGCGTTAATTTTCATCCGGGTTTGCTGCCTGACTTTAGAGGTGTTGACCCAGTGCTGGCTACAATTCAGCAGCGACAGTCACATTGTCATGTTTTTCTGCATCAAACTACTGAAGCGTTCGATGAAGGCGCGACCATTGTTAGTGCTCAAATACCCATGCAAAGTCAGCGTAGTTTATTTTGGCATCAGTATCGTTTATTTGAGTTAGGTGCTAAGACGGTGTCTGAGTGGCTTGAGAACGTTTGGGTGAAAGATATTCCTATAGAGGCTCAGCCTCAGCGAGGCAGGGCTCGTTACTACTCATGGCCCAGCAAGCTTGAGGTTGGCGATATTAAGCGTTTATTGGATTGGCGTGATCTGCGCCTATTAATTCTCAATAGAGGCTAGTGCGGCCTTTTAATTGGCGCTTTATCGGCTATTTTTTTGATGGGTTAGTCACCGTGCCATAATTGAGCCACGTTAATATTCTGTCAGCCCATTTCGCGGGTAACAGTGATAACAATTTTTGCCCCGCGATTAATGGCCATGGGAATTGAATTAGTATGGCGTGGTTATCGATTTTTTTACGGATAATCATGGCGGCTTTATCGCTAGAAATTAACAGTGGTTTTGCGCCAGGAAAGGCCGCCGACATGTCAGAGTTAACAAATCCTGGCATGACGGTATAAACGCTTATACCGTAATTGGCTAATGCATGGCGCATGCTATCAGCGTAGCATTTGATTCCCGCTTTGCTGGCGTTATAGCTGGGGTTAAGACCAAAGCCTCGATAAGCTGCAATTGAACTGATAAAGACCAGTTTACCTTGTTGGCGTTGTTTCATTGAGGGAATAAGACCGGTGGCGCAGGCCATGGCAGCCATAAGATTGGTTTGAATGATTGTCTGTTGTTGGGCCCAAGGCTCTTCGCCATCGGTGCTGTGACCGCTGGCGGCAGCATTGATAAAGGCAATATCGACCGGTTGTTTAGCAATCGTCTCAATCATCGTCATGGTAGTGTCAATATTTTGCAGATCAGCAATATAATAATTGACCTCTGCGCCGTAGTGTTGGCACTGGCGAGCACAATCTGTCAGTGCGGTTTCATTTCTGGCTACTAAGGAGAGCAGTACGCGCGGATGATTTTTTGCATAATGCTGAGCACAGTGTTTAGCCAGCGAAGCGCCTAAGCCTCGCGATGCACCGGTGACTAAAATGTGCAAGCTGTGGTCAACCATCGATCGTTAGCCCATGAAAGGTTTTGCTTGAGAGTCGTTATGCTATGTTACACTAGGTGGCCAAAAATATTACTGTAAAGCTTACATTAAAATACCTGCGTTTATGAATCAAGCTCAAAAAGCCGTTTGTTTAAGTCGGGGCATCGTTAAGCAGTCGAATTGGCAGCGGCTTCTAGGTGTGTCTGAAGCCAGCTATTATGCCCGCTTGGTGCGATCTGTTAAGCGCTCATTAAATGATGCTGATATGATTGTCGATTGGGGAAACAAGAGGCAAGCAGAAGCCAACAAGATGGCTCAGCGATACAATAAGCCACTGCTGCGTTTAGAAGATGGCTTTATTAGATCGATAGGACTCGGTCGAGTCAACGCTAAGGCCAAACACCAGGCTTATTCCTTAGTCGTTGACGATGTCGGCATCTATTATGATGCTACCCAGTCGTCGCGCTTAGAAAATATTTTAGTCGATGGCCAGCTTGATCAGCTTCCATCCACTGATCTTGCTACTCCTATGATGCAGTTAGATCTCGATGATCCTCAATTATTGAAGCGCGCAGATCAATGCATCAAAACAATTACTCAGCATGATTTATCCAAATACAATGACAGTGATCAGTGGAATCTGGGCATCAAAAACCATTACCGCGTACTGTTGGTCGATCAAGTGCGCAACGACTTATCGATAACCGGTGGGAACGCAAATTCAGATACATTCAAAATAATGCTTGATGCGGCATTACAAGCTCACCCTAATGCGGAAATTATTATTAAGAGTCACCCCGCATCAAGGTTGGCGGAAGGTGGTCACTATGATCAAGCGATGATTGATCATATGGTTGGTGAACTGCCTAGCTTCACTGGCAAAGTGCATTTATTGCAAAAAAACTGTAATCCGCTGGCGCTGGTTAAGCAGGTCGATGAGATTTATGTGGTCAGTTCGCAATTAGGCTTTGAAGCGTTAATGCTTGAAAAAAAAGTGGTTTGCTTTGGTTTGCCCTTTTATGCAGGCTGGGGGCTAACTGAAGATCGGCAAACACTGGCGCGACGAAATAAGCAGCGAAGTCTTCAACAGGTATTTGCAGCGGCCTATCTTATTTATAGCCACTACTTTGATCCTTTAACCGACCAACCTTGTGAGTTAGAAGTGTTGTTGGATTTTTTTGTTCGTCAACGAAAACTGTTTGAGCGAAACCGAGGTATCAACCTTTGTTTGGGTTTTCCTCCATGGAAGCGCGGCTATTTACGTCGATTTCTATTTAGTCCATGGGGGGAAACACGATTTTTTAATCGGCGCCAGAGTTTGCTTAATTATCTCTCGAGGCATATAGATCAACAAGCATCGGGTCAATTCAGAGTCATTTTTTGGGGTGATAGTGGAAGAGCTATTGATCTAACCGCTGAGCAAGAAAAAATAAAGGAGACGGTTCGTGTTGAGGATGGGTTTATTCGCTCTGTTGGCTTGGGCAAATATTATATCCCACCGATTTCTTTAGTCTTCGATAGCGCGGGTATTTATTATGATCCTGCGACTGAAAGCGAGCTTGAAAAAATTATCAGTGCTGGCGACTTTTCTGATGATGATCTACAGCTAGCCAGACGATTACAAGACAGGCTATTGATGACTGGCGTGACGAAATACAACATTGGTCAACAGTCATTGCCTAAGTCATTGTTAGAGACGAAAGAAGCCGGCAAAAAAATTATCTTTATTCCCGGTCAGGTTGAAGATGATGCCTCTATTGCCGCTGCCTGTGAAGAAGTGAAGGATGATTTCGCTTTAGTTAGAACTGTTAAGGAAAGAGACTCAGAAGCGATAATCGTGTATAAACCCCATCCCGATGTTGTCAGTGGCCACAGTCCTGACTGCGCTCGCCATGATGCGATTCTGGCGCTTGTTGATTATCGAGTGACCGAGGTCAATGTTAATGATTGTTTGGCAATTGCCGATGAAGTACATACCATGAGCTCCTTAACAGGTTTTGAAGCCTTATTACGGGGTAAATTGGTCTTTACTTACGGCAAGCCATTTTATGCTGGTTGGGGCTTGACCTCAGATACATTTGTTGTTGCACGACGTAATCGACAGGTGCCCCTGTTAGAGCTGATTGCTGCGGTGTTAATCGTCTATCCTCGTTATATTGATTATCGCCAAGGGTTTTTTATCAGTGCAGAACAAGCCCTAGAGCATATTATTTTGACGGCAGACTCAGAGCAAGGTAGTGCCAGCAATTCATCATTAAAAGTGGGAGAAATCTCTAGGCGGCTTCGTAAGCTCAGCTATTTTATCAGCGGCTTATGTTACGGTTTGCGGCTTAAACACTTGGATAGAGAAGTGAACTAATGCAAAGGAATATCCTCTTTTTACAGGGGCCCATAACACCCTTTTTTAAATTAATAGCTGATAATCTATCGGCTCAGGGTTGTGCCTGCTTTCGCATTAACCTCTGTTTTGGTGATTGGTTATTTTGGCGGGGAAGAGAGTCTACCGAATTTAGAGGTAGCCAGCAGCAATGGCCGGCTTTTATTGAGCAGTATTTAGATCAACACCAGATCACTGATATTCTTTTATTAGGCGAGCAGCGCTTTTATCACCGGCATGCTATTCGCTTGGCGAATGCGCGCGGCATTCAAGTTGTGACGACTGATTTTGGTTATTTGCGTCCTGACTGGATTACCTTTGAACTCAATGGCATGTCGGCTAATTCAGATTTCCCACGCGAGCCAGAAAAAATTATGGCGATGGCGGAAGGTCTGTCTGAACCTGATCTTCAGCAACAGTTTAAGGATTCTTTTGTACGCCAAGTTTTTTGGGATATGCAGTATCACTTACTATCGACTGTCTTACGTGTTTTGTATCCTGGTTATCGTAGCCATCAATTGCATCATCCGATTTGGGTTTATTTAGGCACCGGTTTACGGTTATTAAAGTTGCGTTTATTTCGTCAGCGTCAGGCCAGGCAAGTGATCGAAACATTTGTTCATTCAAATTCTCGTTACATGATTTTTCCGTTACAAATGGCCAATGATTTTCAAATCCGTGCTTACTCTGATTACGACAGCCTTGAGCAGGCAATTGAAGAAGTGATGGTTTCTTTTGCCTCGCATGCACCAGAAGATATGAGTTTAATTATTAAGTTACACCCGTTAGATCCAGGTTTAACTAACTGGCGTTCTATCTGCTATAAACTGGCAAAAAACTATGCCGTCACCGATCGAGTGCATTTTATCGATGGCGGCTCATTGGATGACTTAATTGCGCATTGCGAAGGCGTGGTGACGATTAATAGTACTGTGGGTATTTGGTCATTACGCCAAGAGAAGCCAACGATCTGTTTGGGTGAAGCGGTGTATAAAATAGAAGGTTTAACGCACGCTGGCACGCTTAATCATTTCTGGCAAAAACCTTTGTTACCCGGTTCTACGTTATGTCAATCCTTTTTTCGCGCTTTAGCTGCTGGCATACAGATTAGAGGGGTTTATTATAATCAACCGGGCCTCGACTTTGCCGTTGAGCAAGCCGCAAAACGACTCATTCAAAATAAAATTAATCGTTTTGAGCTATAGCCTCTATTAATGGTTTTCTAATTATATATTGGTTGAACCATGGTGCCAGGCATGGCTCCGGTCGCTTTCCCTTGTTCAAAAGTGACTTCGCCATTAACCGTAGTTAAGCGCATCGGCGCTGCGTCTCTAGTCCAACGCCAAGTGAGTCCACCTTTGCCGTCCGGTACGTCATTGACTTTGTATTTAGGCCGATGTTGTATTTCATCTAAATTAAATACCGTAACATCAGCACGCTTACCCACTTTAAGCTCACCGCGATCATTAAAGCCAAAGTGATTAGCGAGCTTTCCCGTTTGTGAACAGACCGCTTCCTCGATAGACAGTTTATTGCCTTTAACGTAGTCGGTATAAAGTAGCAGGTTGTCACCAGAACCACAAAACAGTTGGCCGTGAGCGCCAGAGTCATTAATGTTACCGACGGCATAAGGGTCGCGTGTTAAGCGGGTAATCATATCGTCGTCTTTATGCCAGGGCGGCATTGTAACCGTCGATGACAATCCGTTTTGGATAAACCATTCAGCTAAGGCATCCGATGGATGGATGGCTAATTGTTCGGCGTATTCGCCCAGTGTAATACCCATAGGACCGGTTTCATTTTCTGAATTATCGAGCATCATGGGGCCTGGCTCTCGAAAAAATGAAGTTTCAAGCGAGTCGTTATCCCATGAGTGACGCGCCCGTGCACGCCATTCATCGCTGCTTAATAATGCTAATTTTTCCTCATCGCTGTCTGCTGTGACCACCTCATGCCAAACATATTCGTTAGATTGGGCAAATAATAATGAGGCGCGAATACTTGCGGTGACAGTTACCGGTACATGAGCATAACCGGTCCAGAAATCACGGCCCTCTTTAGCGAAGCGCTCATGAAGTTCGACTAGTGGCGCTTGAATGCCGAAATCTTTTTGCCACTGCAAGGTGGGTATGCCGGCCCATTGAAGTCGTATCGGAAGCCCTTCGCTAAGTTTGGCTAGTCGTTCCATTTGATCGGCGGCCGTGAAACGCATTAAGCTGTCGACGACTACCTGCACCGTACATTTTTGATGTCGGGCTAAGACTTTAAATAGGGCGGTAAATTCAGCATCGTCGGCTTTAAGTGAAGGTACTGGTCGGTCTTCTCCGTCATGGTCCATTAAGTTAGTCGACATGCCGAGCGCGCCAGCACTCAGGGCATCTTCTAATTGTTCGGCAATCTGTTCAATTTCATAGGGGGTAGCTGCCCGCTCCCATGCGTCCATACCCATCACGCTTAGTCGAAGCGCGATATGACCGACGAAAGTACCATAGTTAATCGGTACATTCACATTGCGGATCATAGAGGCTTGATACTCCGACCATTTGCGCCAGTCCCATGGTAGTTTTTCAAAAAAAGGTTCTTCGGGAATGTCTTCAAAGAAAGAAAATATTTTAACCACTTGTGCTTGCACTTCAGGATCTTCATGCAATGGCGCGAGTGCAAAGCCGCAGTTACCCATGACGACGGTAGTTACACCACAGCCGGGAAGTGGATCAAGGTCAGGCTGCCACCACATCGTGCCATCAAAGTGTGTATGACTTTCGATGAGTCCTGGCGTTACAAAACATCCTCCGGCGTCAAATACGCGCTCATCATC
Source organism: Cellvibrionales bacterium UBA1969 (assembly GCA_002339085.1). Classification (GTDB taxonomy): domain Bacteria; phylum Pseudomonadota; class Gammaproteobacteria; order Pseudomonadales; family UBA7434; genus UBA7434. Next base: position 11,827 of record DDDX01000090.1, read on the forward strand.
AGCGGCACTAATGGTGTCGCTAATTTCGCTAATGATTCCATCTCGGATCCGCAGATTGGCTTTAAAAGCCGCAGCTCCCGTGCCATCAACGATCATACCGTTTTGAATAAATAGATTGTCTGTTGTGCTCGACATGGTGATTTGTTCCCTGTTGGTTTTTTTAGATGAGTGAATGAAATAAGTCGTGTTTTGCACTAAAAGTCAGTTAACGTTATATAAATACAATAACTAAGATTGGAGCGATAGACACTTACAAACTAGCAAGTAAGGCGCTTAGAGAGGGAAAAGTCGCAAAATGGGCGTAACTGGTCGTTTTACCCGCATTTTTAGTCACAATATGTCGACTTTAGTTGACTCATTTCAACGGTATCTATAGAATTCGCCCTCCTACATATAGGTGGTCTTGATTATCAACTCATAATGATGCAAAAAGTTACGCAAAATTTTTGTTTAAGTAGCGAGTAATTTTGTCTATGGCGGCGATAAAATCGAGCCTGTCGCACATGCTAGAAAGTATATAAACCATTGATATTTGGAGTATTTTTACATGGCAACGATCAACCAATTGGTTCGTAAGCCGAGAAAGAGAAAAGTCAAGAAAACTGACGTACCCGCGCTTCAGGCTTGCCCCCAGCGTCGAGGTGTCTGTACCCGTGTTTATACCACCACACCTAAAAAGCCTAACTCAGCCTTACGTAAAGTCTGTAGAGTACGCTTAACCAGTGGTTTTGAAGTATCGTCTTATATTGGTGGTGAAGGCCACAACTTACAAGAGCACAGTGTGGTGCTAATTCGCGGTGGTCGAGTCAAAGATTTACCCGGTGTGCGTTACCACACAGTCCGTGGCACCTTAGATACTCAAGGGGTTGCAGATCGTAAGCAAGGTCGTTCTAAGTATGGTACAAAACGGCCTAAATAAGTATTGATTGAGAGACGCTGACCCTTGTTGGCTTACTCTTAAATATGTCATAGATGTTTTATTTTATTTATCATCCACGGTTAACTTAAGTCGTCAACGCTTGATTTAAATGGTTATTAGACGAGGACCGCACTGCTTCAAAAGTGTTTGAATCGTCAAAGTAAGGCCAAGCAATGTTTTTCTGGCAGTTATCAGTTAAATTTTCGTCTTGGGTTAACCTGAAAAAGAGGAAAGTTCCATGCCAAGAAGACGTATTGTCGCCAAACGTGAGATATTACCAGACCCTAAATACGGTAATGTTACCCTCGCAAAATTCATGAACCACGTAATGATCAGCGGAAAAAAATCCGTTGCTGAACGCATTGTCTATGGCGCACTGGATATCGTGAAAGATAAATCCGGTAATGATCCACTCGATGCCTTCCAAGAAGCGCTCGACTCTATTGCGCCTATGGTTGAGGTTAAATCTCGCCGTGTGGGTGGTGCGACTTATCAGGTGCCTGTTGAAGTGCGTGCCTCTCGACGAGAAACATTATCTATGCGATGGCTGGTGGAATATTCGCGTGGTCGCGGCGAAAAATCGATGCCAGCACGTTTAGCGGGTGAAATTCTTGATGCTTCACAAGGTAAGGGTGCAGCGGTCAAGAAGAAAGAAGATGTCCATCGAATGGCAGAGGCCAACAAAGCGTTTTCTCATTTTCGTTTTTAAGTCATTACTTCAGTGTCTGCTTACTTGGTGTTTATGCCAAATAAGCAGCACTGTTAGCCTACAAAAGGAACCCTATCGTGGCTCGTCAAACGCCAATCAGCCGCTACCGAAATATCGGGATTTGCGCCCATGTTGATGCTGGCAAAACAACTACGACCGAGCGCGTTCTATTTTATACCGGCCTGTCGCATAAGATAGGCGAAGTCCATGATGGCGCAGCCACTATGGATTGGATGGAGCAGGA
>DDDX01000026.1 GCA_002339085.1 Cellvibrionales bacterium UBA1969
AACGTGTTTTCTGTGCTCGAGAACCTTGACGACCACCGGCGAGGTACGCGACCACTACCTGATGAACAAGATCTTCATTATATTCTCTACCAAACGCAGCATCAGATACTTCAACCGTACCCGCTTTGGCTTTTCCTGGTGCAGCAAGTGCTAACTGCATAGTTTTCATCCCCCTCCAAGTACCGGTTTAATTTTTCGCTTTGACAGCTGGCCTAATAAGCACATCGCCGCCAGGCGCACCGGGGATTGCACCCTTGACCAAAATCACATTGCGTTCTGCATCGATCCTGACCACCTCTAAATTCTGAACAGTTACCTGCTCTGCACCCATGTGACCGGACATCTTCTTACCTTTAAAAACACGACCCGGCGTTTGACACTGACCAATCGAACCGTTTGAACGGTGCGAGATCGAGTTGCCGTGAGTCGCGTCTTGCATGGTGAAGTTCCAGCGTTTAATTCCACCTTGAAATCCCTTACCTTTTGATTGGCCTGTGACATCAATCTTTTGGCCAACTTCAAAAGTGTCGACAGTTAATTCACTACCGACCTGTAATTCTTCGCTTGCTTGATCTAAACGCATTTCCCACAAACCACGACCAAGACCTGATTCTGCCTTGGCAAAGTGACCTGCTGCTGTTTTATTGACTCGTGATGCGCGGCGTGTACCAGCTGTAACCTGAATAGCATCATAGCCATCAGTTGCATGGGTTTTCACCTGAGTTATACGATTGGGTTCGACTTCTACCACACTGACTGGGATAGATGCACCATCTTCAGTAAATATGCGAGTCATGCCGCTTTTGCGGCCCACTAAACCTAAAGCCATTGTTTAAACCTCTCAGTGTACGGGGCTGATTACCCGCTATGGCCGCCCTTAAACAAGATTACTCATCATTATCCGTTATCAGGCATTACACATAAGTTCGCTTAATTGATAGTGGCCTATCGCATAAAGCGCTGTCATCTCGCCTAACTTGCGTTAGCCAAGGCTAATTTGAACTTCTACACCTGCCGCTAGATCCAGCTTCATTAATGCATCCACTGTCTTTTCAGTCGGCTCTACGATATCCATCATGCGCTTATGTGTACGAATTTCATACTGGTCTCGCGCATCTTTGTTGACGTGTGGTGATACTAATACGGTAAAACGCTCTTTTCGTGTCGGTAATGGGATAGGGCCACGTACCTGGGCGCCTGTCCGTCGGGCAGTTTCAACAATTTCCGCCGCTGATAGATCGATTAATTTATGATCAAAAGCCTTTAGGCGAATTCTAATTCTTTGATTTTGAACCACTTTTTACCTCACTAAGCAAAGAACCAGTGTTTTGTTTATTTGAAAAACACTGCAATTAACGCACAAAAATTGAGCGCGCTACCAATCAACGTCAGTTTTAACGTCAAAAAGAGAGCGCGCATTCTAATGGCGAGGCTATAGAGAGTCAAACTATTTATGAAAAAGATTGACTTTAGTGATGTAAATAATACAAGACGATCCAATGCTTAAAGTTTTTAGCTTACGCTGATCTTAGCTAGTAAAGCCAAGGTTATGAAGACAATGATTGACCGGCAAACGGAAGCCAATCTTTTAGGCTAAAGACTATTAGAGAGTCAATGCAAACTCCAACAGCCATTACGTTATTTGCTTACATAGGTGTGAGTAAATGCTGGCTTAAATCACCAATTAAGGCCGATACGATCTTTCTTTCGCTAAAACGCCACAGATTATCAGTTTTGGCAAAAATATCAAAATATCGAACCCCAATAATAGGCTGAAGTGGCAGGCCATCGACTGCCTGAAATACCACCGCATAAGACTTTGATGAGGCTGAGCTAAACGATTCATCGATATCCACGATAACATTGGTGGTGACATGCAGGGTTTGAGGTGTATCACTATCGGGGTAAATACGAGTGAAATTTTGATACATGGCTAACACCGCGTCTTGTCCTTCTACCACCGATTCGGCACCATTAGCCGTAACGCCAATAATTCTTGCATCAGCAAACATCGCGGCGACAGATTCTAGCTCACCACTGTCTATATAATCAGCGTATTGATAAAGCAATTTTGTTATTTCACAGCTATCACAACTCTCGATACTCATCCACTCTCCTTGATTCTCAAGTTAGCGCTTTGGTAAGGTTATTATTGGCTAAAAAGCAGGATAATGACCATTCTACTCCTAGCCAAAGCAAAATAATACTAAGTTGAGGAAACTATGAGCACCTTCCCTTCACGATTCAGCGATAAAGTAGCACTGATCACTGGCGCAGCCTCAGGCATTGGTCGTGCAACCGCAATCCGGCTTGCACAAGAAGGCGCCTGCATTATGCTGGCTGATATTGATCAAGCTGGTTTAGACGCAACGATGGCAACGATTGTCGACAACGGCGGCCAAGCTGACAGCCTGCACTTTGACGCGACACAAAACGATTCCTGTATTGCTGCCGTTGAAGCTGCAGTAAAACGTTGGGATAAATTAGATATTGTTGGAAATATCGCGGGTATTGTCAGCTTCTGGCACCTGCATGAAATTACCGCTGAGATGTGGAATCGTTGCATGCAAATCAATCTTACAGCGCCTATGATCATCAGCCGCGAAGCCATGCCTCATTTAATGAAAACAGAGGGCACCATTATTAATATGGCATCGAGTGCGGGTTTAGGCGGCCAAGCCTACAATGCCACCTATGCCGCTACTAAGCATGGCTTAGTCGGCCTGACTAAATCCTTAGCTGTTGAATTTGCTAAAAAAAATGTGCGGGTGAACGCGATTTGCCCTGGTGGAGTGAATACCTCCATTAACGACAAAATGCGCTGGCCTGAAGATATAGAGCCCTCGATGCTGTCACGCTTAATGCCACTACTCGATACGATTGCTGAACCGGAAGAAATCGCAGGTTTGTTTGCTCAGCTCGCCTCGGCAGAGTCATCGTTTGTGACCGGAGCGACTTGGCAAATCGATGGTGGGCAATTGGCTTAAAGGTTGAAGAAATTCCGAACCATGTCTTCTTCCGCTAAGGTATCGCGATATCCTTGTTGAATAAGCTCGCGGCAAAAAGCGGCCTCAAACATCACATAACTGGCTATATTACCCCCACCGGCCCGACCGGCGCCCAAGCCCCGCAATACTCGCCGAAAAGCCCAAGGCAGGTCATGCAGGTGTTGAGCCGCCAAGTCATCTAAGTCAATCGACGGCCTAATTACTAATAAATCTAGTGGCTTAGCCGTTCTGGAGAAAAAATCTGGCGCCTCATTAGCTAAAATACCAAGCATTTCGTTCACTTGAGTAACATTGTTGACGTCGCTTTCGAGTGAATCTATAAACGCCGAACTAAAAATATGGCCCATCGTTTGGGCGATTGAGGGTGGATTATCGCGCCGCAAAGACAGTTGTGTGGTGTTTTTTCCTCGAACCCCCACAACGGCAATACGCTCGGCGCCCAATCGAATAGCAGAACTCAAGGGCGCCAACTGCCTTAATGAGCCATCGCCAAAATATTGCCGGCCAATCTTTTCTGCGGGGAAAATACTCGGAATGGCTGACGAGGCCAGTAAATGCTGGGCACTCAGTCTAGCTGGAATACCAATTCTTTTTGCTCGATGCCACCATTTTAGTTCAGGAAGCCCCTCAAAAAAAGTCACTGAATTTCCTGAGGCATAGCTGGTGGCGGTTACCGATACGGCATCTAATTGGCCAGCAGCAATCCGTTGTTGAATATTCTCAAATCGGATAGAAGTGCTGAGTAAGGTTCGCAACGGCGAGCTATCAAGCAAGGCCAAAGACTGCCCTTGGGTAAAGCGAGGGTTCACAAAAGAGCACCCCAACTTCAAGGCTTGTAAAGCGAGATCACGACCGCGGACCTTTGCAACACGTTGGATATTCAAAGTAGTCCAAATTTTTTCTACTTTTTTAACCCCTAAACGAAAATTATTAGCCGACGCCGCTAGCCCAACGGCATTAATTGCGCCCGCAGAGGTACCAGTAATCACATTAAAGGGATTACTGCTATGTTTAGGGTGAAGGTCAGCAATCGCTTTTAAAACACCGACTTGATAGGCGCCTCGAGCACCACCACCTGAGAGAACTAATCCTGTTTTCATCCTCTAAGTCTAGCCAATTACCATCAATCGGCTAGTTTTCCTTGAAAAGTACAATATCATGCAGATGAGCAAAGATTAAAACCCTTATTTCTGCCGCAAAATAGCCATGAATCACTTAAAAATTCAATAAACCCTCCTTTTTTAGCAGGCATAGGAAATAAAATCGCTATTCTTGCAAAAATAGGCAAATTTTGCGTTTTTTTTGTGTTCACTTACGGTAACATGCGCGCTTTTTATGATGACGGATCGAGTGAGACCATGACTGATTTAGCCCAATACAGAAATATCGGCATCTTCGCCCATGTTGACGCCGGCAAGACCACCACCACTGAGCGTATTCTCAAGCTCACTGGTAAAATCCATAAAACTGGTGAAGTACATGATGGTGCTGCGACAACTGACTTCATGGAACAAGAGCAAGAGCGCGGCATTACTATTCAGTCGGCAGCTACCACCTGCTTCTGGAAAAATCATCGCTTTAATATTATCGACACACCTGGACACGTTGACTTCACGGTTGAAGTTTATCGCTCATTAAAAGTACTCGACGGGGGCGTCGGTGTATTTTGTGGTTCAGGTGGCGTTGAACCCCAATCAGAAACCAACTGGCGTTATGCTAATGAATCAGAAGTGGCACGCATTATCTTTGTCAACAAACTCGATCGTATGGGCGCGGATTTCCTAAGAGTAGTTGGCCAAGTTAAAGATGTATTAGGAGCCAACCCACTGGTTATGACCTTACCCATCGGCCGAGAAGACGATTTTGTCGGTCTAGTTGACCTGCTGTCTCGTCAGGCTTATGTCTGGGACGATTCAGGCCAACCTGAAAACTTTGAAGTGGTGGACATTCCCACTGACATGGTTGATCAAGTTGAAGAATACCGCGAAAAATTAATCGAAATGGCCGTCGAACAAGATGACGATATCATGATGGCCTACATGGATGGTGATGAACCATCGATTGATGATATTAAGAAATGCATTCGCAAAGGCACGATTGCGCTCGACTTCTTTCCGACCTATTGTGGCTCAGCGTTCAAAAATAAAGGTGTTCAATTAGTACTCGATGCAGTCGTTGATTACCTGCCAAGTCCTACTGAGGTAAAACCTCAGCCCTTAACTGACGAAGCGGGCGAAGAGACGGGTGAAGTAGCCACCGTCAGTATTGATGAGACACTTAAAGCCTTAGCATTCAAAATAATGGATGACCGTTTTGGCGCCTTGACATTTGTTCGTATCTACTCAGGTGTCATTAATAAAGGAGACACTATCTTAAACGCCTTTACTGGTAAAACAGAACGCATTGGTCGTATGGTTGAAATGCATGCCGATGACCGTAATGAAATCGATCGCGCGCAAGCCGGTGACATCATTGCTATCGTGGGGATGAAGAATGTGCAAACGGGCCACACATTGTGTGACCAAAAATCACCTGTCACGCTTGAGCCTATGATCTTTCCCGATCCAGTTATCTCAATCTCAGTTAAGCCTAAAGACAAAGGTGGCTCAGAAAAAATGGGTATTGCGATTGGTAAAATGGTGGCTGAAGATCCTTCCTTCCGTGTTGAAACTGACGAAGATTCAGGTGAAACCATTCTAAAAGGCATGGGTGAGCTGCATCTTGATATTAAAGTGGACATACTTAACCGCACCTATGGAGTTGAACTTGAAGTTGGTGAGCCTCAGGTCGCGTATCGGGAGACGATTACACAAGGCATCGAAGATTCTTACACGCATAAGAAACAGTCGGGTGGATCGGGGCAATTTGGTAAAATTGATTATCGTATCAAACCCGGTGAAATCGGCAGCGGCTACACCTTCTCTTCATCGGTAGTGGGGGGCAACGTACCCAAAGAATTCTTCCCAGCTATTGAAAAAGGCTTCCGCGGCATGATGGAGCAAGGTCCACTGGCTGGTTTCCCAGTGTTAGATGTTGAAATTGAACTCTACGACGGTGGCTTTCACGCCGTGGATTCTTCAGCAGTAGCCTTTGAACTCGCCGCGCGCGGCGCATTCAGACAGTCGATGCCAAAAGCAGGTCCACAGTTAATAGAGCCAATTATGCACGTCGATGTATTTACACCTGACGATCATGTGGGAGATGTCATTGGTGATTTGAACCGTCGTCGTGGCATGATCAAAGATCAAATGGCCGGCAATACCGGCGTTCGAGTTAAGGCCGACGTACCATTATCAGAAATGTTCGGTTACATCGGCAGCTTACGTACAATGACATCGGGCCGTGGACAATTCTCTATGGAGTTCTCACACTATAATCCTTGCCCTGCAACAGTGTCTGAAAATGTCATCGCAGCGGAAAAAGAACGAAAAGCCGCTAAGTAGTTCTAGTGTTAAAGTTAAACTCGCCGGCTTAGGCTAGCAGTTTTCTTGCCAAAAAAATTTATGCCATAGTCACTGACAATTTTTACGCATAAAAAAAGGCCTGCAATGGCGGCCTTTTTATTGGTTTAGACTCGCGGCAAAAATCAGTCAAGAATTTTTGCTACAACGCCCGCACCTACCGTG
>DDDX01000003.1 GCA_002339085.1 Cellvibrionales bacterium UBA1969
AACAGGCATTGAAGCCAGAGTAATTATGGAAACCCAATCACAAAATCTGAATGCTTGGTTAAATAGAATTTTTGACTCAGAGTTACCGCCAAACGCAAAACTTATTGCTTCATACATTAACTCATACTATTCAAAAAATAATGATGGTTTATTTCCCACAAAGAAAATGATTAAGGCGGGGTGTTCACTGAGTGAAGAAACTGTCGAGGAATATGTACATATACTTATAAATGAAAACTGGATATTTCTTAGCAATAATCCCTGCGATAGTATTAATAAGTTTCTTATAATTCAAAAAAATGAAGCTAATTCTCAGATATAAACAGCAATCACTTTAAAACTCTAGAGAAATCTAGAATTGCTAAGCTCGGTTTGTAAAAAATATTCGGTATCACGCTACTCACTATGGGGCCTTACTTCTTACTTCTTCCTTAACCTAACCGCACATAGGCACTGTATTAGTCATAATAATTAGTACTTTTCTTAAAAATTCAAAACTAAAATTTTACTGCTGAATCAAAAATTCAGGACTGGTATTTACTCCATAAACTGCATTTTTAAACCGCGATGTATCACTACCTGAACTAATAATAGCCTGTATTAAGGCATCGCGTGTAACATTATTATTTGTTGCTTTCAACTGGCCCGCATTCAAGTAAAAATCTAAGTAATCCACGACCGCTTCCGCCTTCACCGCATTAGAACCCGCTGTGCCTTGCCAAAGGTTAAGCAATCGATCAGGCTTTAACTTGACCTGTAATTGCTCAGGCGTAAAATCAGAATAGTTAAACGGCCGGTCAGGTACTAAATTGCCATTCACTAGGCCATTATATTTATTCATGGTGGTGAAAATCTGTGATTCAGTAACTAATTGAAATTCTGGCGCGACTAATGACTGACTTGCCAATGCTCCGCTGGGTGAAAAATCCGGCAAATAAAAATTGAAAACCGATGGCGAACCCAGGGGCCGTTGACCGATGTTCAGCGCCTCAATACGCATCAGACTCGCGCCTGATTCGAAGGCATCACGCAGCGGATATAGGGGTGATGCACTGTCATCAAAACTGACTTGAGAGCCCGCTTGCAATAAACGCAGGGTGGCAGTCAGTTGTAAGACCGGTTCTTTGAGCTTACCAAAGCTGCTGGAATTAACCACGCTTGGGTTACGTGCCTCTGGGTCTAATAAAATGGCTTTTAGCACCGCGGTTAAGTCTCCTTTACTGCTAAAGGCAGTGGCGACGCGTTCAATATACCCAGCACTGGGGTTCGATGTCACAAATCGCTGTATCAATTGACGACCCATAAACGGTGCAGTGGTTTGATGACTAACCAAGGCATCAATGACAAATTGTAATTCAGCATCGGCAGTGGCGGCCGTTGTATTCGTATTTTCTGCTACCAGCACAGCAGCGCCATTATCGGTAAATAAGGTTTTGGCACCGTAATCGTGCTTACCGTCAAAAAACTTCATGGGGTTCGTCCAACGGTGCTGCTCAATGTAAGCCAGATCACCGCGATAAAACCATCCGTTGGCGGTTTTAACGCCATTATCAGTAATATAGCTAAAGCCAAGCCCAGTAAAGACTCGCGCCATTTCTCGAATCACCTCATTGTCGTAGGTAGAGATCGGTAAATTGTCAGGGCCCAAAAGAATATTGCCATTTTTAGCGCGATGCACTAAACCAAAACTAAACAGTTGCATGACTTCACGGGCGTAGTTTTCGTCAGGAAAGGTGCCAAGTTCGTCGTCTGCTTTTTCATTGCGTAAATGACTCAGCCAGGTACCCATGATGGGATGTAGACTGACATCCAGCAAAGTATCGTTGTAAAAACCAAAGGCATTACTGGCCAACTCATCCCAATAATGCGCAGTACCTCTATAGCCTTTACGAATTGTCGCTTGATCATCGCCAATGACTAATATTTGGCTCAAAGCAAAGGCCATACGTTGCCGTAATTGATCTTTACCGTAAACAGCAATAGGCCAAAACGAATCGCGGCGTAGGTGATGGGCTGGCTCGAAAGTGCCGTACATTTGGGTTTGCGGCCCATTATCGAAAAGCGGTATGGTATTTTCCATCAAATCGTACATGCTGCTTTGCGGCAATTGCACTTGCTGATCGATCCAGTCACTGTAGACTTGCATACGGTTACTGCCATCGGTCGCTATTTGACTTCGCAACACCGAGTATTGCTCAGGTGTCGCACCAAAGGTCGCTTGCGTTAAAAACCGAATAATATCGCGGTCGACATCATCAGCCGTTAGCTCCGTTTGTTCGGGCGGTTCGACCCCTGCGTCGTAAATAAAGGTCGCCGATATCTCGCCCGCAGGATAATTAGCCGTGTGAATATTTAAGTAAAACTCACCGTTAAATAAAGCATCGAGCATGGCTTGCTCGGTTGAAAAAATTCCACCTGGTGCTAAATCCCAGGCGAAGTCATAAACACTGCCAGTCGCATTGACATCCTTGATCACCGTACCTGAAGGCGCTAAGTGAATGTGTTGGTCAGTTTGTACCGCAGTTAAATTTGAAAAGTTATAATTGAGTGAAGCGTTATCATTGTCGCCATCGAGGATCAAACTTAACAAACCCGAACCAGAAGTGACTGCATCGCCCTGCGGCAAGAACACCCCAAAAAAGACTTTGGCATTGGCGCTGTCATTACTGGCATCACTGATCACTAGACTCACAGAATTATTGTTTGTTAAGGCATAATCGGTGCCGTTAGCCAGAATCAGCCGCAGGGTTTCAGGCACCTCGTGCAAGCTGTCTGCCACTGGATACAGACTCACGGTGCGACTGATCTGCCCTGCTGATAATAATAGTGTTTGCCCGACTGGCGTGCCGTCGGCGTAGCGCAGTTGATAATCGCTAGGACTCGCAGAACCTTTAGTAATATCAGTATTTCCCGCAAGCGTATAGTCAATGTTTAAAGGGGCAGAACCCGACCCGCGACTCACAGTGAATTGCGCTGATTGCTGATTTTCTTCAATTGCCAAACTACTCACAACACTGACTGACACAGCAGGATAAGGCGAACTGTCACAGGCGTCGCCCACACCGTCTTCGTCAGCATCCGCCTGCAGTGGATTAACAACTAAGGGGCAGTTGTCTGCCAGTTCGTCAATGCCATCACCATCACTGTCACCATTGGGTGTATAAGCACAACTGAGGCCATCACCTGAATAGCCAGTATTACAGCTACAGGCAAAGCCCGTTGGCGCATTAATGCAACTGGCATTAACATCGCAGGGTAAGAGTGATAGACAGGCATCAGAAACATCGTTGACCTCTATTCTCAGTGCAACGTCGCCGTTATCCGCTTCAGCGATAAATAGCTGCTGTAAATCGACGGCTGTATCAGTAATGTCAGCAGTGTCATCAGAGGGATCAATAGCAATGGCCTGATAGGCAGACCAATCGATACACCAACCCCAAACCGTACAGTGATCGTTTAATTCACTTTCAACCTCATTAATATAGAATGTGCCCGTTAAGCCAACAACCATCATTACGGCCATCAGCGAGGTGCGAGGCAAACGGGACTGATGAGCAACAACAGTCAATACAGACAATAAAAAGAATAAGGCAACTGCAGGTAGCAATGGAATATTTTGATTTGCCTTAAGGGTAAAAATGATAGCGCCAGCGCCATCAGTAACAAGGTTGTCAGAGGCGTTAGTCGTTGCGTTATTTGCATGGACAACAAGACGAATCTGCTCGCTGCCGACCAGCACTTCATGCGGGATAAACACTTCAATGATGTCGGCTTGCATAGGTGCCGGTTGCAGCAATGCAGGCCATAACTGATCCGCTAAGGAAACTGCATTAATTTGATTCCAATTACCTTGATCGCAACTGACAATACTGGCAGCTAAGCCGTATTGATCGATAAGGCCCGGTGCTCGCATCGACAGCTCTAAGTAATATTCAAAGCCCGTTTGCACATCGGGACTAAGAGTGGAGCCCACATCATAATCACAACCGTTAGTGCTGTTAATATCAGTATCAATGAATACGCGATACATGAAATGTTGCGAATCAGCCAAAGCGATATGGCTATACAATGTCAACAATAGCCAACAACCAAAAGTCATCAGACATCGACAGATATTGAGAGGCTGGAACATCATACTGGGCCACCCGAGCCAAAGAAATCTAAGTTAGCATCGGCATTAAAGGGGTCAGAAAAATTAACTAAGCTGGGAAATAACTGCGGCAACTCGCTTTGATTTACCCCAAACCAATTGGCAATCACAGACACACACTGTGAGGTCGCCGTCGTAGGCACCCAACGCCCGCGCCCTTCACTGGCATCAAGACCCGTATTCAGTTTTAAATCGGGATGCTCACCAAACAGTTGACCGCCATTGAGCATAGCTCCCATCATTAAGGCATGCCCTCCCCAGGCATGATCCGTTCCAGTGGTGGCGTCATTCCCGTTCGGGGTTAACGTTCGACCAAACTCTGAACCAACAAAGCTTAAGACCTTATCAAAATCACCTTGTGCACTGAGCACATCACGAAAGCCTTTGAGTGCGGCATTCAATTCAGTCATCAGCAAGCTATGGTCAACCAGTAGATTTTGATGGGCGTCAAAACCACCCAGATTGACAAAGTAAATCGGCCGGTTATTACCCGAAGAGGCACGACCTGCAATCATTCTGGCAATGGTCTTTAATTGCCGACTGATTTTCGAATCATTGGTACCCGCCGCAGTGAAAATGGCGTCGTAATCGACCCCATTGTTATCTGCTTCAGTAAAAGCCCCATTAACGACCTGCTCGGCATCAATTGCCGAGTCGAACACACCGCGATATTTTTGCATCATCAAATGTGAACTGTTATCAATGCCGGCCATCGACTGCTCGACCATGGTTTTACGCTTGCCGTTATAGTTCCATAAAGACGTGAGGCCATCGGCACCCAACGCATACGTACTGAGCGATGGGTCTTGGCTGACTTGAAAAGGGTTTAAGCCTGATAGCGACATTAGCGGCGACACATTGCCACTGCTGTTATAACTATTAGTTAACTCTGCTAATTTTCCACCCCAGCCAAATTGAAACGGCAAGGAAGGCTCACTCTGAAATTGCCGCTGTTGATCGGCATGTGAAAATAGTTGCGGCGGCAAAGTCGTTGTACCCGCTAAAAACTGATCACGCGTAGTCGGCTCATATAAATTACCCACATTGCACACCACTGACATTTCTTGCGCATTGAACATGTCCGCCATGTCGCTGCAGTCAGGGTGAAAACCAAAATCACTAAAGGTACCACCACCATAAATTTGCGCGGGAGTCGCTAGGTTAAGGCCATGCAATTGATTAGTAGGCAGCGCCACAATACCGCGACCGGTTTCATAATCCGTGCGCAATATTCCACTGCGAGGCACCAACATATTAAAAGCATCGTTGCCGCCGTTAAGGAAGATGAATACCAAAGCTTTATAATCAGAAGAGGCGTAACTTTTTGGGGCCGCTAATAAACTCGACAAACCAAGTGATTGAATCGCTGCCGCCGAACTCAAATAAGATGAGTGCTTAATGAAGTTACGTCTTGTCAAGCCTTTTAACTTCAATGGAGGGTCCTTCAAGCTTTATTATTAATTAGGTGCCGATAACGCGGTTATCATCGGCTTATATGCTTGATTTAATTGTAGCTTTCTTTGTTAAAATTACTTTACCAATTTACGACTAAAATTGTATCAGACTGTATCAAAAGCTAATCATTTTGGGTTGTTAATTCGATAAATAATGATGCATATAACCCATAGAATCAGTCGGTTGGGGCTGTTACATAATACAAATCGATGAGTTGATACCGAAGAAAGGAATATTTTAAGAAGGTAGGCAAGAAGGCACAAGACCACCGCGCTTCGAGCATAGGCATACCACCGCGCTATTACTTATAGTGACATAACTAATACCTTTGATGATGAGCCCTATATAATATCGTTATGAAACGCTATAAACCAATCATATCAATAAGAGATATTAAAAATGATTTAATGCGAGGTGTTCCCCTTAAAATTTTTATTGTTGAGGGCCTTTTTGCAAATCAAAAATCGAGGGCGCAATGGGCGTAGTTAAACGAAACCGAGTGACCTGACGCTGAATTTCAGCGAGTATTTCAGGGTGCTGACTAGCAATATCGGTGGTTTCACCAATATCGTTTTTAAGATCAATCAGCAACGGCGGCTGGTGTGTTGTGGTCGGGCCAAGAAATACTTGGTTAGTAATAAAGTGCAACTTATGGTCTTGATATCGAAAGGCACGCAGGGTCGAATTTCGAAAAAATGGCACGAATTTTCTTGGGCTTGGCGTTTGACTTGTCAACGTGGCTGATAAGTCGTAGCTATCGACGGCAGTGGTTTGTGATTTAAGTCCGGCCAAACCCATAAAGGTATTATAAATATCGGTATCCATACCAAGCTCGCTCACTCGACCCGGCTCAATATCGGGGCCAGAAAAAAATGTCATCACCCGCATTCCGCCTTCAAACGTTTGCCCCTTCCCTCCGCGCAATGGTTTCGCTGTGCCAGCATGCTCAGGCGCATAGGTGAGCCAAGGGCCGTTATCACTGGTAAACAAAACATATGTGTTATCTTTGATACCCTGTGTTTTTAAGGTTTGCATAATTTGACCGACACTCCAGTCAATTTCCTCTAGCACATCTCCGTACAATCCTAACGCACTTTTACCAGCAAACGCTGGCGAACGAAATAATGGCACATGCACCATGCTGTGTGATAAAAATAGGAAAAATGGTTGCTGTTGTTGTGTTGCGCGCTGAATAAAATCGACCGACTGCTCAGTGAAACGCTGAGTAAAAATCGTTTGATCGACAGGCCGTTGAACAACCATATCGGTATAACTTTGATCTACATTCACTAGGCTCTTTATCAACGGGACATTCCAATCAGAGACTTTTGGATGACGTAACTGGTGCTGATAAACGGGACTAACTATTTTCCATTTGTCCGCTGATGTTGATAAGTTACTGTTCACCGTTGCGCTAGTGATATCACCGACGGCCCAGTCCATGTCATTAGAGTAAGGAATACCCAACCATTCATCAAAACCATGGCGCGTTGGCAAAAATTCAGGCGCATCACCTAAATGCCACTTACCAAACATAGCAGTAGCATAATTATACTGTTTAAGTTGTTCGGGCAAGGTTATTTGACTCGCGGGCATACCCGTCTGACTGTCCGGCCACAATACGGCAATACGATCACCATAAAGGCCAGAGCGGACCGGCAAATTACCGGTCAGCAGTGCACCCCGGCTCGGACTGCAAACAGAAGCCGACACATAAAAATCCGTCCAGCTTTGCGAAGTGGCTACCAGTTCGTCGATAGCGGGAGTTATCAATCGCTGATCTTGGTAAAGACCCAAATCACCGTAGCCGAGATCATCGACATAAATAATAATGAAATTCGGTGATTTAGGCTGTGCACCCATAGCCACGCTTAGTGAACAGAAAAAAAGATTCCCTAGCAAGCCAAGAATAAAACGGTTAATCATGATCCTACCCTATCTATCCGTAGCGAAAGCCACAGTATGCCATAATAGGAAAAGATTTCTCATCTAATCCGAGCATAGGCGAACATAACAAAAATATTTAGCCAGAGATATTAGCAGCAGTATTTTCAACAAATTAAATAGCAGAGATCTGCATCAGACCTACAATTGATCGGCGAGAATATCCCGACAAGGCTAGAGTATTAGGTTAAATGTGATATGAAAATAAACCAAGCCCCCTTAAAAGAACCTGACAATTAACGAGCCCGTCGTATATAGAGCTAAGGTTTCCTTATCTGATTAATCTTTTTGCAGATCACTGTCACTATCGGGGGTGCCGTTTTGTTGATTAATTTTATCGTAAATTTCTTCACGATGAACGGCGACCTCCTTAGGGGCATTAACACCCAACCTAACTTGATTACCCTTCACTCCTAAAACGGTAACGGTTACTTCGTCACCAATCATTAATGTCTCACCAGTGCGGCGAGTTAATATCAGCATGTTCATCTCCAGGTGGTATGCTGGCTTTGGGCACAAGAGCACCCTATTGCCTTAGGCTTACATCCATGAAATTATGGCAACCACCGCAGAAAACATCAGACATATTTATTTTAAATAATTATCCGAAACTTGCGAACACATTGTCACTTAGCTTTTAATTTTTACAATCAGGCCCAGCTATGGGGAAAAAATTAAGCGGTTACCTATCCTTGTGACGAAATGTGCTTGTAGAATTTTATACTAAGTTAATAAACTCCCTATGGTATATAATTTGCTATGAAGCTTCAGCATCCAAACCAAAGGCGCTGTGAAGTGACCGAACGGCCAACTCCATAAATTTTTCTTCAATCACAACGGATATTTTGATCTCAGAGGTCGTGATTAATTCTATATTGATGCCAACGTCGGCCAGTGTTTTAAACATTTGACTGGCGATACCTGCATGGGAACGCATGCCAACTCCCACCAATGAAACTTTACAAATATTTTCATCAATGGCGACATCTCGTGCATTCAACTCGCTAGCTACTACTTCTGCAATCGTTTTAGATTTTTGGATATCGTTACGGTGTACGGTAAACGTCAAATCCGTTGTACCGTCAGCTGCCACATTCTGCACAATAACATCAACCTCAATATTTGCATCACTAACAGGACCAATAACTTTATAAGCAACACCTGGGGTATCGGGCACACCACGTACAACTAATCGCGCTTCATCTCGGTTAAACGCAATACCCGAGACCAAAGGCGCCTCCATGTCGGCATTTTTTTCAATTGAGATCAATGTACCCTCTCCCTCTTCAAAACTGGACAACACCCGCAATGGGACTTGATATTTGCCCGCAAATTCAACTGCACGAATTTGCAAAACCTTTGAACCTAAACTTGCCATCTCTAGCATTTCCTCAAATGTAATACTTGCCAGCAGGGTCGCCCCATCAACCACGCGAGGATCGGTAGTGTAAACACCATCAACATCGGTATAAATCTGGCATTCATCAGCATTCAACGCAGCAGCAATGGCCACGGCTGTTGTGTCTGAGCCACCCCGACCTAAGGTAGTAATATTACCCTGCTCATCAACGCCTTGAAAACCTGCTACTACGGCCACGTGTCCCATTGCAAGATCGGCCAGAACCGGTTCGCTATCAATGGCTTTTATGCGCGCCTTAGTATGCGATTGGTCCGTCAGTATTTTTACCTGAGAGCCAAGATACGACCTTGCAGGCACTTGTCTTGTTGACAATGCCATGCTTAATAAAGCGATTGTCACTTGCTCACCTGTCGATAGTAAAACATCCAGCTCGCGACTGGGTGGCTGATCATTAATCGCTGAAGACAAGGCTAACAAACGATTCGTTTCGCCACTCATCGCAGAAACGACAACCACGACTTGATCGCCTTGGTCAACATACCGCTTAACCCTATCAGCAACGGCGCTTATACGCTCAACGGTGCCGACGGAAGTGCCGCCGTATTTTTGTACAATCAACGCCATATTCTTCAAAAAAAGCTATTGTAAACTCAATAAATACTTCAAATTCTCATTAACAATGAGCATCAAAGACAGGACGACACCCTACACTAAATGAAAGGTAATTTGAACCTTATCAGCTTAGAATTGACCTAATCTGAGGCATTTACTTATAAAAAGTGAACATGTCCTATGAGTTGGAGGTTGACAGCGCCTTGACGGCTGCGACGAATCTATGCGCTCCTTCAACACACACTTCAAGCCGTTCTACCAAGGCCATACGAATATAACCTTTGCCAGGATTATCACCATCAATCGTCCGCGCTAGATATTGACCCGGCAATAGTTTAAGGTTGAAACGCTGAAAGACGTATTGCACCAATTGCTGGTCATCAATCGGGGTCTTAAGCCACAAACAAAAACCTGCTGGCGGAATACTTACCTCGGCAACCGTCTGCAATAGAGGAACAACACTCAGCATTTTCTCACGATAAAGGCAACGATTTTCTATCACATGTGTTTCATCACCCCAAGCGGCAATACTTGCCACTTGATGATGATTTGGCATTGCTGAACCATGATAGGTTCGGTAACGAAGAAAATGTTTAATTGTCGCTGAGCAGCCAGCCACAAAACCAGAACGCATACCCGCTAAATTAGACCGTTTAGACAGGCTATTAAAAACCAGGCAACGGCGATAGTCGTTACGACCCAAAGCCCGACAGACCTCCAATAAACCGAGCGGTGGCTGAGTTTCATCAAAATAAATTTCCGAATAACACTCATCGCTGGCAATAATAAAGTCGTATTGATCCGCCAAGCCGATCAACTGCTGATAAAAAGATATAGGCGGGACGGCACCGGTTGGGTTAGAAGGATTGCAAATATAGATTAACTGACAACTTTGCCATTGTGCTTGAGTAATAGCATCTAGGTCGGGTATAAAGTCCGTCTCTTTTAAGCAAGGTAAATACAAAGGTTCTGCGCCCGCCATAATCGCCGCCCCCTCGTAAATTTGATAGAACGGCGAAGGAATAATGACGATGGGTGGCTGAGCGGAAGTCGAGTTATCGACTACTGTTTGCGCAATCGAAAACAGGGCTTCTCGAGATCCGACTACGGGCAAGACCATGCTTGACGGGTCAAATGACGCGCTAGCCAAGCCATAGCGCCAACAAAGCCATACCGCGATCGCTTCGCGCAGAGCATCACTACCCTGTGTCGATGGGTATTGATTTAAATAAGCTAACTGCTCCTGCAAAGCGTCAATCGCCACCTGCGGTGAGGGATGCTGGGGTTCACCAATGGTTAAGGTAATCGATGATAGCTTGGACTGGAGTGGAGCTTGCTCTAATAAACGAGCTAATTTAGTAAATGGATAATCATGTAAACGTTCAAGTTGAGGATTCATAAATTACTGCTGCCTATGCTCATCTAGCTCTGTTTTAAGATCTGTCTCAATCTTTGCGATAAGATCAGCATCAATTATCATTTGATCATTTCTATCTGTAATAAAGAAAACATCTTCAACCCGTTCGCCTAGGGTGGAAATCTTTGCATTGTGCAGACGCAGTTTATGGCGAAAAAACACCTGCCCAATAATCGTTAACAAGCCCGGCCTATCAGGAGCAATCACTTCAAGCACGCTAAGACCGGGTGCTGAATCATTTGAAAAAACAGTTTGACTGGGCCAGTCAAAACTTTTCATTCTCCGACTGGCACGTCGATCAGTCGCAAGCCAACGCTCATTAGGCTCTGTCAGCACTTGTAATAATTTATCTCTAATCATAGCTGTTCGTGGAGATTCATCAGCTATAGGTTCGTTGTCAGCATCCATTACGTAGAACGTATCGAGAATATAACCACCGCCTGCAATAAGTAAACGAGCATCATAAATGCTTAAATTAAGTTGTTCTAGCGCCAATGCCATAAAAGAAAAACGATTCTCAATCAACTTAGAATAAATTGTCACCTGAGTTACCGCCGCCTCATTAAAAATCGAAGACGGCTTAACAATCACGAGCGGTTCTTTACTTTTACCATGCGCCACAATACTTTGTGCATGAAAGATTAAATCGTCAACTGATTCTCGCAAAAAGTATTCATCTACTCGGTTCGACCACTGCTCTAAAACTAATGCTTCATCAATACCTTGAATTATTAACTCCATCATTGCTGCTTGTTTCTTTTCAGTAATCCATTCAGCTTTATCAACAGGATTTTCCAAACTGCGCCGTAAGGCGCGAGCAGCCTCACCATAGAGTTGTCGTAATAAAGACGAACGCCATGCATTCCAAAGTTCAGGATTAGTCCCATTGATATCAGCAACCGTTAATACATAAAGATAATCCAGTCTGGCACGACTGCCCATCGCAATAGCAAAATCGCGAATAACGTCAGGATCAGACAAATCCTGTTTTTGCGAAACGGTCGACATCAATAAATGACTTTCTACCAGCCAAGCAATCAAGTTAGTGTCGCGTTCATTTACGCCATGAGTGCGACAAAATTCACGCGCATCAACAGCACCCAACTCGGAATGACTACCACCACGACCCTTCGCAATATCGTGAAACAAAGCCGCTAGATACAATAATTCAATCTTCAGGTGGCCATTAATAATCTTCGCCGCCAATATATAATCAAATTCAGAGCCTTGATGCGCAAATCGATAAACATTTTGCACCACTTCTAAAGTATGTATATCAACCGTATAAATATGAAATAAATCGTATTGCATCTTGCCAATGATTTTACCAAAAGCTGGCAAGTATTTACTGAGGATGCCGTGACGACGCATGCGCTTTATTTGCAGCGGCACATTACTTTTAGACCGTATCAACTGCATGAACAAAGCATTAACTTTAGGGTTGGAACGAAAGTGATCATCAATATTCTCTCGATACGTCCGCATTAACCGCATGGTTGAGGCACGCACGCCACGGATATAACTGTTTTCGGCCATCAACACAAAAACTTCAATCAATGCCCAAAGATGCTCAACAAAGACTTGCTCATCAACCACATCGATATAGCCATTTCGAACGCAAAAGCGCTTATTAAGAACGATGAGCTCTTCTTTTTCTGTTTTTAACAGTCGCTCTTGATTAAAATTTTGAATCAATACATCATTTAATTCCGCCAGCAAAAGCACCCAGCGATAGTACTCATGCATAAATTTTTCGACGGCAAGGTTCGCATCATCATCGATAAAGTCGAAAAATTCAGCGACTTTCACCTGATAGTCAAACAGCAAACGGTCCTCGTGACGATTCGCCAGCATGTGGAGCGCAAAACGTACCTTCCATAAAAAACGCATACCCTCAACGAAATTTATCGCTTCAATATCGGTTAAAAAACCTTTGCTCGCTAACTGTTCAATATCTCCTTCACCTAAATGTCGCTTAGCAATCCAGATGATATTTTGGATATCGCGCAAACCACCTGGCGACGTTTTTACATTAGGCTCAAGATTATAATCGGTGTCATCGGTATTTTTATGGCGATCGCGTTGCTCTTGCCACTTAGCCATAAAGAATTCGCTAGAGCTCCACATTTGAGAAACATCGGTCAATTGCTTTAACTGTCTAAATAAGGATGTATCACCAACAATCGGTCGCGACTCAAGCATATTCGTTAATACAGTAATATCTTGCTTAGCATAGCTAACGCACTCATCAAGTGTTCTAACACTATGGCCAAGATCTAAACCACAGTCCCATAAGTAGGTCACTAAAAAGCTTATATTTTCAGCGACAGTTGATGTGGCCGATTGATTTAAAATGATGAGTAGATCAACATCTGACTGAGGGTGCAGCTCGCCTCTACCATAGCCTCCAACAGCTACCAAACATATTTGGCTAGTACCCCAATCAGTTTTTTTCCAGCAATACTGGAGCAAGCTATCAATCATCATTGACCGAGCTATAATCAATCCTTCTATACCATAGCCATCGCGAAACGCTTGATCTATTTTGGCCTGGTACTGTTGTAAAAGAGCTTTTGCCTGCATTGCTGAATCTAGCAACATCAAGTCTGCTGAAAATGCTTCGACTGGGAACAAGAATTCGCTGTTGCTATCTGCAGCCGTTAAGCGGGTTAACTTTTCTGAAGCTTTATTAGATGAGTGAGAGTCGATATTCATAACTTTTAATAACCGTGGCATGAAAGCGGAAAAGACAACCTTCATAAAAAACGGATCACCTTTGCTAATCGTGCGATAAAATGACGAATGTAGTGAATTTGAGCGGCTAGAATGACTCCTCATCACGCGCAGTCAATACTTCAACGCCGTTGGCTGTGACTGCCAGTGTATGCTCCCATTGCGCTGACGGCCGGCCGTCTTTAGTCTCGACAGTCCATCCATCACGCCGGTTCAATTTTACCTGCCGCTTTCCGGCATTGAGCATGGGCTCAATGGTAAATGTCATTCCTTCTTGTAAAACCATACCCTTACCTGGCTGACCATAATGCAAGACCTGCGGTTCTTCATGAAAAACCGTGCCAATACCATGGCCGCAATATTCCCTGACAATGCTGTAGTAATATTTTGCCGCGTGCTGCTGAATGACATATCCAATATCACCCAGTTGAACACCGGGCTTAACCAACTCTATTCCCATGTATAGACATTCCTGAGTTACCTTAATCAACCTATCTGTGTGCGAGGCGCCCTCTCCAACGGTAAACATTTTACTGGTATCGCCATGAAAATGATCCTTAATAACCGTCACATCAATATTAATAATATCGCCGCTTTTTAAGATTTTTTTATCGGAGGGAATACCATGGCAGACGACCTGATTAACGGAAGTACAGATCGACTTGGGGAAACCATTGTAATTCAATGGCGCAGGAATAGCCTGCTGTTGATTAACAATGTAATCGTGACAAATTCGATCTAATTCACCGGTTGATACACCTGGCACGACATAAGGGCCGATCATATCTAAGACCTCGGCAGCTAAACGGCCAGCGATCCGCATTTTTTCAATGTCTTCAGCGGTTTTGATGATTACTGTCATACCTAATGTTCTCTATGCATTGCGCTCACTGCCATAGAAAGCGAAAAATCTATCAATTTAAAAAATCCATTATACAAACTCAGCCTAGCTTGTCGCTGTAATTTATTGCCGCATTCGCCTAATACTAAGGACCGATATCATCTGAGCCTTGGATCATGCATCAAGTGGGTGATAATTGCTCATAACACCTACAGTCTCAACCAAAATAGATCATGTGACTAACAATACATGTCGCCAATGGCATGCGACAAGATGTCGCAGATATTTTTTTAAGAAACATGATATTTTAAATTATGGCTACAGGTCAAAAACAACAACTTAACCATTGAAGATTTCAACTTGATCATTCGAATACTTTACGCAGGAACCTCTTCGCAATTGATGATCTCCTCAACAAAGACAAACAATGATGGCGTTATCCAATATGGCTTAAACAACAACGACCTTGTCCAATTTATTGGTTTCATAGATAGTTGTGAGGAATCCATCAAACTGACTAAGTCGCAGCAACCGGATATTGTCTTAATCGATGCCCATATTGATGGTGTTGGCAGCATTGAAGCAACGAAGCGCATTAGAAAATTGAAGCATAATCCGGCTGTTGTTGGCATCTCTACGGTTGATGATCCGATTTATCCGTATTATTTTTTCAATGCTGGCGCCCAGGGTTTCATCCACGCTAACGACCAAATGAGTGATTTACTCAAGGCTGTAAAGACCGTCATACAAGGTCGCATATACCAAAGTGCGCTTACCAACGCTCAAATTCGATCACCCATATCAAGCAAAAGCCAACCTTTTATCTTACTTACTCAAAGAGAACTGCAGGTCGCGATAATGACTGCCCAAGGCGACAACCCCTTGTTGATCGCCAAGAAGCTCGACATTTCTATGAAATCTATTCAGACTTACAAACTACGAATTCTAAAAAAAGCTCAAAATTACTAATGATGTTGAACTTAGCCACTGTGCAATCAAATACAACTTACTTCAAATTCATTGCTAATGGAATAACCAGCAATAAATAGACTATTTCAGGTCAAAAAGCTCAAAATATTCGCAACCAATTGATTTTGCTTAGCTTTATTCCCCCCGTTGAATAAGTCAGCGATAGATTTCGCACGATTATGGAAAACCTTATCTAAAAGCAAATCTACGACGTAAAACAGAGCTATAATACACCCATCAAGCTAAATCCGATCGATTAGCTTTTAATTAAGCCTTTTAATATTGCCTATTACGTGGAGGCCGTACTTGAGTAAGAGCGCCTCATCAGGCCCCGAGCATTCAGTCCACACCGACGATAAAGAGGCGCGAACTAACGCACCCAAAGAGCCTCTTAAAGGCTTTGAATTCAAATCATTTCTCGCCAACTGCAGTCACCGTCCTGGCGTTTATCAAATGTATGACGGGCAACAAAAACATCTTTATATCGGTAAAGCGAAAAATCTGAAAAAGCGCCTAGCCAGTTATTTCCGTCACCAGCAATCGGGTAGCAAGACCGAAGCTTTGGTGAAAAAGATTGCGCATATTGATGTCACCGTCACCGGTAGTGAAACAGAGGCACTAATACTCGAGCATAATTTAATTAAAACCGAAAAACCGCCATATAATATTTTGCTGCGTGACGACAAGTCTTACCCTTATATTTATATTTCAAGCCAGCATAAATTTCCAAGACTGGCGTTTCATCGTGGCAAACAGCGAGCGAAAGGTCGATATTTTGGTCCCTTTCCCAATCGCTATGCGGTACGTGAAAGCTTAAAGCTTCTACAAAAAATGTTTAAAGTTAGGCAGTGTGAAGACAGTTTTTTTAACAACCGAAGCAGACCTTGCTTACAACATCAAATTGGTCGCTGTGCAGCACCCTGTGTCGATAATATACAGCCTGAAGAATATGCCGATAGTGTGCGTAAATCAATGTTGTTTCTAGAAGGTGACAATGACGATCTAACAAAACAACTCAGCAAAGAGATGGACAACGCTGCTGAACAATTAGACTTTGAGCAAGCCGCAGAAAAGCGTGATCAATTGGCGCATTTACGGCGTTTACAAGAAAAACAATTCATTGACAGTGGCCGCGGCGATATCGATATTATTGCCGGTGTTATTCACTCAGGTCATGCCTGCATTCAAGTTTTATATGTTAGGCGCGGTCGAATGCTAGGCAGTCGCAGTTACTATCCCGCAGTTGGCATTATTGAAACGGTTGATGCATTAATGGAAGCATTTATCTCACAAGTCTATATTATCCAAGGCGGAGCAATGGGCAATACTCCTAGCGAACTGATTTTAAACGCAGCTTTAGATAACAACACCCTGCTCATCGAAGCATTAAACAGCAGTACTGGCAAAAAAATTAAACTTTTGCATAAGGTCCGCAGTGTAAGAGCAAAATGGCTTGAAATGGCTAAACAAACGGCCGAACAAAACTTATCGGCTCGTATAAACAGTCGCCACCAAGTCAATTTTCGATTTGAACAACTGCAAAAAGATTTGCAATTGGATGAAGTGCCCGATCGGATTGAATGCTTTGATATTAGCCACAGCAGTGGCGACCAAACGGTAGCTTCATGTGTGGTATTCACCCATGAAGGCGCCAAAAAATCGGATTACCGCAAATTCAATATTGACGGCATCACCGGTGGCGATGACTACGCTGCCATGCGACAAGCGATTGAGCGGCGCTATACTCGCATTAAAAAAGGCGAAGGCGTATTGCCCGATATTTTGCTGATTGACGGCGGCAAGGGTCAATTGAATCAAGCTATAGAGGTACTCGAAGAATTGCAAATCAGCGAAGTACTGATTATTGGCGTCGCGAAGGGTGCATCGCGTAAACCTGGATTAGAAACACTGTTCATTGGCAGTGCCGACAAACCACTGTCACTGCCCGGCGATGCCGCTTCATTGCATCTCATTCAACAAGTGCGTGATGAGGCGCACCGCTTTGCCATCACCGGACACCGAGCACGACGTGCCAAAAAGAAAAACACCTCACCGTTAGAAGGCATTGCCGGCGTGGGTCCTAAGCGTCGTCGCGACCTGCTTCGATACTTTGGTGGCTGGCAAGAAATTGAACGCGCCACCGTTGACGAACTGATTAGAGTCGACGGTATCAGTCAACGATTAGCACAAGATATCTACGCCGAACTGCACCCCAGTTAATGGCAAAATAAAATCGTGATCATTTCATCTTAAATATCACACATTCTTCTCGAGTAGCCTATACTAAACCTATTGACTTCACATGCCCTGGCAGGCCTCTTTGATGACCATACCCAATTCCCTCACCTTAGTCCGCATTATGCTGATTCCTATTTTAGTGGTGGTATTTTACCTCCCGTTTAACTGGACCGGTCTAGCCGCTGCTGTGATCTTCAGTGCAGCCGCTATTACAGATTGGTTTGATGGTTATTTAGCCCGGAAACTCAACCAGTTTAGCGATTTTGGCGCATTTTTAGATCCTGTTGCCGACAAGTTAATGGTAGCGGTTGCGTTGGTGGTGCTACTTGAGCGCTACCCTCATCTCTGGTTTAGCTTTCCGGCAATGATCATTATTGGCCGCGAAATAGTCATTTCAGCGTTACGCGAATGGATGGCTGAAATTGGCAAACGCACCAGCGTCGCGGTATCGTATGTAGGTAAACTCAAAACCACCCTGCAAATGATCGCTATCATTATTTTGCTTGCGCAAATCACCCTCGACAACCACTGGATCGAATTTATCGGTTTTGTCGCCCTTTATGTCGCTGCCGGGCTAACACTATGGTCCATGGTGGTCTATTTACGCGCGGCCTGGCCCGATTTTAAAGATTCAATGTAAGGCTATCGGCGGTTTTGGTGCCTAAAACTAGAAAATCTACCAGAGAGACAAAAGGTGTTAATAGTGAGCCACTTAACAGCGTGATTTATGGGTTTTTCTCTTGACATAAAGCCATTAACGCATAAAATACCGCTCTCTTTTGAGGTGCTATTGCCTACTTAGAGCGTGTCATGCGTAATCACAGGTTGGGTATGCCAGTCGTAAAAGAATGTGCGGGAATAGCTCAGTTGGTAG
>DDDX01000020.1:0-3668 GCA_002339085.1 Cellvibrionales bacterium UBA1969
TGATCGCAATGAGCACTCTGCTATTTGCTTTATTAATGGCGTGGGCCGAGCTTTCGAGTCGTCAGCGCAATAATTTCATGAAATTAAGCTGGCAAATTGCATTATGTATCGGTCTGGCTCAGGTCTTGGCGCTAATTCCTGGCACTTCCCGCTCTGGGGTGACGATTACTGCAGCTTTGTTGCTTGGTCTATCTAAGATAGACGCCGCACGGTTTTCTTTTTTATTGTCTATCCCGATTATTTTTTCTGCTGGTACGCTTTCGTTCATTGATTTAAGCCAACAAGCAACCCTATTCTCATGGGGTAAATTATCGCTGGCTTTAATCGTGGCAGCAATTAGCGCTTATTTATGCATCGGAATTTTTATGCGCTTAATTGAGCGCATCGGTTTAATGCCGTTTGTTTGGTACCGACTGGGTTTAGGCTTGTTCTTGTTACTGGTAATATAGTAATGAAAGCACCAGTGAGGTCTTTCATCGAAGTGGTCATGACTCTATAATTATCAGCTGTTATCTAGTGGCCGATGATTTCGTCATTTGATACAGTAGTTGTTAGAGTAGTTGCTATAGAAAGTTTTTATAGCATTAGCCGACGGGAGGCTTTATCGTGCTGACAGCCACAACGCATTCATACTTATCAAGCATAACGACTGAGTATACATCTACGCAAAGTCAACCTACGTCAACTACTGATCATTCAACACGCTCGCCTGTCATTAATGCTCAGCCCATTGAACAAGTAGATCCACAGCGATCTAATCCTCAATTAGTGGTGAATGCTGAAAAACGCCAAGTTTTATTTAGACAGCTTGCGACATTAGATCACTTACCACACCATCAGCGAACAGCGATAGAATCCTATATTCATCAACAGCAAGCTGATGCTCTCAATACTTCAGCCGCTCAAGTTGTGGGTGTTGATATTTATATATAAGCAATAGCTGGATATTAATGACTAAGAAAAACTAAAGAGAACGATAACGCTATGAACAAACAGTCAAAGCATGATGCAGCTGCAGAGAATGCAAGTTTAAGACAGCAACTTAATCATCAAATTTGTGATTTCATTGATCGATCACCCACGCCGTTTCATGCAGTGCAAAATATGGCACAGCTATTAGATGAAGCTGGATTTATCGTCTTGCAAGAGGGTGATAGTTGGGCTTTAGAATCGGGTAAGCAGTATTATGTCATACGTAACCAGTCATCCATTATCGCTTGGACTCAGGGCCATCAAAGTCTAACTGAGCAAGGTTTTCATATGCTTGGCGCCCATACCGATAGTCCTTGCTTAAAAGTAAAACCGAACGCTGATATTCATCAATCCAACAGTTGGCGTCTAGGCGTCGAAGTTTATGGCGGTGCATTATTAAACCCTTGGTTTGACCGTGATCTATCACTTGCCGGTCGCGTTCATTACCAAGATAAGCGAGGCAGCTTAGCGTGCGCATTAATTGATTTTAAATGCCCCATTGCGACCATACCGAGCTTAGCTATTCATTTAGATCGAGAAGCCAATCAAAAGCGTTCAGTCAATGCTCAACTTCACCTGCCGGTATTGATTGCCTGCGGTGACGATAATGAAAAAAATAGCTTGCATAAATTACTTCTAATACAACTGAATGAAATGGCTATTGATGCTGATCAAGTACTCGATCATGAGTTATTTTTATACGATACCCAGCCGTCTAATACTATTGGTCTACATGGCGATTTTATTGCAGGGTCAAGATTAGACAACCTATTGTCGTGTTACATTGATTTGATGGCGATAATTACTGCAAGCGAAGCGACCGAGAGTCAATGGTCTATGCTTATATGCAGTGATCATGAGGAAGTGGGCAGCCATTCAGCGGTAGGCGCGGCAGGTCCTTTCTTGCAGCAAACCTTGCAGCGTATCTTACCTAACAGCGAAGACTTTGTTCGTGCTGTGAGCCATTCAACCTTGATTTCAACCGATAATGCTCATGCATTGCACCCCAGTCATGTTGACAAAATGGACCCACTGCACAGCCCTAAAATCAATGGTGGGCCAGTCATTAAAATTAATGCCAATCAACGCTATGCTTCTAACAGCGAGACACAGGCGTTATTTAGAGCGTTGTGCCACCGTTGTGACATTCCAGTACAAGATTTTGTGACACGCAGTGATATGGGCTGCGGCAGTACGATTGGGCCAATAACAGCCACTGAAATTGGTGTTAAAACTTTAGACGTAGGTGTTCCTACCTATGGCATGCATTCGATCCGTGAATTGACCGGTAGTCATGATCCGCTGCGGATGAAAAAAGTGTTGTCTCATTTTCTTATGCGTAATTAGCCAGTGCTCTAGCTTTGAACGGTTATTAATTTGTCGTGAAAATATTATTATTATCGGCTTATGATGCACACAGTCATCGCTATTGGCGTGAGTCATTAGTCGATCAGTTTGAACAATACCAATGGACAGTTTTATCTTTACCGCCACGATTCTTTAGTTATCGTGTGCGAGCTAATCCGATGACTTGGTTTATTGAGCAGCGACCTACATTGTCAGCTGATTATGACCTTATTATTGCTACATCAATGGTCGATGTAGCGACTTTAAAAGGTTTGATTCCGTCGTTAGCTACCATACCGTTATGGCTCTACTGTCATGAAAACCAATTTTCTTACCCGCTGAGTCATCATTTCAATGATCGAGCATTTAAAAACCTTGATCCAAAAATGGTGTTTCTATATAACTGCCTTGTGGCAAAAAAAATAAGTTTCAATTCTGAATTTAATCGTCGCACGGCTATTGATGGTTTACAGACTTTATTGAAAAATTTTCCTGAGAAAATACCGATCAGTTTCGTGGATGATATTATGGCTAAAACCAGCATATTAGCTGTTCCATTGCAAACTCTTAACGCAGTATCCCAGTCTTTGATGACACAGCAAGGTGATAAGAAAAAAACTATTAAGATTGTTTGGAATCACCGTTGGGAATACGATAAAGGCCCAGATATATTATTGGCCATTGTTGAGCAGTTAGCTGAATCAGGTCAAGCCATTGAGTTTAATGTTGTTGGCCAGCAATTCAGACAAAGTCCTGATGCATTTTCAGCGATAAAGCAAACAATAGAGCGATCAGCTACTCTTAAGCTGGGCGGCTGGGGTTTTATTCACTCTAAAACAGATTACCATCAATTACTGGACGAGTGTGATGTCGTCTTGTCAACAGCACTGCATGATTTTCAAGGTTTATCTGTATTAGAAGCCGTTCAGGCTGGCTGCATACCGTTACTACCCGATCATTTGGTTTATCCAGAGATCTTTTCTTCGGCTTACCTGTACCCCTGTGGTGGAGAACCAAAAGCAATCGCAAAAGAAGTATTAGAGCGCTTGTGTCTATGGCGTCAGCGACAATGGCCGTCATTACCCGATATCAGTCATTTTGACTGGTCACAACTGCGCGAACAGTATTTAGCGCATATTAAGTCTCATTAATCGTCCGTACTATCGATTTTTTAGTACTTCTACTTAGCTTTTTTTGAGGGATCTAAAAATCTTAGTTATAATTCGATTTCTTATATAAATTTCTTTAGGGTTAAACTCATCACTATGCCATTTAGAAGCCGCTTATTTGTTTTGATTTTTCAAATTTCGCCGCTATTTTTAACCTTAACCTTAACCTTAACCTTAGCC
>DDDX01000020.1:3973-4933 GCA_002339085.1 Cellvibrionales bacterium UBA1969
TTAACCTTAACCTTAGCCTTGCTGCTTAGTTTGTCTGCCTGTGAAATAGATACAGGCAAAAAAGTTACTCGCTATCAATCGGGCGATAAAGCCATTGATCAGCAGGTTGAGGCCTTGCTGAACAAAATGACCGTGGCTGAGAAAGTGGGGCAGTTGAATCAGTTCAATGGTGGTTGGTATAGTACCGGTCCTATTGCGGCCGATAATGAATACAATAATAAGCGGATCAAGGGTTTGCGCGACGGTGCCGTTGGCTCAATGTTGAATGTGGTTTCCGTGGCGGCCACCCGTGAAGCACAACGCATTGCAGTGGAAGAAAGTCGGCTGGGTATTCCTTTGATGTTTGCCTACGATGTCATTCATGGTTATCAAACTATGTTTCCTATTCCTCTGGGTGAGGCAGCCAGCTGGGACTTGGAAATGATCGAGCGAAATGCTCGGATCGCGGCGGTCGAGTCCTCTGCGGCAGGTTTGCATTGGACCTTTGCGCCGATGGTTGATATTGGCCGCGATGCCCGCTTTGGTCGCGTGATGGAGGGTGCCGGTGAAGACCCTTATCTGGGTGCGCAGGTTGCTGTTGCGAGAGTCAAAGGTTTTCAAGGCGATGATCTAGCAGATGATAATAGCATTGCAGCCACAGCCAAGCATTTTGCAGGTTATGGTTTTGTCGAAGCGGGGCGCGATTACAACACGGTAGACGTCAGTAATAGCACTTTGTGGAATATCATTCTTCCGCCATTCAAGGCCGCTGCTGATGCCGGTGTAGCGACCTTCATGAATGCGTTTAATGACTTTGATGGGGTACCAGCAACGGGCAGTCATTATTTACAGAACACTATTTTGAAACAGCAGTGGGCTTTTCCAGGTCTAGTTGTGTCTGATTGGGATTCTATCGGTGAAATGGAAGAGCATGGCTACAGTCGCGATTTGGCCGATGCGGCTCGTCAAGCGATTAATGCC
>DDDX01000103.1 GCA_002339085.1 Cellvibrionales bacterium UBA1969
ACCAGACTGCGCTAATCCCCGAAAACTTTCTCGATAAGACCTTAAACAAGAGGCGCGATTCTACTCACCTCGTAAGCAATCGTCAAACCCATCAAAGCCAAAAATGCCACTTTTCTCGTATATCGCCTTAGCAATTGCTACAAAATCAAAAAAAAAAGCCTAATAAAATCATGAGCTCAGTCGCATTCAAACACATTTGCTAGTCTCTACGCCAGGTGGTGCCATTTTGACCATCTTCTAACTGCACGCCGGCTTCGCTCAATTGATTACGAATCGCATCGGCACGTGCATAATCTTTGGCTAATTTAGCCTCATCGCGGGCCTGAATAAGAGCCTCAATGACTTCAGTGTCAATCGCATCATCCTTCACTGCGCTTTGGAACCACGCTTCTGGCAATTGCTGTAATAGACCCATCAATTCGGCACAAGCTAACAACAACCCTTTTAATCGTGCCTGATGACCTCCTTTAGCCTGCATCATTGCCTTAGCTAACTGATGCAGTTCCCGAATTGCCACCGGTGTATTGAGATCATCTAATAGGGCTAAATAAGCGGGGTGTGCAGCTAAATCATTAGGGCTAATCGCTTCTACGCTACTGACCCCTCTCAAGGAACCGTAGAGACTATCTAAGGCAGACTTGGCTTGCTCAAGCAAATCACTGCTAAAAGTTAATTCAGATCGATACTGAGCGCTTAACAAAGCAAAGCGAATCGTTTCGCCGTTAAAATGACCGAGCAAATCTCGAACCATTTTAAAGTTGCCTAACGATTTTGACATTTTCTCTCCATCAATATTGATATAACCGTTATGTAACCAATAACGTACAAATGCCTTGCCACCATGAGCGCATTCGCTTTGAGCCACCTCATTCTCGTGATGTGGGAAAATTAAATCCCGGCCGCCGCCATGAATATCGATAGTTTCGCCAAGATGCGTTTCTATCATAGCCGAACATTCTAAATGCCAGCCAGGTCGACCTCTTCCCCATGGACTTTGCCAACCTGGCTCGTTATCCGACGAAGGCTTCCAAAGCACAAAATCACCGGCATAACGTTTATAGTCAGCCACTTCTACGCGAGCACCCGCTAACATATCTTCCAGACTTCGGTTGGATAAGCGACCGTAATTCACCATCGATTCAACGGCAAATAACACATGCCCTTGCGCTTCATAAGCATGACCCTGCTCTATTAAGCGACTCACCATGCTGATCATAGGCTCAATATGGTCAGTGGCATAAGGTTGAATGGTTGGTGTTAAATTATGTAAGTCGGCCATATCCTCAAAGTAGGCCGCGGCGAAACGCTGACTAATCGCTTCGATCGACTCACTTGAATCCGCCGCTGCAGCGATAATTTTATCATCGATATCAGTAATATTACGGGCATAAATGACATTGGGATACAGCGACTTTAAAAGCCTAAATAAGGTATCAAAGACCACTGCCGGTCGTGCATTACCAATATGAACACGGTTATAAACGGTCGGACCACAGACGTACATAGTAATACGCTGCGGATCAATCGGCTCAAAGACTTCTTTGCTACGCTGTTGGGTATTGTATAGTTGCAAGCCCATCGTTAGCTCTGCTCTTGTTTAGGCCAACTATCGCGGAGGCCAATGGTTTTGTTGAAAACCGGCTGATCGCTGCTAAAATCATGTCGATCTGCAACAAAGTAACCTTCACGCTCAAACTGAAAAACTTGCTCGGCTGAAGCATCTAACAAGGAAGGCTCAGCGAAGCATTCCGTATGCTCGCAGTATGAGTCAGGGTTAATGAATGACATGAAATCACTGTCACCGCTATCCTCAGAGGGTTTTTCTGGCGACTCGTGACTGAACAAACGATCGTATTCTCTTATTGTTATCGGCTTACCTTCAGTGACTGACACCCATTGAATAACCCCTTTTGGCTTGATGCCATCAACAGGATCCTGACCAATGGTATCGGGATCATAACTAGCATGAACTTCTATAATCTCGCCGCTATCATCCTTAACTACTGACTCAGCCATGATCACGTAGGCATTACGAAGACGCACTTTTTTACCCATCACCAAACGCTTAAATTTCTTGTTAGCAGACTCTCTGAAGTCTGCTTTATCGATATAAATCTTCTGCGTGAACGGCACCTTGCGAGAACCCATGGCGCTGTCTTGCGGGTGATTAGGCGCGTCCAAATGCTCTAACTGATCGACCGGGTAATTACTGATCACCAATTTAAGTGGATTGATGACTACCATGGCTCGTGATGCATGAATATTATGATACTCACGAACTGCAAATTCGAGCATGGCCATATCAACCACACCATTCACTCGAGTCACACCGGTTGCCTGACAAAAATTTTTGATAGATGCTGGTGAATAACCCCGTCGACGCATACCTGAAATTGTGGGCATACGTGGATCATCCCAACCCGACACGACACCATCATCGACTAACCGTTTTAATTTCCGCTTACTGGTGACGGTATAGTTCAGATTTAAACGAGAAAATTCAAATTGTCGCGGCTGACAAGGCACTGGCAGTTGCGCCAAAAACCAATTGTATAATGGCTTATGATCTTCAAACTCTAAGGTACAGATAGAATGACTGATACCTTCAATAGCATCCGACTGACCATGGGTGAAATCATAAGTTGGATACACGCACCATTTATCACCGGTCTGATGGTGAGTCACTTTTCTGATTCGGTAAATGATCGGGTCGCGCAGATTAATATTAGGAGCTGACATATCAATTTTTGAGCGTAACACGCAGGCACCGTCATCGAAATCACCCGCCGTCATTTGTGCAAATAACGCTAAATTATCCTCGATACTGCGATCTCGATAGGGGCTATTAACCCCAGGCTCGGTTAAAGTACCCCGATACTCTCTCGCCTGCTCGGGACTTAGGTGACAAACATAAGCAAGATTCTGCTTGATAAGATAGATAGCAAAATCATGTAACTGATCAAAGTAATCAGAGGCGTAACGAATATTGCCGTGCCAAGCAAAACCAAGCCATTGAATATCGTCTGCGATTGCAGTAATAAATGCCTGACTCTCTTTCTCGGGGTTTGTGTCATCAAAGCGTAAATGACAATGGCCTTGATAGTCTTCAGCCAAACCAAAATTAACACATATAGACTTTGCGTGACCAATGTGTAAATAGCCATTCGGCTCTGGAGGAAAACGTGTTACTAGGCCTTGAGATGGCTTGTCGGCCAAATCACGCTCAATAATTTGTCGTAAAAAATTAGAGGACCTGACGGTCTCACCTTGGTTAGCAGATTCGCTCTGCTGATGAATTGAAGCGCTGTCTTCGGCCATTATTTTATCCAAGTACAGTGATACCTATCAATCAAACTGCTCAATTGCGCCCATATTGTGAAATATCCTACTCTTGGCAACTTCAACTGCAACAGTAAAGCGGTTAGTATAACCTCTTAAACCCTAACCATCAGTAGCATTTGGTGGGAAAATTAAGACAATTCGACAGGTAAATTAACTATGATCAAATTGAACACTAATATGGGCGTTATCAGCATTGAGTTAGACTTTGATAAGGCTCCCAATACTGCCGCTAATTTTCAACAATATGTCGAAGATGGCTTCTATGACGGTAAGATTTTTCATCGCGTTATTGATGGCTTTATGATACAGGGTGGCGGCTTTGACGCCGATATGAACGAATCGCAAACTCGCCCATCGATAGAAAATGAAGCCGATAACGGCCTAAAAAATACTGTTGGTACCTTGGCTATGGCGAGAACCAATGACCCCCACTCAGCAAGCTCACAATTTTTTATTAACGTGGCGGATAATGGCTTTTTGAATCACAGCGGCAAGAACGCGCAAGGCTGGGGCTATGCCGTATTTGCCACTGTAGTAGAGGGTATGGATGTCGTAGAAGCCATTAAATCCGTAGCAACAGGTTCTAGCGGTCATCACCAAGACGTACCCCTTAGCCCAATCGTTATTGAGTCGGCTAGCGTCGAAGGGTAATTTAATCTTGAGGCGCCAGTAGATGGCATTTTCCAGCCCAGCGGATCATAGCCTATTCATCTCTGATATCCACCTGTGTGAACAGCGACCGGATATCAGTCAGGCCTTTGTGGAGTTCTGTACTCGCCAAGCGACGAAAGCGAGTCACTTATATATTCTTGGTGACCTTTGTGACGCATGGCTTGGTGACGATGACAACAGCCCTCTTGCAGAATTGCTTCAGCAGCAGCTGCTTATGCTGTCTAAAGGGGGTGTGAAAGTTTTCATTATGGTGGGCAATCGAGATTTCTTAATGGGTAATGAGTTTTCGAAAGCCTGTAACTGTGAATTGCTACCCGACCCTTCAGTGATCAAGCTTTATGACCAATCAATACTACTCATGCACGGTGACAGCATGTGTACGGCTGATAAGGAATACATGAGCTTTCGTAAGATAATCCGCGATCCAGCGATGCAACAGACATTACTCAATAAGCCTTTATCAGAACGACGCGCTATTGCTACAATGCTTAGAGAAAAAAGCCGTAGCGCAAATGCTACAAAAGCCGAAGACATTATGGATGTTACCGCTTCAGAGGTAACTAAAGCCTTTGATCAACATGGCGTCGATGTTTTAATTCATGGCCACACCCACAGACCCGCCGTTCACCATATACAAAGTACCGATGAAATAAAACTAAAACGCTATGTCTTAGGCGATTGGGACAGTAAAGGGTGGTATATCAAAGCACAACAAAATCAAATTTCATTGCACAGCTTTGAATTTTAAATTAAGGCTTAAGCGTCGCAGATAAAGAACTAAGCTGCCGCAACCGCCTAGTAATAAGCGAGGAAGAAATCGTCAAGCTTAACAGCATCGCAAACCAAAAAGCTGAAGCACCACTAACGCCCGGAATATCTAGACAGAAACCAAGTAGCATACCGACTGGTAAGCCAATCAACCAATAAGCAATCGCCTGATATCTTGCCGAGCTAGCCGTATCGTGATAAGCACGCAAGGCACAGATACCAACTGCCTGCAAGCAGTCGACCAACTGGAAAATAGCCCCAAATAACAACAGTCTCACCGCAAGATCGATCACTACCGCATCTTGCGTGTAGAGTCCAACAAGCTGGTTGCGCAAAACTAAAAAACAAACAGTCACCAAAAATGCTAGGCACATACTTAGGGCCATGCCCACTTTAATACTGTATAGGGCGCCCTCACTCTCACCTGCACCTAATTGCTGTGAAGCGCGAATCGTCATGCCTTGCCCTAACCCAAGATAAATCATAAAGGAGGCTGAGGCGATACTAATCGCCACAGAATGTGCACTGGCAGCAGTCGGGCCAAAATACGCAATTAACATCCCCGCTCCAGAGAACATACTCATCTCTATTAAGACAGAAAAACCAATCGGTAAACCTAGAAGAAAAGTATCACGCATCTTTTGCAATTGTGGCCACTGAAGATGCTTAAAAACTGAAAGGTGACGAATCGAATGATGCCAATTCAGCATAGCAAAATTCGCAAATAAGCCTAACCAAAGTAGTAAAGCAGTTGCCCATGCACAGCCCTCCGCACCCAGTTGAGGAAAACCGTAAAGACCATAAATAAGAAAATAATCGAGAGGAATATTAATTATGAAAATACTAACGTTAATCCATAGCACTGCCCGCGTCAGGCTCATAGCCTCAAGACTACCTCGTAAAGCTGGCAGCATAGTCATCGGTATTGCCCCCCAGGCAATAGCCAGTAAATAGTCATTGGCCCTTGAAGCCATATTTGGATCAAAACCCGCATTCATTAAAAGCGTTGCCGCCAAAAGGATCGACAGTACACCCATCACACCTAAGACCAGCGTCAGCCATATTGACTGATGAAGTTGACTGCGAAGACCATCGATATCATTAGCACCATAAAAACGTCCAACTAAAGCCTGGGTAATGGAACCAATACCAAAGAAAAACAAGATCACGATATTCCAGATATTGTTACCTAAACTCAGCGCAGCTAATTCGCCAGTGCTTGCTCGCCCCACTAGCAGGACATCCGTTGTGCCCATCCCAATAATTGCCAACTGAGATAAAGCAACCGGCAAGGCCAATCTTGAGAGTGATGAAACTTCCGTAACAAGTTTAGACATAAAAAAATCAAATAATTAAATCGAGCAAAGATAAGATTCAATCGCAACAAGAAAAGCGATATTATAGCTTTATAGACTCCAAAAAAACTGATGATTGATGCAAACTAAATGTCAAGTTAACTTGCTATATTATTCATGGTGATAAAACAAAAAAACCACATAGAAGCTTGACAGTTGGCCTCACTTGACAATAATCCTCACTGCGGTCATCAGTGTGTAGATGCTAAGGGTACGACTAACCTAACCAAAGGCTTAATCATGGCTAACAATCTTTTAGATGAGTTTATTATTGACCACCTACCGGCTATCAGTGCAGCTAAAATTGAAGTTGAAAGTTATACAGATACGCAGTTAATTATTAGCGCCCCGCTAAACATGAACCAAAATGACCGCGGCAAAGCCTTCGGCGGCTGCCTTTACAATATTGCATTAGTGGCCTGCTGGGGAACGATGTTTTTAAAGTGCAGTGAAAAGATAGCCAAGCCAAACATAGTGACCCGTGATGGGCAAATTCGTTATCGGCACCCCTGCGACGAAACCATTATTCGCGCTACCTGCAATATACCAGTAGAACGACAATGGGAAGGTTTTTTTGCCCACTATGAAAAAACCGGTAAAACCTCATTATCGCTTACAAGTCAGATTATGAGCGGCCATCATAATGAGACAGCGGCTTACTTTGACGGTGTTTTTGTTTTATTGGACGAATGAATTAAGGGGCTATTTTCTTAAATCGTAAAGTCATCCTATCACTTTCGCCAATGGCTAAGTATTTTTCTTTATCTAGCTCTTTTTGCCGCAACGTTGGCGGCAAAGTCCAAACACCCTGCGGATGATCAGCAGTGTCATTGGTATTAGCATTAATATCAGATCGTGCTTCTAAAACAAAACCGGCTTGCTCGGCAATATCAATAACTACCGCTTCGGTCAAATAACCACTCATGCCTCCGCTAGCCAAAGTTGAAGACGGCCCCCTATGCTGCACTACACCTAACACACCACCTGGCTTTAATACATCATAAAACGCCTGGTAGACCTGAACAGCCACGCCACCTCTAACCCAGCCATGGGTATTACGAAAAGTTAGCACTCGGTCGACAGAATTATCCTCGCCTAAATACATACTTTGTGGAGGAGAAAAACCAATGATCTCAGCTTTACCAAATAAATCAGCTTGTTTCTCAAAACGATCAATCATCGCCTGAGTTAATCGATAACGGTAACTGGGCTGATCAGCCAGATCTACATCGTAGCCAGCCGCAACATAACGGCCTTGATCTTTTAAAAACGGCGCTAGAATTTCCGAATACCAAAGCCCGCCTGGCGAAATCTCAATGACTCGCTGAGTGGGTTTTATATCAAAAAAATTCAGCGTTTGCTCCGGATGACGATAAGAATTTCGGGCGCGATTTTTTTCGCTACGATGCTCTGCCTCAGCCAACACTGCAATACTGCTTAATGAAGTATCTGGAGTAGAATCTTCAGACTGCTCGCAGGCCGATAAAAAAATAACTAGAGTGCTTACAAAAAAAGCCTTTGCTGTCCTTTTAAGGATTCTAATATCTAACATATACAACATCTCCCAATCTATCTTTTGAAAAATAAACCCAGCCGCGTGATTTTTTTATTTCTTAGATGGACTATACCAAATTGCCGAGGTGATGGCTCGTTCTTGAAGCGATTGGGGGGCTGGTGCCTCAACATTCAATATTTTCGCATCATAAGTTGTCCAGCGTGGCGTAGGTATTTCAATTACACGAGCGTAATACGCTGCCAGCTGCTGGTAATTAAAATCCGGATCTTGCCAGCGAGCAAAAAGTCCCACCCCACCAATTGAATTATCGTAGCTGGCAGAGGCCACATCAACCGTTGACACAACGGCTGGCATATTACCCTGAGAATCGATCTTACGTTGATCTGCAGCAGCAACATTATAGACCTTTTCATGACTTTGACCGTCGCTATCTAACCAAACTTTTACGATCTGTGCTCGATCAAGATTCGCTCCGAGCGGATCCTTTTCTGCGTAAATAATAAATTCTGGGCCAGAACCTGAATCAATATCAACTAACTGACCACCCATGGGTACACCTAATTTATATGCCTGAGCAACCCAATCCTCTGCTGCTAGAACTTGATCTGGAAAAGACTCTGCAGCAAAGAAACGTATTCTTATTCTCGGCCCAGAGGTCGCATAAGTTTCTTTGCGTTGCATTGCCTTAAATAGCGATTCACGCGTATTCTCTTCAGCCCAAATAGCTGCCAATCCCATTGCGCTCCACATACCACCACGGTTGTAATCACGCGGCAACATTAGGGTTTTGCCCAAGCGAATGCCTGCCGTGCCATCGCCCATCGGTAACTT
Source organism: Cellvibrionales bacterium UBA1969 (assembly GCA_002339085.1). Lineage (GTDB taxonomy): Bacteria > Pseudomonadota > Gammaproteobacteria > Pseudomonadales > UBA7434 > UBA7434. The sequence goes on from DDDX01000103.1 coordinate 8,485, forward strand.
TCCGTGATAACTAGCCTCCTCTACTGGCGCACTAGCACCGTGACCATCGCTACTGCCAACAACGCCAAACTGGTAGGGATTAATACCTAATTTTTCATCGAGGACTAGTCCGGTGCGTAATGCTTCGCGCGCATAACTGCCTGAAGGTAAACTCTTACTCCCGTCTGCACTCAAACGTAAATCATGTATTTCAAAATCAGCAAATTCATCATGCTCTGACAGCAATGGATGTGTCTCAGAAGCACCTTTTACTTGAAGGATTTCACTAATCGGCTCATTACGTAAGCGCAGCGCACTGTATTCTGCAGTTATAGCGTTGCCAGCAAAATCGTTGACTCCGTACATCAAGCCATTACTTAAATTGGCATTGTGTGGAATTGCAATAGCGTCTTGGCCCTGTGATCGTTGCTTTTCTAATACCTGCCATAGTGCGAGGGGGTCCTCAGAGTCTAAGGCGCTGAAGGGTCTATTAGGAACAGCGCTTGATCGATAAATAATATTACGATGAAGGTTATCCTCATTCGGCATAGAGGTCCATTCATAGGCGATAAATGAAGTAAAATGACCCGGTGAATTATGTCGTTCCGCACTGTCAATTGTGTGCTGCCAGGCAGCGTGGGTAATAGATTGATTAGCTAAACCACCAAAATTATCTATCCGTGTTTGTAAGTCTCCCATTTGGGAGATCACCGTTCTAAAGTAATTGAAAGTGATGCTAAGAGGATTACCACTACTGACAATTTTTTTTAAGCGCTCATTATTTTCCAACGGCCCATTCACATGTCTTGCTACACCCAACCACTCAGCATGATCAGTAACTGCCGCAAAATCCAGCGGCCTAGAAAGGCGAATAGGATAACCTAAGGCATGTTCAATGGTCCCCCCCTTAGCAAATGTGTAGGCCTGATCAGGCAACGCTGT
>DDDX01000044.1:0-6364 GCA_002339085.1 Cellvibrionales bacterium UBA1969
AACACTCGTGTAAAGTTAACTTTATTGTCGAAGATGGTCTCAGTCATTCTGAAAAAAAATATGATTGGATTATCTGTAACCCGCCATTTCATCGTGGCAATACGATTGAAACACAAACTGCAAAACGCTTATTTCGCGACAGTCACCGACATTTAGAAAATAACGGTGAACTATGGATTGTCGGCAACCATCATTTAAAGTATCACCAAGCTTTAGAGAAGATATTTTCAAACTATAGACTTATATTCAGTGACCATCGCTTCAGTGTGATTGCCGCAAAGAAAAATTAATTAAGACGAAGGCGAATCAACTAGCAACAACTGATCCACTAATGGTAAATAAATAGCACACTGCGTATTAACCACATCGGTATTGAACTGACGGTCAAAACTGTTTACCGCTCGGTAATAATTATGTAACTGCTCAGTGTATTTCTCCACCTGCATAGCAAGCCATTCATCAATAGTACTACCGCCTGACTGTGCTGTTTTATAATCAATAATCCATCGCGTCTTATCAGCATCAATAAAACTTCTATCAATAATAAAATGTTTAACATCGTTAGATAATGATTGATATGATAATGGCCACTCATTTTTAATCGCTTGATGTTCAGAAGAAAATAACCAATCAGCAATAGCGCTGGTTGAAATAGTCTTAACAGCATCAACCACTATGGCTACAGCTTCGTCAATACTATTACTACATACACCTAACTGCTGCAGTCTAGACCGCCAAGCATCAGATCGATGAGACAACCGCGATTGGTCATTCACAGGCCCTGAGCCGATGAATTCGAATACCTCGTGTATGCAGGTTCCCACTTGTGGCATCACTCGATCTATAGGCTGACCACTAAAAATATTATGTTTGCCAGACCCGCTGTTAACTACTTCAGAATTAAACCTGTTAGGGTTATCACTGTGGATCAACTGCTCGGTAAAATAATCAGACTTTAACCGCTTCAACAATGGATAAGCGGGCCCTGAATGATTTTCTGTTGTGCTAACGGCAGGTAAAGAAATAATTGAGGGCTGATGAATAGCAGGCCACAAAGTATACAAAAGGCTGTTACTCGCTGGCGCTCGCGAAAACCCCTCATCATCAACCTGTAACGCCGCTAATAGCAGTAGTCGAGATTTTGCACGAGTCGTGGCCACATAAAGCAAACGGGCATATTCATTCGCCAATATACGTTTATTTTCATCCGCTAAAAAGCTATACAAGTGACTGTTGGCCCTGCTTTTAACTGACGGTGATGGACTAAATGCACGATCGAAATCAATTGAATCGAGCAATTCAGGCTCATGATTAAGCTCAGCTACTGAATCAATGGGGCAAAGTAATAGCCCTGTTGAACCGTCTTTAAATAAGTGCTCATTCCAATGAAGCAAGGGTTTTGTGTCACTTCTAGCGCCTTTATCAAGACCAGGCAAGATAACACTATCGAACTCTAACCCCTTAGCTTTATGAATTGTCATGATCTGAACAGGCTTGTAGCCAACCTGCTCTGCTTGTATATCACTGACGGTCTGCGTAAACAAACGTTGCAAATGATCTTCAAGCAGCGTCACAGTAAATTTTTTAGCCCCAAGACTTTCCGCTTGATCAAGACGCTCAACTAAGTCAAAAAAAGCAAGCGCTGAATCACTGTCATCACCATCAAAACTGCTGGAAGCTAAAGTCGGCCCATGTAAATTAGTCCATAGCTTTTCTAACCAAGACCTCATTGGCTGTCGAGAGCGCATCGACCAAGCTTCTTGCAACTTACGAGCAACGACGGTTAACCTTAACCCCCCCTGCTGAGACAATCGCTTGATGGCTGTATACAACGCGCTATCAGCTTCGCCAGTCAAACAATAATTGACCACCTTATCAAGCGAAGGTTTTACATTAGAAATTCTTGCAATAGTAGCACTATCAGCGTCTTCAGATTCCGATACTGGTACCTCTAAAGCGGCGTCACAGTCTGCGAGTATTTGAAGATCAGCAAGAGTCAAACCACACCATGGACCTCGTAAAATAGCAAGCCATGCCACCGTATCAGCAGGGTTTAACATTGCCTTAGTCATAGATAGACAGTCATGAATAACTTCACGATCTTTTAACGGATCTAGGTCAATACCGGACCAAGCAATGCCTGCCTTGTTTAAGGCCGGAATAATGTCGACTAAATGTGTGCGAGAACGAACCAATATTGCAATAGATTCTGATGGGTGCTGTGACTGCTGACGCTGTATTTCATCAACAATTTTAGTTGCTTCGCTAAATCGCCCACCTTCTTTAGCGAAAAAAACGATCTCAGCTCGGCTATCATTGTCTAGTCTATCCGCCATACTCTGCGAAGGCGAATAAGGCACAGCCCCTCTCGAGTAATTCACTTCTGTCGGAAATATTTGACGGTATGTCGCATTATTCCAATCAACAATAGTGCTAGTTGACCTAAAGTTGTTCACCAGCTCAACAGCAACCAAAGGCAAATCACCAATCCCATGTTCTTTTGCGCGAATGAATAGACCCACTTTCGCTGCTCTAAAACTGTAAATAGATTGCATGCCATCGCCTACTATAAACAAGGTTCTTTGAGCAGATGCATGCAATACGTTTTCTTGATGCCACTCAGCGGTTAATGCCTGAATCAAATTAAACTGAGAAACTGAAGTGTCTTGAAATTCGTCAATCAGTATGTGGCGAATTTCACGATCCCATTTATGCGCTACTGCGGTTTGCGCCTCACCTTGATAATCGCGGTAAGAACCCAATAATGCCTCCAGAGCGGCAAGGGTTATCTCGATGTAATCACACTCGCCATTAATGCTAAATACCAGCCTGAGATGGGCGTAAAGGCGAATTAAGCACTGAGTTAATGGTTGAAGGATAGCATGATGATTCGTCTCAACGCAGGCAGCAACTAGCGATTGACTGATCGACAATGCCTGCTCTAATCCAGAACTAAGTGACATATCCTCAAGAAGTGAGGACATTAGCAACTTATTTTCTTCAAATAAAACCTTCTGCTCGCTACCAATTGCCACGCTTTTAGGAGGAAAACCCTGTGCCTTAGTGACCGTCTTTCGAAGCCTATTATCCTTGGTGAGCAACAAAGAAAAGAGACCCAGCCATTGCGGTGCGGCCGCTAGCGATGCATCAGGAAGGGCTGTTAAATCATTGAGGCACTTCATGTGGCAGTCTTGATCGGCTGACTTATGCTGCGCTGCAAATCTTGTCAGCAGGCATAAGTCTGACTCGAAAGGCAACAACTGCTGTCGTAACTCGCAAAGTTGCTCTTCTAACCAACGATGCAAACTGCCTTCTAGATCTTTATCCTTGGTATCGTGCTGACGATAGCTGATGGCAAAATCAAGCCACTGATCACGGCACCTGAGCATAGTAATAAACAAACCGTAAAGACGGCTAAAATTATTATCTAAGTGCAACAATAAATCCGTCAGAGCGCCGCTGACTAAATCTTCCCCCTCAAGCTCTGACATTAGTGACCTTACCGCTTGACGATAAAGCTGATCGGGGTTATCTGCAGGCGAAAGAGTGCCGCCTAACCGACTCAAAATAGGCAGATCAGAAGCAATATTTTGACACAGACTATCAATCGTCTGTATCCGCAGACGTTTGGGATTATCGATCAATTCCCAATCCATGACCGCACTTTGCTGAAGCGCATCTCGAGCCAAGCTCCAAGTCAATTGCTTGTGTGCTTGTTTGGGCGGGTCGACATGCTCATTGGCATAACGCAAAGAATCAATGATTCGTTCACGCATCTCTGCTGCTGCTTTGCGGGTGAAGGTTATTGCTAAGATATGTTCGGGTTGCTCAACCGAAGCCAACAACTTCAGCACCCGTTGACTCAATAACTCAGTTTTTCCAGAACCGGCAGGCGCGGTCACGCAAATGGATTGCGATATATCCAAAGCCTTTGTTCGTGCATGGCTATCAGACATTATTCACCATCCTGTTCAATCGAACTTAGCCGCCAAGACTGATTAAAACTCACGTCGACTTCTGTTTTGTCATGAGTGTAGTAGCAATGAGATAAGCGCATCGCCGACTCATAACTGGAATCAATTTGAAAAATAGCATCCAGATCAAGATAAACTTGACCATTGACTAGCTCTTCAATGGAGTTATCAATATGTGAGGCCCAAGCGGTCAACTGCCCCGACCAAGCTTCAAACTCACCTGTCTTAAGCCCTTTTATGGCAAGCGCAGCGGATGAATGGGCTCCACTAAGACCAAGGTAGGCTTGATCTTCTCCGGCTTTAACTCTTGCAAAAGCAATGGCCGAGCTAGTCTTTGAATTTTCATTCTCTTGAGCTGCCAAAGCGATGGCATAAAGTGGCAATTGAGGTTCAGACAGGAACTCGTTGGTCCAACCTGTTGCTGTCGCCTTACCACTCTTATAATCAATTAACAGTAACTGATCGTCATCGAGACGATCAATACGATCAATCCGTAATTTTATTTGATGCTGATGATAGTAATAAGAAAATGGCAACTCGCAGGCATGAATAAAAAACTCTGGCCTAGCCGCTTCTAACTTCAGCCAGGTTAACAATGTTTTCTTAATTCTCACCTTGTCAAGTTCAATAAGCTGCCTTGAAGGCATGACAAATCTTCGCGATAGAGCCCGGTCAATAGCACGGGAAACAGACTGCTCAACAAGAGTGTGGATAGCTTCCTCTGTCGCGTCAACTAACTGCCGCCAACCACCCAAATTCAACCATATTAATTCCAGTGCTGCATGGAGAGCATTGCCCCTCTCTATGGCAGATATTCCTTTGACCTCTGACTCGAGAGGCCTCACACCTAACCGCCATTTAAAGTAAGCCTTGAGGGGATTGGCATGATGATCTTTCAGCAAAGCTGAACCTCCAGGCAAACCTTCATGGGAGATATGAGAAGGAATCGGCAATCCAACATCATCAATGAGAAAGTCATATTCAGACTCAAGCGAAAAAGCATCGCTGACTCTCGTAATAGGATCGAGTTGCGATACCGGGAAAATATCCATTGATAGCTGCTTCGAAATTAACAAAAAAACGGGGGATATGCTGGCATCAATATCATCAATAGTTGAGGGGTGGCTCAACTTCACTTGTTGGGCACTCAATAAGTAAGACTTTGTCATCCGCTTGGCATAATCAAACTCGCGGGCGACAGACGAATTCGGCAGATCAAATTCAAGTTGAAGACTGATAGGAATCAATGGATGAGCTGATGGCCTAGAGGGCCACTGATCATCTGACATGCCAATTAACCAAAGATGATTAAAAACCTGACCACTGGCTTCAAGACCACCTAAAATTTGCACAGGAAGCACAGCTTCATCAATAACTGTCTCAATATGAAACACTTGTTGCTGGCAATGCCGTTGAAAATGACTCAACGCCTCCTGCAAGGATATTCGCGATAAAATAGCATCCAAACTAGAAAAGCTATCAAATGAAGATTCAAAAACTGCGTGCTGTTGATACTCTTCACTGTTTAATAGTCGTGAACCAGGCCAGTCAAACTGGGTTAAATAAGCGGCGAAAGCAACTGCCCATTGAGACGGGTATTGCGGCTTAGCAGCCCTTAACTTTTGCACTTCCGCATTAGCATTAATCATCAATGATAAAAAACAATCATCAGTTGAGAAAGGTGTTAATTCCTTAACGCTAAGAATCAGATTCTTAAGCTGCGCAAGAGAAAGCTGGGACTCACCGGTATCATACAAATAGTGAATAAGCTTTCGCTTAATGTTGAGTTGACCACTAGCATTGGCTAAGAACGGCGAACTAATCAGAGATACCCAGTCATCAATAGATAGAGATTGAGAGGCAGTCGCCAGCAATAATAATGCTTGCTTGACAAGCTCGACCTGCGCTAGAGGAACCCCTGCTGAAATATTATAATAATGCCCAGCAGTAGCAGAATTGGATGATTGAAATTGCTGTGAAAAAATACGCTCAACAGCTAATTTATTATGATTTAAATCTTGTACCACAACAGCAATTCTGTCAGTGGGCTTTTGCGCCTGCTGAGCTTGAGCCCACTTTGCCGCCGCCGATAACTCAGCATGAAAATCATTAAAGGCTAGTGATTCGGCAGCAACAGTAGGGGCTGTTAATTGTATCTCAAAGACAGTTGATATTTGCTTTAACAAGGCAGTTTGAAGAGGCGTGGCGGCAGTGAACCCCACCATAGCGGCAGAAGATGGTAATAGAATATCGAAACAGGGATAGTTTTTATCATCCTCATCTTGATGAAAAAAATTGGACAGTAAGCAACGCTGTGCTGCTGACATTGATAGATAATCGCTGACCTCAATTAACCCCTCATAACGAAGCATCCACTGATAAAAACTGGA
>DDDX01000044.1:6760-15874 GCA_002339085.1 Cellvibrionales bacterium UBA1969
ATTAGCTGATAAGCCTGCTGAGCTTGCAGAGCAGCTGAATGCTTTGACAAAAGAGTCTCTAGTGATTGATCCCCTACTATCGCCTTTTCCCAGAAGTGAATATCTTGCGCTGAAGAAAGCAAAATTTTAGGCTCAACAACCGAAGAGAAAACGGCGGCCTTCCAAATTGATTGAAACCAAGCATCAAAAGGGATCACCTGAGGAGTTTCCCAGCAACAATTCTCAGTACTTAGCCGGTGATAAATAATCGCATCAAGGAGATCGCGTAAATGCGCGGCAAGACGAGTATTAGGGGTAACAAAAAGAGAGGGTTCTTCAAGCGCAGCGGACAGAGCCGCTATACAATCTTCGCTTAATAGTGCATACAGTTGCGATTTATCAAGCATTGATCGATCTCAAATAAATGAAGGTAATGTAAGAATAAAAATACGATAACAAATAGCATGAAATCGAAATTACCATTGAGTAACAACATCGACATGAAAGAAACGGTCTTGATAGAAAAGAATCACTCCAGACTCCGTAATCGTATGTAATTTTAAACCACGAGCAATCATTTGTCCCTCTGTGAGTCGTCGATCATTAATAATAATGGTCCTTTGCTCAGCCACTTCACTGTATACATGAAAAGCAAAATCTAAAGTGGGCAGCTGATTCTGAAAGCTAACAGGCTGTTCCCATAGCTCCTTAATTTGATGATTTGGCGGCAGTGAATCGTTAATTAAATAAGTAGGCATCAACTCATCTGCTGTTGCTGTTGCTGTTGATGCAGTTTCGATAACGGGCGTAAAAGTCTCTTTTTGATCGTGCGCATCTTCTGCTACGACTGATACCGATACATCCTTGTTAGCAAGGTCATATTCAGACATATAATTAAACAACGGCGACCATAAATACCATCCAGTTAATACCAAAATAACCAGCGCAAAACAAAGCAACAGCCATCTCGTACGGTGAGTGTGAACTGAGGGTCTAGCAATATCTTGATCTTGTAAGGAATAAATATCCGTTTCCTGGGTTTTTTTGCGATCCGCTTCTGATTTTTTTATAGCATCAAGTATGAAAGACAACGTAGGCTACCCCAGAAATATTATCGGCATGAAAAACGTTGAAGCGACAACATTGGCGTTAGTTCTTGATAAAATCTGCAAGACTTCCTGCCAAGCACCTTGTTGAAAGGTCAAAATGATAACCAATATCATTATTGCAATTAGCAATAATGGCAGCAATGCAGATAGGCGTTCAAACGAAAAAATAGCCGGCAAACGCAATGTTGATTTTGACAGAAAAGAAGCTCCTAAAACTTCTTTGCAGGCTTCTAATACAATAGGAAATTCGATGAGGGATTGACTCTCAGCATATGCACCTAGCATTGCTCGATCACAGATAACATTAACCAGTCGAGGCACACCAACGCTTTGAGAATGAATGCATTTTAACGCAGACTTGGAAAATAATTCACCTCTGTAACCTGCTACATAAAGACGATGCTGAATATAAGCAATCGTTTCTGACTCACTTAAAGGTTTAAGGTGGAATCTTGCAGTGACTCGCTGAGCAAGCTGGCGCAGGTTTGTTTGTGCCAGTTTTTCATTCAACTCCGGCTGACCCAATAAAATTAACTGCAAAAGTTTTTTTTCATTGGTTTCTAAGTTAGTTAGCAATCGCAACTGTTCTAAAACCTCGTCAGCTAGATTCTGCGCCTCATCGATAATAAGTATAGTGTTTCTGCCAGAGGCATATGAATTTAATAAAAATTGATTTAGCGCGTCGACGAGGTCTTTAATCGATGCATTATCCGAATAGACTATACTCAAATCATCGCAAATCGACTGCAGTAATTCGTCAACCGATAAACGAGGATTAACAATAAAAGCCACATCGGTATTGTCAGGCAGGCGATTTAAAAGCGACCGACAGATGGTCGTTTTACCGGTACCCACCTCCCCTGTTAGCAATATAAATCCGCCTTCATCGCCGACACCAAATAACAAATGCGCCAATGCTTCACGATGCTGCTCCGTCATATAAAGATAACGCGGATCAGGCGCGATTGAAAAAGGTTTCTCATGAAGACCAAAAAAATCTTGGTACATATAAACACCCAAAATATTATAGCTTAACCCTAACCTTGAATGGTTAAGCGCACACTGACATAACCTGAACTTGCCGCATCAAGTGAAATATCAACAGCAACAATCCCTTTATCAGACTCAAGCACACCAAGCCAGCTAACCAAGGCATTGAATTCAACTTGATCGAGGCGCAGACGAACTTTATCGTCACCCATAGGTTCAAACCGATTAAAAGTAATATCAAACTGCTTTGCGGTTGCCGACGCGATACTCAACAAAGAGCCTTCTCTAACGGCAGGCTTAATTGCTAGCATTTCTTTGACAATAGGTTGCTGCTCTAGCATCCATGCATGATTTTCAATTTGCTGCTGATAATTTTTTTCAGCCGTAAATAGATGTTTTAGCGCCGGTGAAAGGAATACAGAAGTGATGAAGTAAAGAGACAACAACAAAGTTAAGATATTAACAGCTAGGCGATCTCTCGCGCTTAAGCGCAGGTATGCTTGCAGCATTTGCTGAAACTGTCTATTACCCCGCACTCGCGACATTAACTGCTCAAGCTCGGATTCAAGGCGTTGTTTTAACTCATTCATAACTCTACTCGTTGATCACAATTTCAAGCAAAACTGCTGTTAAGTTTGGCTAATCTGTATTCTTCCATTAATCATGCCCTGACTTTGATTAGCCGATAAGATATCAACCTTTAAACCCTGTTCGATCATTTTTTGCTTGTAGGCCTCTATTACATCAATATTTTCTGCACGAATATCAATAACCACTTGCCCTCGCTGAGCATCGTAGCGTAACTGTGAAATAACAGAGCTACTACTCATATCAAGACTCGACATAGCCTCAGAAGCGGCGTCTAATAAAGGCAGGAATTCAGACGTTGTGCGGCCTACGACTTGCCCTCTTAGCTGTCTGCGTAGCTGTTTAACCGGATCTATCACCCGTCGTTGCTGTGGGAATAGCTCTTTATAAATACTAACAGAGTCAGCGTAGTATTGGTCTGCCTGATAGTTTAAATAACTGCCGCCGCCTAAAGTAACTAACATAAAAATCCCAAGCACCACAGATAAGATAAAGCTGGTTTTCTTAATAATACGTCGACTGCCTGCACTAGCGCTTTTAGGCCTAAAATCACCTTGCAATAAATTCAGTCTTTGATCGAATGATCGAACCGCATTGATTGCTAGAAGCTCAGACATTGACTCGGTATAGTGAATTTCTTTGTAATCAAGTTGGGCGCCATCCAAAGTGGATTTAAGCCTAGGTAACAACTGATCTGACAGCGCGGTGACTACCGGCATCTCTGGTTCAATTGACTCTTTCACCACCAGACGATCTACCATGCCATTAAGCTCACTCTCCGAACCGGAATTATCAAGGATAGACTCATCACCGGCGGTGACCACCTCTGCTTTGGGTTCGGCAGCGGCAGTCAATAATGCAAAGGGATACAAATCTAAAGCAGTATCAAGATTAGCCTCATAAAGATTAAGCGTTTCAGTCTGTATCGAACCTAATCTAAGCTGAAGCATAGAAAGTGCTAAAGACTCATCGACAGCGATACCTGCATATGCTGAGTAACGAAAAAGGACACGAGAATAATCAAGAAAAATTTGCTTATCACCGATAGCGTCAGGCACACACAAAACATCGGGAAATAAAAAGTCAGCTAGAAACCCTTGTGACTCAAAAGCCTCTAACCAACTTTTCAGCAAGGATTTTTTGACAACTGCTAGAGGAATTTTTTCACCTGTAAAAGGCATCGGCAGCGCTAAGTGCATCGATTCAATAGGATCGATTATCTGCTCTTCAGCGACAAAAGCTAGCACTTGGTTAAGATGCCGCTGTTGAGCTTTTGGCACCTCAACCACGGTTAACAATAAAGCTTCCGTTGGCGCAATAAGCACAATGCTCTGTGCATGTTGTGGCTCAGGCACGCAGCGATCAAGATCCGCTAGTTTAGCACAGCCACTGGACGAAATTTGACCCTCACTAGACAGGGCCGTCCAAAAAATCTCGCTACTAGCGTGCAAGTTAATGTCTTTAAATCGTAAACAAAGGAAATCCGACATGTTTTACTCGACTACCCAGCCCATGAATGACAGACTATTATTACAGCCAAATCACCAGATAGAAACTATTTTTTTACCAATAATCAAGCTCATAAGAATCGAGCGGCATTATTGCTCTCATCTCTGGACAGAATACTGAATCTATCCACTGAGTCACTTTCAGAAAATTGAATCACTGTTGATAAATAGGCTCGACTACCTGCATAGTCAGTGATGATATTAATTTGATAATACTGGCTTTGTACGGTCATTCTAGCCGGTTTCAGCTGATCACTGATGACCGTATATAAATTCAATTCCTTAACCAAACCGAGCTCGATCAATTCTTGAACAGATCGATAGGGAGATCGCTCAGCAATGATGTTCTCTGCCTCATCCGATGATATGCCCTCCTGCTCAGCTGAATTTACCCCGCTACGAGACTTGGTCAAACTCATGAGGGTAGGCATGCTGGCGGTATTGATATTAATCGGTGTGATCATCGAGCCTTCAGGCGGTAATACCGTAACATGCGGTAGCAAACTATTCATTACTTGTTGTGAAAACCCATTGATCAACCGTAGCTCGGAGACATCGACCAATGTTCGGTTAGCGACACGGTAACCCGGTTGTAATCTTTCATAAGCACCGCCATCACTTTGATCACCGTGAACTTCGTCATCACTATCGAGCCAATCGCGAAGATTATCCGCTAAGCGATCATCGAGCTCTAGACCTCGCAACAATCCACGAAAGCGCTCCAGCTCATCTTCATTAACCCCTCGACCGCCTGAAACAATATTATTGAGATTATAAAATCGATTTAAGTCAATGATTTTAACCGTCGATAAGCCAATCGCATCTATCTCATATTGATAGGGCCCCATCGCCCAGGATTCTTCCAGTAAATGATCCACACAAAAATCTTTTTCAGCATTGCAATTACTGTCATTCTTAATATCTTCTTGCAGTGCTAATACAGCAAACTCTTCTGTTGCTAAGGCGTAGTAGTAAGCTTGCGTTCGATTGATCAAACCATTAGTGCGCTGCGTATCGAGCACCTTAGCGACAATCACTTTAGAGGCAATGACCGATGCAATAGCAAACACCAAAAGCACGGTAATTAAAGCCACGCCCGTCTGTTTTTCAAACAAAGGAAAACCGTCGATAAAAGCACTTCTTTTATTCATAAAAAAGAATCACATGTATTCACTCAAGCCGTTAAAGAATTCGATAAATGTAAGAGCTAATTTGATCGTCATCAAATAATATAGTGACCTCTATTGCATAGGGCTGAGCCGAAGATTGCGAAAAGGGATCCCATTCAGCGTCAGCTGATGACTTAAACTGAAATTCAATATCACTCAACCCTGCCATTAGCACTTGCCGTTGAAAATTTGTTGATTCGATCCTGTCAAGTACCGGCCAATATTTCCGAATTAAGAATAAGCGCTCATCATTGTAGAAGGCACTTGTATCATCATTTACTTCAGGATGATAGTCGAGCTGATATTCAACACGCTGTAAATTACTTCGGCGCCAGCCCAACGGATTCGACCAACCTCGTCGAGTAAAAGCAATCTCACTCTCCTCCCCGTCCAAGACAAGACTCGGCTGCTGAAAGCCTTTCTCATCGATAATTGGACGGTCAACCATATACCGAAAGTCCTTTGCCATTTGCCGATTGACTCGTTGATTCAAAGCCAATGTATCAGATGCTTTTTTATTGGTTGCTTGTGTCAAAATCACCTGATCAAGCATTTGATAAGCAGCAAGACTTAACCAAGAAAATATAAATAAAGCGATCAAGGCTTCAACCAAGGTAAAGCCATGATGAGAACATTGAGGAAAATCATCAATGGCTTGATTGCCGCAATAATCAGATAGAATTTTAGCCGCCATCAGTAAATATCTACCTTGAAACCACTTAAAATCACGGTATTGTAACCGCCTCGGCCTAATGCCACTTCTGTCGTCTGTGGTGAAACCATTACATCGATACGGCGAACATCCTCGCGTGGCATTTCACTGACAGTGAGCTTAACTCGCCAATCCCTTCCTGAACGTTGAACAAGTTGCTCGTCGTTAATTAAGTCAGGAAAGGATGACTCTAACAGCACAGCATTAAGCGTATATTCTGCCAACACAAGGGCATCGACCTTATCTTCTAATTTGGTGAGATCAGTGGTTGCTTGCCCTATATTACCTAACAAGGCTATGCCGGAAATCGCTAGCACGGCTAAGGCAACCATAATCTCAATCAATGTAAAACCCGAATTCAGTCGTATCAAAGAATCATTCCTCTGTAACCAGGGTCTGATTTAAATCTGTAACCGATGGCAACGAAAAACCGTCAGAACTGATACGGATCAGCGATGGATCAGCGATTCCATCAGCGGCTGAAATTATCACCTCAAATACAGGCAACTCACCAGAACTTGATAGCAGCAATTCAGGCGTCAAGTCAAAGCCAGTGATTAGCTCATCGGTTAGCTCGTTATTTAGACTTGCAAACTTTTCTACTAGTGGCTCATTAGTCTCAGCTTGACGGTCTGAGTCGCCAAAAGATTGTGCATTTAAAAACAAATCGTCAGGGGCCAGAATATCGGCATTAACATCACGGCGATAGCCCTCAACTGTCCATTGCAGAGCCATTGTTTCAGGTAGGCGGTAGGGCTCAAAAATATTACCCGAATAAGGCTGCCATAAATTCAACGCCGGATTAAATCGCAACAACTGATAACCATTATCTTGAAAAATAACGCCCATCTCTGAGGAACTAAAAACTGCCTCGTCAGAGCCGGCAATGATAATCTGTTGAAACCTTTCAGCCTCAGAACTCAACTCTCGATTAAAATTATTGCCAACATTAATGAGCACCATGCCCGAGAAAAAACCAATAATTAATAAGACAATAATCAGCTCGATAAGCGAGAAGCCATTCTGGCTACAAACCTGTGGATTAAGACGAACCAGTGGCAGCTTTGATCGGTTAAAGCACACGTCTACCTCTTTAACAATTGGCCAGTAGTTAACGATCAGAGCTGCTGATGTCGGACGCATAACCTTCGCCACCCAAACGAGCGTCAGCACCTAAGCTTATCAACTCATAGGGCCGATTTTCTTCGCCAGGACTCATGTAAACGTATTCACCATCCCAGGGATCAAGCGGCAGTTTGTTGCCTTTAATATACCCTTCAGGATTCCAATTTCTCGGCTCTGGAGAAGACTGGGGACGACTAACAAGAGCTTCCAAACCCTGATCGGTGGTTGGATAAAAATGATTATCTAACTTATACATATCAAGCGCCTGGGACAAACTCGCAATATCAGACTTGGCGGTTGTCACTCTGGCTCGATCGACTTGACCTAATACATTGGGGCCAATCAAACCAATGAGCATGCCCATGATAACCACCACTACCAGCACTTCAATGAGAGAAAAACCCTGCTGTTGTTTTTTCTTATATGTATATTTCATATCACCTTCTTCGTATCAATTAATGCAGTTAAACCAATGAGTTTAGGTTGACTATAGGCAGCAAGATAGCGACGACAATAGCAAACACGCAAACTCCCATAAAGAGCAACATCAACGGTTCTAGAATCCCTAACATAACGCCAATTAATGATTCTAAATCGCGCTGTTGAGCGCTCGCAATTCGCTCCAGCATCTGATCAAGCTGGCCACTTTGCTCACCACTGGCAATCATGTGCAACATCATTGGCGGGAAATAACCGCCTTCAGACAACGCACGACTCAAGCTGGTCCCCTCTTGAACCTGCTGAGTAGCATGACTCACTCGCTGACGCAGCCATTGATTAGCTAACACCTCGCCAGCGATTTTTAAAGCCTCAACTAATGGGACACCGGAAGCCGTTAGAATACTCAGGGTACTCGCAAATTGAGCGGTATTAGTGCCGCGAGAGAGGCGCCCTATTAATGGCAAAGTCAATAACTGACGATGCCAATTCAATTCAATTGACGGTTTGCTAAGAAGCGTTTTAACGCCAAACACAACAGCAAATAAAGCAACAATTATCAGCCAGCCACGATTCACAATGAAGTCACTGGTCGCTATTAATGCGCGCGTAATCCAGGGTAAACCCTGCCCCTGCGTGCTAAAAACCTTAACCACGTCAGGCACCACAAAAACCATCAATAACGCCACGACCCCCACAGCCATTAAAAAAAGCATTGCGGGATAAATCATCGCCATTTGAATTTTTTGCCTGGCGGCTTGTGATGACTCAGTGTAATCTGCCAGCTTATCCATTACGACATCTAAAAAACCAGCAGACTCACCGGCAGCAACGGTTGATCGGTATAAATTGCTGAACACGCTAGGGTATTCAGCCATCGCATCGGCTAAGGTATAACCTTCGAGAACCTTAGAACGGACCGATAGCAAAATACTATTAACGCTTGACTTATCAGACTGCCTAGCAACAGTTCCCAACGCTTCCTCTAAGGGAATCGCAGCTTGAATCAAGGTTGCCATTTGACGAGTAATTAAGGCCAAATCTGCTACGCTTAATGAGGGGCGACCAAAAGAAAAAGAAAAACTTTTTTGCGGATCAGCATCCTTAATGGTGGCAGAAACATCGGTGGCCATTAAACCCTTGTCACGAAGAATCTGACGGACTTGTCGAGCGCTGTCGGCGTCAACTACACCTTTTTGCTGCTTTCCACCACTATCTATCGCGATATAACTAAATGCGGCCACGTGTCTTAACCCTCTTGAGTCACACGTAAAACTTCTTCGACTGTTGTAATGCCTGAAAGTATCTTGTCAATACCATCATCAAGAATGCTACGGCCATTGATTCGTGCTTGGACAATCATTTCATCCTCTGACGCTTTGTCATGAATCATTCGCCTAAGCTCACTGTCGATTGGCACAATCTCATAGATACCTTGTCGCCCGCGGTAACCACTGTGGTTACATCGCTTACAACCAACGGGTTTGAACATCGAA
>DDDX01000024.1:0-1745 GCA_002339085.1 Cellvibrionales bacterium UBA1969
ATCAACCACATATTTATTGTGAACTACTTCATGGCGCACGTAAATAGGTGCGCCGAAAACATCTAATGCACGATTGACAATATCGATAGCACGGTCGACACCCGCACAAAAACCGCGCGGATTGGCCAGTGTCAAACTCGCAGAACTAGCTATCAGGGAAGAATTATTGTTATTAATGGGGGTCTTTTTCAAGAGATCTTTCACTGATTCTCTACCATGATTACATGCACATCGAAAATAATGTTATGGCCCGCCAAGGGATGATTAAAATTGACATAAACCGTTTCATCTTCAACACGGTCTACCACACCAGCGAGCTCACCATTGCCTGCATCAGCAAATGTTAGCATTAAACCGGCAGTCAAACTACCGGGCTGATCGGCTACCATAGATTCAATTTCATGGCGTCGAAAACGATGGATATTTTCTGGGTTAGGCAGACCAAAAGCCAATTCTGCAGGGATCACAGAGCTCTTTTTTTCACCTGCTTTGAGCCCAAACATAGACTGCTCAAAAGCCTCAAACATATTGCCATCACCCACCACAAACTCAACAGGAGATGCATCAAAATTTGAATCGACTATCGCACCGGACTCCAGTTTTAACGAAAAATGTAAAACGACACGACTTCGTTCGTTAACACATGCGGCAATCATAGATGCATCACCCATAATTTACCGACTCGCGCTTATAATCAAAATACATATCCAACAACATAAAAATAGCACCTATCGTTATCGCTGCATCAGCCAAATTAAAGGCTGGAAAATAGTGGCCTTCGTAATAAAAAAGGAAAAAATCAACCACTTTACCAAGTAACACCCGATCAATTAGATTGCCAATTGCGCCGCCTAATATACAACTCAATGCGAGCAATAAGCATTTTTGAGTGCTTTCCAAACGACTGATCCAAACAATCAGAACAATGCTCACCACCGAAGAAATTGCGGTAAAAAACCATCGCTGCCAACCGCCAGCATTACTAAGGAAACTCCATGCAGCACCTTTATTATAAACTAAGGTAAAATCGAAAAATGGCAAGATCTGTAATCGCTGACCTTCGAAAAAACTACCCTGCACCCAATATTTTGTGATTTGATCCAGCACGATAATAACTACCGCTAGAAGATAATAGTGACTAATACGCGAACCAATATAAGTTTTTCTCATTAGGCAAACTGCCTCACTTCACCGGCGCCATCGACATTGTCGACGCAACGCTGACAAAGCTCAGGATGCTGTTCAATATGACCAACCTCGGCAGCATGGTGCCAACATCGAATACATTTTTTATGGAGACTCTTAGTTACTGATAAAGACAGGCCCTCTAACTCTGTTGCAATCACTGCAGCCCCAACCGGTGATTCTTTTACAATAGTTACCGCGGAGGCAATTAATACAAAACGCAATTCATCGCCCAACCTTTCCAACTGACCGGCCAGTTCGTCACTGGCATAAAGCTTAATTTCAGCCTCTAGCGAACCGCCAATAAGACCCTTTGACCGTTCACCCTCTAAGGCCTTATTGACCGCCTCCTTAACCAGACATAAAGTATCCATTAGCAAAGCCTCTTGCTTATCGTCATTCAACAAATAAGTGACCTTAGGGTAGACCTCTTCAATAAATATATTATCACTGCGTTTGCCTGGGATATTTTCATGCAATTCATCAGCAGTAAATGACAATATAGGAGCTATCCATCGAGTAAATGCTTCAATGATATGAAATAAAGCTGTCTGTGCTGA
>DDDX01000024.1:2143-47470 GCA_002339085.1 Cellvibrionales bacterium UBA1969
CCTAACTCTACAACACAAAAATTATGTAACTTTTGATAAATAGTATGCAGCTGATAATCATTGTAGGCAGTCAGTATTTCTTCCTGCAATTGACTCGCGCGAGAAATGATCCAGCGATCCAACAGCAATAAATCTTGGTTTTCAATCAAATCTTCTTCGGGATCAAAACCCTCTAAGTTTGAGAGCAAAAAGCGCGCCGTATTACGCATGCGTCGATAGGAATCAGAAACGCGTTTCAAAATTTCACTCGACACGCTCATTTCACCACTGAAATCGGTTGCCGCAACCCATAATCGCAACACATCGGCGCCCAAATCATTCATCACTGTTTGCGGCGCAACAATATTGCCTAATGATTTCGACATTTTTTTGCCTTGCGCATCAACCACAAATCCGTGCGTCAGAACAGCTTTATAAGGCGGCATACCGTTCATAGCGATCGATGTTTTTAATGACGATTGAAACCAACCGCGGTGCTGATCTGAACCCTCTAAATACAGATCAGCGGGAAACGACAAACCCTCAGTGTTCCTTAATACTGAGTCGTGTGTAACTCCTGAGTCAAACCAAACATCAAGAGTGTCCGTAACCTTGGTATACTGATCAGCCTCGGCGCCAATTAATTCAGCCGGGTCTAGGTCAAACCATGCGTCAATGCCCTGCTGCTCAATTTTTTCAGCCACCACAGAGATCAGCCGCGAACTATCTGGATGTATTTCTTGCGTGACCTTGTTGACGAATAAGGTGATCGGCACGCCCCAAGTTCTCTGCCGTGAAATACACCAATCAGGACTGCTTTCTAGCATGCCATCAATGCGAGCTCGCCCCCAATCAGGCACCCATTCCACACCCTCAACCGCCGCTTTTACTTCATCCAATAAGCCCTGCTCTGTCATACTAACAAACCATTGTGGCGTGGCACGGTAGATGAGCGGAGTCTTGGTTCGCCAGCAATGCGGATAACTGTGATGAATAGTTTCAACTGCACAAAGCCGCTGATGTTGCTGCAGAGTATCGATAATCGCTGGTTCAACTTTATACACATGCTGGCCAGCGAATAACGGCGTATTTTCTTGATAGATGCCATTATCAGCCACTAAATTTAACGTTCCCAAGCCGTTCTTCTTGCCAACCAAAAAGTCATCCACACCATGATCTGGTGCCGTGTGCACACAACCAGTACCGGCTTCAGTCGTGACGTGGTCACCCATAATTAGCGGCACTTGCTTGTCATAAAAAGGATGCTGCAACACTAGCCCCTCGAGTGCGGCACCCTGACATCGTCCCACAATTGTGAAATCGTCAATCTTGAATCGACCAAGGGCAGCTTCGTGCAAGGCCTCAGCCAAAAGTAACCGCTGTTGGCAACCATGTAATTCACATTCCACCAACAGGTACTCTAATTCTGGATGTAAACATACCGCCTGATTCGCGGGTAATGTCCACGGGGTCGTAGTCCAAATAACGACACTGATAGGCAAATCGCCGCTAAGGCCAGATACTGCCTGAAGTAGCTTATCTTCAGCAACTACTGCAAAAGCAACATCAATCGAAAATGAATCTTTATCTTGATATTCAACTTCAGCCTCTGCCAATGCCGACCCGCCGACGACACTCCAATAAACCGGTTTAAAACCACGAACTAAATGACCATTATCAATAATTTTTGCCAGAGATCTGACGATATCCGCTTCCGTTTTAAAATTCATTGTTAAATAGGGATTTTGCCAGTCACCTAGTACACCCAAGCGGATAAAATCTTTTCGCTGCCCATCGACTTGGCGCGCTGCATAATCACGACATTTTTTTCGGAAAGTTTGATGGTCGACTTTAACACCTGCCTTACCAATTTTAGTTTCGACCTTATGCTCTATAGGCAAGCCATGACAGTCCCAGCCTGGCACATAGTGCGCATCAAAGCCCTGCAACGTTTTTGACTTAATAATAATATCTTTAAGGATCTTATTGACCGAATGGCCAATATGAATATCACCATTAGCGTAGGGTGGGCCATCATGCAAAATAAAGGTTTCACGACCAGAAAATTTAGCGCGAATTTGACCGTAAACATCCGCTTTGGTCCATGACTTTAACCGCTGTGGTTCCCTCTGAGCAAGATTCGCTTTCATCGCAAACGACGTCTTTGGCAAGTTCAACGTATGCTTGTACTGATTTTTAGTATCGTCGCTCATAAATACAACTTGAATCCTTTTTAACTTGAATGAGAAAAATAATTTCTCGCGGTGCTTACATCCCGATGAATTTGAGATTTTAATAAATCTAATGAATCAAACTTTATTTCATCCCGTATTTTTTGACGAAACCTGACTTCTATACGCTTACCGTAAATGACTCGATCAAAGTCGAGCAGGTGCACTTCTAGAATCGCTTTAATCGAGTCATTGACAGTGGGCCTGCATCCCACATTGGCAACGCCTGGCAAGCAGTGTCGGTCATCACCATCAATCGCAACCTCTACGGCATAGACACCCGACATTGCTGTTCTTAAGCGATGTAATTCAATATTCGCTGTTGGGGCCCCTAACTCCCGCCCTAACTGTTGACCATAGACCACCTTACCGGCAATACTGTATGGCCTACCTAATAAATTCTCCGCCTCAGAAAAATCACCTACTTTCAATAATTCGCGAATTCGAGTACTGGAAACCCGCTCACTGTTTAAAGCTAATGTGGCAGTATCTTCAACCATAAAATGATGCTTTCGCGCCAAATTGGCCAGTAAATCGAAATCACCACCTCCATCGCGACCGAATCGCAAATCATCACCCACCACGATATGCTGAGCATTCAAATGCTTTACAAATACCTCTTCAATAAACTCAGTGGCTTCCATGTTGCGCATCGCATCATTAAATCGAACCAAAATTACTCGATCAATTCCTAATTCTGCCATAGCCTCAAATTTTTCACGGAAACTCATCAATCTGGGCGGTGCATCCAACGGGGCAAAATATTCACGCGGTAGTGGTTCTAAGGTGACCACCACCGAAGGCAAACAAACTTCTGCAGCACGATATTTAAGGTGGTTAAGAACCGATTGGTGACCCCGATGCAATCCATCAAAAGCACCAATCGTCAATACGGTACCTAACTCTCCCGATGGCGATCGCCCATGGCTGGGTCTTATATTATGAATCCCGCGAACTAACTCCACACAACTCTCCAATAGCTCGATTGCTTGACATACCTTCTCGCCAACTTACGAACCGTCTTTGCCAGTAATTATATACCGAGATAGTAAGAAAAAGCGCCTCTAAACCTCAGCTAATCGCCCCGTACAATTACTGCAGGCAGTTTAAAATCAGCTATTCTGACACCTGTTAGCCAAAGCACAATGCAGTAACTTATAAAACCAGAAATAATGATCGATGCTAAATAACCACTCCGTGTCAACCAACTTGCCGTCAACCAGAGTTGTTCTGTTGGTAATAACTGCCACAATACAAATAGCATAAAAGCAACCGCAAAGATGATTTTCAACAATAAACGCCAATAATTTGCAGACAATAAACCTGCCGGCTTATCGCGATCCCCTGCCATTAGTAATATATCGTTCTTCATCAGCTCTCTATAGAGCAAAACTGCATTCAACCATGCCGACAAACTGGTCGCTAAGGCTAAACCAACATGACCCAACTGATAGTGAAAATGCAGTAAGTAAACAAAAATAAGGTTAAAGATCATATTTGCAACCATAGAGATAATACCGACTTTAACCGGCGTCTTCATATCTTGGCGGGAAAAGAAACCGGTCGCTAATACTTTAATTGCCATAAAAGCCATTAGGCCCAAGCTGTAAGCCTGAAGGCTCACAGCCGCCATGCCTACATCAACTGGCTTCATAGCCTGATATTGAAAAAGAGTAAATAAAATAGGTGTTGCCAACAGCCATAAAGCTGCAGTTGCTGGGATGGCTACTATTGTAATAGCACGAAGTGCCCATTCTAAGGTGTCTCGAAACTGAGCGGCCGAGACCAGGAAATGCCCCTGCTCATTCCCGTCGGCATCAGAGGCCAAAGGTATATTTTGCAGTTGCAGTCGAGACAGACTCGGTAAAATAACCGTGGCAATAGCAATACCAAAAACGCCCAGTGGCAGTTCTACTAGACGGTCAGAATAATACAGCCAAGAGACACTGCCGGTCGGTAAAAAAGACGCCAAAACGGTATCGAGCAATAAATTAATCTGACTAACAGAAACGCCGAATATAGCCGGCACCATCAACAGCGCAATTTTTTTCACTCCGGCATGCTGCGTATCCCATCGCGGCGAAGGGAGGCGATCTAATTGTCGCAAAAAAGGCAATTGAAATAATAGCTGTATACAACCGGCAAATAATACCGCCCAAGCTAAGGCGTAAACAGGAGCTGAAAAGAACGGCGTCGCAAATAATGCAAAGCCGATCAGTGACAAATTAAGCAATACCGGTGTAAATGCAGGCACCACAAAGCGATCATAACTATTCAGAATTGCGCCAGCAAAACCAGTCATAGAAATAAGCAACAAATAAGGAAAAGTTATCCGTAACATTTGCTCGGTCATGGCAAACTTTTCTGGCTGGCTAATAAAGCCAGGCGCAAATAACATGGTGACTAACGGCGAGGCCAGCACCACAAGGCCGACTAACACAAACAAAGAACCACCCAATACACCACATACCGTATTAATTAAACTTTTAACAGCAGCAACATTGCCATTAGATTCGTATTGCTGGCGATATTCAGATAGGACCGGCACAAAAGCTTGTGCAAACGCACCTTCCGCAAATAAACGACGTAAGAATTGTGGAATTTTAAAAGCAACAAAAAAGGCATCAGCAAAACCGCTGGCACCAACTGTGATCGCAATTACAACATCCCGCGCTAAGCCCAAGACTCTAGAAATAAAGGTCATTAAACTAACAACAAAACTAGAACTCAATAAATTTTTTGAAGTCTCGGGCTGCTTGTCTGTCTGGGAATCACGCATAAACTGGCCATCAAATGACATTAATCTGCATTATTATGACAATACTTTACTGAAAACGACTGCCGGTATACCAATTAACAGGCTTTGCTGACTTATCAACTAAGTTAACAACATCGAGCACTAGGGCAAATAACGCCATCCTTAAAACAACACCGTTATCGGTCTGTCGAAAAATTGCCAAATTAGGATTTTCATTCAAGTCACTGTCTAACTCATTTGCCTCAGCACGGGAATCGCGCGGTAAGGGATGCATAATGACAGTGTTAGGCTCACAATGTTTAGTGTATACTGATTGATTTAAACGAAACTTGCCTCGGTAAAGATCAGCTTCTTGTTGAGATACAAATCGCTCTTCTTGAATACGGGTGGAATAAACAATATCAACATGCGCAATACTAGAAGCTAAATTATCTGAAATAGTGACCTGATGACCTGTCGAACTAAGTAATTCAACAAGCTCGCCAGGCATTTGCAAGGCATCGGGCGAAACCAACTGTAAATTAATATTTTTATAACAGCAGAGCAATTTTGCCAGCGAGTGGACGGTACGACCGTGCTTCAAGTCGCCAATCATACCGATTCTAAGGCCATCGAGACTGCGGCCACTGGACTTTAATTCTTTCTCGATGGTGTACAGATCCAATAGCGCTTGCGTCGGGTGCTCATTCGCTCCGTCACCACCATTAATGACAGGTACGCGACTAGCGCTTGCAAACTCGGCAACTGACCCACTCGCAGGGTGTCGCATGGCAATCACATCACTATAGCCACTGAGTACTCGGGCGGTGTCATAAAGCGATTCACCTTTAGCGAGAGCCGAATTCTCAAAACCGGTGGTTTCTCTGACTTCACCCCCAAGCAGATTAAACGCACAGCCAAAACTGACCCGAGTACGCGTGCTGGGCTCAAAGAACATATTGCCTAATATTGCACCGTCCAACACCTTTGTCACCTGATGACGATGCGCATAGGGCTCCATCATCCTAGCGACTGAAAAAATGTGGTCAATATCAGCGCGTTCAAACTGATCAATAGATAAGATATGACTACCAATAAAGTCCATCGAGCATACTCCACTCAAATGATTGCCTTGAATTAACGATCTTTAGTCGGCAACTTACACAAACCAATAAATACAAGATAACTTAGTCTAAACCGAGGAGATAAGGAGGCCAAGCCTTCAAAGCTCGGACTGTCATTATTGCCTAATAGAATAGCCCTTGAGAGCAATAATCAGCCATCAAAGATGGGCAAATAGAATAAACCATGGGTTTATTCTCTGCAGGCATTGCTGTTACTTAGTCAAAGCCATAAAATTGCTTTTTTCGATGCTAACGACAGGGCAATCATATCTATGCTAATTATAGGCTTAACAGGCGGTATTGGGAGCGGCAAGACAGCGGCAGCTAAAAAATTCGCCTCGCTGAATGTCAGCGTGATTAATGCCGATACAGTCGCTAGAGAAGTCGTTGAACCAGGCTCTGAAGCTTTAGCGGCAATCAAACAGAAATTTGGGCCAGAAATATTATTAGCTAGTGGCCATTTAGATCGAAATCAATTAAGGCATTTAATTTTCGCTGACGCTGAGGCTAAAAGCTGGCTAGAAAACCTAACACACCCGCTTATCGGTATTAGGATTCATGAACAATTAAGCCAGCCTCAACAAACAGGCGAAGCCAATTATCGTATCCTCGAATCACCCCTATTACTTGAAACCAGTCAACGACAATTGACCCAACGAATATGTCTCATTGATGTAACCGCCGAAACACAGCTCGAGCGAACCATGTCTAGAGACAATAATACCGAGCAGCAAGTACTCGCGATTATGGCCGCCCAGATGGACGGTAAAGAAAAGCGCTTATTAGCCGATGATATTATCGATAATAATGGCAACTTGGACCGGCTATACCAGCAAGTTGAAACTATACACCAACAATACCAACTCTTAGCAAAAGAACTATGATAATGAAAAACGAAATAGTAGAATCCAACTGCCCAAACTGCAACATTGGTATTAAATGGACAAATGATTATCCCGAACGGCCTTTTTGCTCAGTTCGCTGTAAAAACAATGATTTTATAGGCTGGGCTAATGAAGAAAAGACAATCGCTGGCAATCCCAGTTACGAAGATATATTCAGTGAAGATGGTGCATAGCACCGACTAAGATGCAGCGATATAACTGCATAGGGTATCAATTAATTAGCTGAATTGCCTAACTAGCCAATCAACAATCGCTTGATTGGCGGCTGGGAATTGTTCTGCTAGCAATTCATTTATTGCTAACCATTTGACCGGTTGACCCTCACAGCCACTAGGTTCACCCCGATAACGAGCAATCTGCCAGACATCTAACAGAACAATTTTATCGGTATAATCATGTTTGATTTGCATAACAGGTTCCGCATAGTCAACAAAGATACCTAACTCTTCATTTAACTCACGAGACAAGGCGGCTTCAACTGTCTCACCAACATCAACCTTACCACCTGGAAACTCCCACAAGCCACCTTGGTGAGCATTTTGATCTCTTTGAGCGACAAAAACACGGTCGTTATCAAGAACCAAACCAACAGCAACATGAATCATGAAGCAAATTCCCTAACTTCGATAATCAGCATTAATATGCACATAATCTAAGGATAAATCGCTGGTCCAGACACGCTCATCGACAGAGCCTCGCTGCAAATCAATGGTCACTGAAATATCCTGCTGACCCATTATTTTCATGGCCTGTTGCTCATCATAAGTTGAGGCTTGACCGCCTTGCTGACAGATAAGCAAATGATCAAGATAAATTTCGATCGCGTCGACATCAAGGTGCTCTACTCCTGCGCGCCCGACAGCGGCTAAAATACGGCCCCAATTTGCATCGCTAGCAAAAAAGGCTGTTTTAACCAAAGGCGACTCTGCCACAGCATAAGCCACTTGCAGACATTCCGCAGAACTACGCCCCCCTTTAACGTCAATCGTAATAAACTTTGAAGCGCCTTCAGCATCACGAATAATCGCGGTGGCAAGATCAACAAACAATAGCCTGAGCATTGACTTAAATTCATGCCATGCATCATGCTTGTTATCAAGTTTAATACCCGCTTGACCGGTGGCAGCTAAAACGCAGGCATCATTAGTTGATGTATCGCCATCGACCGTAATCCGGTTAAACGAACACTGGATAACATGATCGAGCAACTCCTGTAAATCCTTCGAATCTAACTCTGCATCAGTAGCCACATACGCTAACATTGTGGCCATATTAGGACGAATCATACCAGCGCCTTTACAGATACCTGAAACAGTAACACTTTTACCATCAATACCCATCGTTCGGCTAAAGCCCTTGGCAACGGTATCCGTTGTCATGATTGCCTCTGCCGCTAAGGGCCAACTGTCAGTCGACAAAGAAGCATTTAATGCATCACTTACCGCTTGAATTTTTTCTACCTGCAAAGATTGTCCTATCACTCCTGTTGAAAATGGCAGTACTTGCTGAGCATCACAGTTGATACTTTCAGCGACCAATTGACAGCTGAGCTCCGCAGCACGACAACCTTCATCCCCTGTGCCTGCATTTGCATTTCCCGAATTGATTAACAAATAAATAGCACTGGAATTTTTCTGCTCTGCGATGCTTGCTAGCTTATTTTTCGCCACCGTAATGGGCGCCGCACAAAAAGCATTCTGAGTGAATACAGCAGCACATTGACTGCCACTTGCCAGCTCCATTAACGCCAAGTCACTGCTAGGATACTCAGCAGAAGATTTAATACCGGCATAAGCAACGCCCCAAC
This sequence comes from Cellvibrionales bacterium UBA1969, assembly GCA_002339085.1. Lineage (GTDB taxonomy): Bacteria > Pseudomonadota > Gammaproteobacteria > Pseudomonadales > UBA7434 > UBA7434. Next base: position 10,927 of record DDDX01000024.1, read on the forward strand.
GAACTCCTGCGACGGGAAGGATGTGTATCTTAGGGTTTGCTGAAACCATGAGGATTACCCCGTTTACTGATGGAACACAGAGTTTTGTATCTGGTTACTAATGGGTCTATATTTAGCTGATTTTACCGCAGCATTGTTTATACTTTTTACCCGAACCACAGGGACACTTTTCATTGCGACCCACTTTAGGCCCCTGACGCTGAACTGGCTGTGTGACTTGTCCTTCAACCGAACCGGCCTCATCGTTAGCCAAACTCTGTGCCTGCTCATGCTTGGCGGTGATTGATTCTTTGGCTTGCGCTTCACGTCGCTGCTTTTCAATGATATCTGGATCATCTTCTGCTTGAACCTGCACCAAGGAAAGAAAGCGAATCAATTCAAACTTCATGTTTTGTAACATTGATTGAAATAGCTCAAAAGCCTCTCGTTTGTACTCTTGCTTTGGGTTTCGACCAGCGTAACCACGAAGGCCAATACCCTGTCGCAAATGATCCATGGTGGCAAGATGCTCTTTCCAAAGTCCATCGAGAATCTGCAGCATAATTTGTTTTTCAAACCGTCTAGCTGCATCGCCAAATCGAGCCGCTTTATCATGATACTTATCAGCTAACTGCTGTATAATCTTTTGTCTCAGACTTTCTTCGTAAAGCTCATCATCGTCATCTAACCACTGCTTGATAGGCAAATCAATATCAAAACTAGACTTCAAACTAGACATTAACCCTTCGACATCCCACTGATCTTCGATGCTCTGTGGTGGTATGAAACCATCAACATGATCGTTAATAACATCATGTCGAATAGTATTCACCATATTGCTAATATCATCAGCTAATAAAATATCGTTTCTTTGCTGGTAGATAATTTGCCGCTGATCATTAGCGACATCGTCGTACTCAAGCAACTGCTTACGAATATCAAAATTTCGCCCTTCAACTTTTCGTTGGGCTTTTTCTATGGCATTCGAAACCATTTTATGTTCTATAGCTTCGCCCTGCTCCATACCTAAGCGCTGCATGAAGTTTCGCACACCGTCTGAGGCAAAGATGCGCATCAGACTATCATCCATAGATAAATAAAACCGAGTCACACCCGGATCACCTTGACGACCCGAGCGGCCGCGCAACTGATTATCTATGCGTCTGGATTCATGCCGCTCAGTGCCAAATATATGCAATCCGCCTGCCGCCAGCACCTGCTTCTGTCGCAATTGCCAACCCTCTTTATGGGCGGCTATCTTACTTTCATCATCGGTATCCAGGGCTATCAACTCAGCTTCTAGATTGCCACCTAAGACAATATCAGTTCCACGACCTGCCATATTCGTCGCAATCGTTAAGGCACCAGGACGACCGGCCTCAGCAATTATTTTAGCTTCACTTTTATGAAACTTTGCGTTCAAAACATTGTGTTCGATTTTTGCTTTATTCAAAAACTTTGATAACTGTTCTGAGGTTTCTATCGACGCTGTGCCTACCAGTATCGGCGCACCCGTGGCTAGCGTTTCTTTAATATCATCGACCACTGCCGCGTATTTTTCATCAACTGACATAAAAATCAGATCGTTAAGATCTTGGCGGATGGTTTGCTTATTGGTTGGAATAACAATGACATCTAATGAATAGATTTGATGGAATTCAGGCGCTTCCGTATCAGCTGTACCGGTCATACCGGCCAGCTTTTGATAAAGACGAAAATAGTTCTGGAATGTCGTTGAAGCCAAAGTTTGACTTTCAGCTTGAATGTTAACGCCTTCTTTTGCCTCTAAAGCCTGGTGTAGGCCATCAGATAATCGTCGACCCAACATAGTTCGACCAGTATGTTCGTCAATTAAAACCACGTTATCGTTTTGAACAATGTATTCAACATTGCGCTGAAATAAATGTAATGCTCGCAATGCAGTTGTCACATGATGTAGCAGATTCAAATTGCCCGTTGAATAAAGGCTATCTCCCTCATCGAGCAACTTCTCTTCGATCAATATTTCTTCGACGAATTCATGCCCTAGCTCTGTCAAATCGACACTGCGCTGCTTTTCATCAATTATAAAATGACCATCATCTGCCAACTGCGGATCTTGTTCGATCGTCGATTCCGGATCACTGGCTCTTTGCAGACGAGGAGCAATTGCTTTCATGCGCTTGTACAAAGCCGAGCTATCTTCTGTTGGCCCAGAAATAATTAGTGGTGTGCGAGCTTCGTCAATTAAAATAGAATCAACTTCATCGACAATCGCAAAATAAGTGCCGCGACTGACGCGGTCTTCTAGACTGAAGGCGGTATTGTCGCGAAGATAATCAAAACCAAATTCATTATTGGTGCCATAGGTGATGTCCGCTGCATAGGCCGCTCGCTTATCCTCGGCCATTTGACCCGATTGGATAATACCGACCGTCAAACCAAGGAATTCATACAAAGGACGCATCCAATTAGCATCGCGTTCGGCGAGATAATCATTAACCGTCACAATATGTACGCCCTGTCCGGCCAAAGCATTCAAGTAAGCAGGCAAAGTGGCCACCAAAGTTTTACCCTCGCCGGTCCGCATCTCTGCGATCCGCCCCTCATGAAGTGCAATACCTCCCAGTAACTGCACATCAAAATGGCGCATACCCAGGCTTCTAGCGCCAGCCTCTCTGACGGTAGCAAATGCTTCAGGGATTAATTTGTCGATGCTTTTGCCGTTTGACACTGCCAGCTTGAACTCGGCCGTTTTTGCTAATAACTCAGCATCTGATAAAGCGCGAAACTCCTCTTCTAGAGCGCTGACTTTAGCCACCGTCTTCGACATTCGTTTCAGTTCTCGATCATTACGCGAACCAAATATTTTTTTAAATGTTTTAACAATCATAACGGCGCTATCGTCTCATCTGTTCTGCTTGTTTATTACCCGCTAACCGTTGCATCTCGACATTTTTTTAAGCTGGCTATCGAATGCGTCTTCCACATCAATAAGAATATTCTTGATGGATAAAATACGATGCAACAAAGCATTGAAGCATAGCACGTAAAAACCGTGTTTTGGCTGTGCTAGAGAGGCAAATAAGACACAAGAATGGTTTGAATTTGCGAATTAACTGATCGTGAAGACTAAATTATTAGTACCAGAGGTGACTACAGGCTGGCACGGTAAATATACCGCTCAGGATTGACCGATTTTCCGTTTCGAAGCACCTCAAAATGGACATGGGGTCCCGTCGAACGCCCACTACTACCCATTAAGGCTATGACCTGGCCTTTTTCAACAATATCACCCACTTCGACTGTCAACGAATGATTGTGCGCATAGCGCGTCACATAACCGTTGCCGTGGTTTAATTCGACCATATTGCCAAAGCCTGAGCGAGAGCTCGCGTCAGTAACAATACCGCTCGCAACCGCAATCACATCAGAACCTTCTGCCCCAGCAAAGTCAACGCCATCATGCCAGGCTTTATGTCCGCTAAAGGGGTCAATCCGATAGCCATAGGATGATGACATCCAACCTTTTGTAATCGGTTTACCTGCAACAAAAGCTTCAAGACGCAACTCTTTAGCTGCCAATTTTTTGTATAGCAAGGTCAATTCTTGCTCACTTTTTTCAACGTGAGAATTCAACTGTGCCAGCAGTTTTGTTAACGGCAAATCATTGTTGATAGCTATTAAATCGTGATTAACCGCTTCAACTTTCGGGCCGCCCAAGGCTGGCCGTAAACTAAAATCAAATTCTCCATCATCTAATTGAGCCTTAGTGGCAATTTGCTCGCCTAGCGCATCTAACCGTATCATCCGGGCTTCTAACTCGGCGACTTGAAGAGTGATGCCTGAAAGCTCATCAATTATCTGAGTTTGAGCTTGATTAACCAGTGATTCTTGCTGGCTTAATTGTGCCCGCCATTGCGATAACATCTGCTGGCCAAGCTCACTGCGCTCTGAGACGCTTAAAAGCCAGACGAAGCCGGCACCTGCAATAAAAGGCAACACCAACGCCATTAGGCATATCGCCTTGTGGGCGAACTTAGCACTATCTAAGGTCGTTGATTCAGCCGCAGCACCGGGCAAAAAAATTAACTTCATTGAGCATCTCAGAAAAAAAACAGGGCGGTTAAATTTTAACCAGTTATCATTTTAGAAAAATAACAGAATTTTATCTCTTTGCAAAGAATTTTTATTGCTTTGGGCAAGAAATATAACTTTTCCATCAAAAAGGATATTTTGAGTACGCTAGAAAGGATAACTATCTCTATGATTTTATGATACTTTATTAGATGGTATAGCGTATGATTTGCGAGCTATCAGACCGCTATAACCGGAGAGGCAAAAGTTATCGGTGATTTTTTTGTATCTTCAAATGTGACGACTTCCCAAGCGTCTTGTTGCGCCATTAAGGCCCTTAGTAATTTATTATTCAGAGCATGCCCCGATTTATGGGCTCTAAATTCACCAATTAAGCTATTACCAAGTAAGTAAAGATCACCAATCGCGTCTAAGACCTTATGGCGAACGAACTCATCTTCGTAGCGCAATCCATCTTCATTTAAGATACGGTAGTCATCTACCACGATAGCATTATCAACGCTGCCACCTCTAGCAAGGCCTTTGGAGCGCAAATGCTCCATTTCATGCATAAAACCAAAAGTCCTAGCTCGACTCACTTCTCTGACAAATGAAGTAGAACAAAAATCCACTTCTGCACATGCTGGGCGACCACGGAAGACTGGATGATCAAAATCGATAGTGAAGGTTACTTTAAAGCCGTTGCGGGGAAGAAAACTGGCAAATTTATCATCCTCTTCAACCCTAATTTCTCGCTTAATACGAATAAACTTTTTAGCGACTGACTGCTCTTCGATACCCGCTGATTGCAGTAAGAAAACAAAAGGACCAGCACTACCATCCATAATAGGTACTTCAGCCGCGCTCATTTCAACATAGGCGTTGTCGATACCCAAGCCGGCCATTGCTGAAAGCAGATGTTCAACAGTGGAAATACGTACGCCGTCTTTGACGAGGGTGGTAGATAAAGTTGTGTCACCAACATTTTCAGCTGTCGCGGGTATTTCAACCACAGGATCTAAATCAACACGACGAAAAACAATACCGGTATTTACCGCTGCTGGGCGCAGTGTCAGGTAAACTTTCTTTCCTGAATGCAGGCCAACACCAGTCGCACGAATGCTATTCCTCAATGTTCTTTGTTGTATCATGGCTCACCTGATTATTCGATCGTTATTAGCCGTCGAAGAATTGCCGATATAAACTCTACCGTTTATTCTTCAGCCAATCGCGAATATTTCTCGATTTTGGGCGCGGACTCTATCAGAACTTATCAGTATTTGCTAGCCAACAAATAATGATTTGCCTGCCACAGGTGCGCCCTAAAAATCAGTTAAACCATCATTAAAGAGCAACTAATTAGCTTGGCGGCGCAAAAAAGCTGGAATATCCAGCAAATCCAAATCCTTCGCTGCTGAATTTTCAACCGATTTACCATCTTTCTTCGAGTCTTCTGCCAATACTCCTGCCGGCTCTATAGCTCGCGTCACCGGGGTAGTTTCGACTTTTTTCGCCTCATTTCTAAACGCCGTCGGTGTGTCATAATTGATCTGAGACCCTCGAGTCACGGCCCTAGAGCGCATATCGACTGGCTTTAAACGACCCGCCGCCGCCGCCTCACCCAAGCCTGTAGCAACAACCGTCACTTTCAATTCATCGGTCATTTCTGGGTCAATTACAGTTCCGACCACGACTGTCGCGTTATCTGAGGCAAAACCCTCGACAGTATCGCCTACTTCGGCAAACTCACCCAGAGAAAGGTCCATGCCAGCGGTAATATTTACTAAAATACCGCGCGCGCCCTGAAGGTTTACATCCTCTAATAACGGGCTTCGAATAGCCGCTTCTGCTGCCTCACGGGCTCTTGCCTCACCACGAGAAATCCCTGTTCCCATCATCGCCATACCCATTTCTGACATCACTGTTCGAACATCGGCAAAATCCACATTGATCATGCCAGGGCGGATAATTAAATCGGCTATTCCTTGTACAGCACCCAATAATACATCATTAGCAGATTTAAAAGCATCGAGTAGGCTTGTATTTTTACCCATGACTGCCAACAGCTTCTCATTTGGAATAGTTATTAGTGAATCAACATGCTGTTGCAACTCACGAATACCGGCTTCTGCATGTTCTAGACGCTTCTTCCCTTCAAACTTAAACGGTCGAGTCACCACGGCAACGGTTAAAATACCCATCTCTCTTGCCACTTCGGCAATAATAGGTGCGCCACCGGTTCCTGTTCCGCCACCCATACCAGCAGTGATGAAGACCATATCTGCACCACCAATAATTTCAGCAATGCGATCTCGATCTTCAAGTGCGGCTTGACGCCCGACATCGGGATTAGCACCTGCACCCAGTCCTTTTGTAATCGCACTCCCCAACTGAAGGACGGTGTTAGCAGCCATATCGGCTAACGCTTGCGAGTCGGTATTGGCACAGATAAATTCCACACCATCAATATTATTATTGATCATGTGCTTAACCGCATTACCGCCACCGCCGCCAACACCAACAACTTTTATTACTGCATTTTGTGACAAGCTATCAACTAGTTCGAACATAATATTTCCCCCTCAGGAACTTTATAACTTTAAAAATCAAATTAGATTAAAAATTATTTTTAAACCAAAATTTTACTTTCGCTAATAAATTGTTTACCTGACCTGATGAACCTATACTTTGCAACTCATTGAGCTGTTTAAAACCATAGTGCAACAAACCTACCCCAGTGGCATGAATAGGATTTTCAGCCACATCTTTAAGACCGGTAATACCAACCGGAGAACCTAGCCTTACTGGCACATGAAAGATCTCTTCGGTTAGCTCAACCATACCTTTCATTTTTGAAGAACCGCCAGTTAAAACAATACCGGCGGCTATCAAATCTTCGTAACCACTTCGACGCAGCTCAGCCTGAACCAAGCCAAGCAATTCGACATAACGTTGCTCTACAATCTCAGCCAAGGACTGTCGTGATAAATCTCTGGGTGGCCTATCACCAACGCTAGGGACTTTTATTGTTTCATCAAGATCAGCAACAAACTGCGTAAGCGCACATGCATATCGAATCTTTATATCTTCGGCATATTGTGTCGGCGTGCGTAATGCCATAGCAATATCATTAGTAACTTGATCTCCCGCAATTGGGATATTTGCGGTATGACGAATAGCCCCCGCGGTAAATACCGCTATGTCAGTTGTGCCTCCTCCAATATCAATCAAGCAAACACCGAGTTCACGCTCATCATCTGTTAACACTGAATAACTTGAAGCCAACTGCTCAAGAATAATATTCTCGACATGCAAGCCGCAGCGCTCGATACATTTTTCAATATTTTGTGCTGCATTTACTGCGCAGGTAACTAAATGGACTTTGGCTTCTAACCGAACACCAGACATACCCAATGGCTCTTTAACCCCTTCCTGCGTATCAATTAGATAATCTTGCGGCAACACATGAAGGATTTTTTGATCCGCGGGAATAGCTACTGCTCGTGCAGCATCAATCACCCCATCGACATCAACCCGCATAACTTCACGCTCGCGAATAGCTACAATACCGTGTGAATTTAAACTCCGTATATGACTACCAGCAATTCCTGCATAGACAGAAAAAATCTGGCAGCCCGCCATCAATTCAGCTTGCTCAACTGCTCGCTGAATTGACTGAACTGTTGACTCAATATTAACAACAACACCTTTTTTAAGTCCTTTTGAAGGGTTAGTTCCTAAACCAATGATTTCAATTTCACCCTCTTCATTTTCTTCGCCGACAATCGCTACTACTTTCGATGTGCCGATATCCAAGCCAACTATGATTTTTCTTGCAGTAGGGTTAGACATTTTTGCTCTCCAATTATTAATATAAAACCTCAAAAATGAGATTAGTGATGTTTCACTTGGCCGATATACATTAATGATTGAGGAATCGATCGACCTTCTTTAACAGCAATACCATTTGCATAACGTAAATCAATATTATTAATAACAGCTAACTTTTCCTTAAAAGGCGTATCGAGCAACGCCAGTAACCGCCGAAAACGAACCTTAATATCTTCAGCACCTAACACTAACCTTATGGCATCATTAATAACTAAAGTTATTTCACCTTGAGCTGTTCGAGTTTGCTCGGTGATATTCAAACCTTGTGCAATTAAAGGTTGCTGAAAAAAATTGAACCAGGCGATCATGTCTTTTATCTGCTCAGCTCCAGAAAAATCATTCTGAGCTGCCCCGTGCTGGTCTATTAGCATCGGCAAATAATTAAACAACACAATAGATTTTGGCATAACTAAGTCACCGGTTGTGGTCAATAAATAATAATCATTCCACCGTGCTACTGGCACATACTCATCAACACCAATAAACAATCGATTTGGCCATTCCCTTCTAACCTCAGCCCTCCTTACCCAAGTATGCGTTTCCAATGCCTCTTTGATATTCTCTAAATTAAGCCTCCAAAAACCTTTGCTAATATCTTTCTCAACCAAAGATAGCAACTCATTTTCAGAAGCTCCTTGTCGACCAGCATCCAGATTTGAACCAGTTTGTCCCGAAATAAAAATTTCGCCAGTTGGCATCTCTGCCATGAAGTTAAATACTGATAAAAAACCAGCCAAGAATAATAACAAAATGCCTAATGCAAAAATATTATGCATGGCATGTTGTTGACTTTGACTTCTTTCAATAGCCGTCTGTTTCGGCACAGCGCCGACTCGACTAACAGCACCTTTACGACTACGATTCCCTAAGAATATTTTTCTTCTGACTTTCATTTATCATCCCCATAAGAAAGGTCGATAATTATTTTTATTAAATGATTAAAATCAATCCCCGCCGCCTTTGCCGCCATTGGAACAAGACTGTGCGAAGTAAGCCCAGGCACAGTATTCACTTCAAGTAAGTAAAAATCTCCGGTCAGATGATCTTGCATAAAGTCAACCCTACCCCAATGCCTACAATCGAGACTGTCAAAAGCTTTTCGAGCCAAGCTCTGAAGGCGAATCTCATCCTCATCATTTAATCCACTCGGCACTAAAAAACCAGTATCATCATCATTATATTTAGCTTCAAAATTATAAAATTCACGGGTAGTTTTTATCTGAATAGATGGCAGAATATGACCTTCTAAAATTGCCACGGTATATTCTGGCCCAACGACTAATTTTTCGGCGAGAACATTAACCCCAAAACTTGCAGCACTAAGGTAGGCCTGCTGTAACTCTTCAGCCGATGAGGCCATTGACATACCAATACTTGAGCCCTCTTCAGCCGGCTTAACAAATGCTGTTCCACCCAAGTAATCCAGCACCTCAAGCAAATCACTGTGTTCGGTTAATCTAAGATACTTGGGCGTTGGTAATGAAAGACCTTGCCATACATTTTTTGTGCGGACCTTATCCATTGCTAATGCTGATCCCAGCACAGCTGAACCTGTGTACGGTATCGATAAACTTTCAAGCACCGCTTGTATAGTGCCATCCTCACCACCCCGACCATGCAACGCAATAAAAGCAAACACCGGCTTAATAGCTTGTAAACTTGCAATCGCATGACTCGCGGTATCAATCTTCACAACATTAAAACCCATTTCCAGCAAACTATCATAGACCGCTTGACCACTTTCTAATGAGATCTCACGCTCTGAGGCATACCCCCCCATTAAAACCGCAATAGGCCCTAAGCTCTTCAGCCCGTCTAGCTTTTTATCGTCAATGATTAATTCATTTTTTGTCATCTAAATGATTCTCTAAACCTTATCGTTACTAGCACTGCGTCTGACAATATCGACAGACACTTTACTGATATCACCCGCACCTTGAGTGATTAGAATATCGCCTGACTCCATCGTACTTTTTAGCAATAAATATAAGTCGTCGTTTTGTGCAATGTGCACGGGGTCAAGCTCACCTCTTTGGCGAATACTCATAGCTAAACTTTTACTATCAGCGCCCGCAATAGCATCCTCACCAGCCGAATAAACATCCAATAAAAATAGACTATCAACTTTAGATAGAACTCGAACAAAATCTTCATATAGATCATGCGTTCTTGAATAGCGATGCGGCTGATAAACCATAATCAATCGCTGATCCGGCCAACTCTCACGCGCAGCTTTAATCGTAGCCTCTACTTCTGTTGGATGATGGCCATAATCATCGACTAAAGTAATCGCTTGGCCATTCAATGTTAAATTACTAGTTACTTGAAACCGCCTGGCGACACCGTTGAAATTCTCTAGAGCATTTAAAATAATGGCCGTCTCAACTCCCTCGTCTTTGGCTACAACGAAAGCAGCGGCTGCGTTTAATGCGTTATGCATACCTGCGCTATTAAGACAAATCTGCACTGGACCTTTAGCTTCATCATGACTCAGTAAAAATTGAGTTTTTAATCCTTGACTCTTGTACTCGCTTAAACGGTAATCAGCCGATTGGTCAAATCCATAAGTAATCACAGGTCGATGGAAATCAGCCATTAAGCTTGATATATGCTTGTCGTCGATGCATACAACTGCTAAACCATAAAAAGGAAGATTATGAATAAAATCAACAAATGTGGATTTCAATTTAGAAAAATCACCAGCGTAATTTTCCATATGGTCGGCATCAATATTGGTAATCACGGCAACCATTGGCTGAAGATGCAAGAATGAAGCATCGCTTTCATCTGCCTCGGCAATTAAGTAACGACCATTGCCCAACTGCGCATTGGCATTTGCGCTATTTAACAAGCCGCCAATTATAAATGTTGGTGCCAAATTTGCCCGAGCAAATATCGATGCCAGTAAACTTGTTGTCGTGGTTTTTCCGTGAGTACCGGCTACTGCAATACCATGACGATAGCGCATTAACTCAGCTAGCATCTCAGCTCTTGGCACAATGGGTAATTGCGCTCGCTGAGCAGCAAGTAATTCACTGTTATCTCTGTTTATTGCCGTAGAGATAACTACCACATTGGCATTTTTAATATTGTCATTTGAGTGGCCAATGAAAACGGTTGCACCTAGCTCCGACAATCGCTTTGTATTTTGCGTTTGTTGGATATCTGAACCGCTGACCTGATAACCCTGATTAAGCAAGACCTCGGCAATGCCACACATGCCCGCACCGCCAATACCGATAAAATGAATCACTTTGATTCTTCGCATTTCTGGAATAAATACTGGTGAATTAGGCATAGGCATACCCCAAACAAGCATCCGCAATAATATCGGTCGCGTTAGGCATCGCCATGCTACTTACCTTATTACCTCTAGCCATTAACTCACCTCGATTAGTTAGTAATTCACCAATCACAGCGCTAGCCTTAGCAACAGTAAATTCAGCATCATCGATACAAATTGCACCACCTGTTTTAACTAGCCATTCTGCATTCGCGCGTTGATGGTCATCAGTGGCGTAGGGATAAGGTATGAGCACACAGGCCACGCCTACGGCAGCAATTTCACTGACGGTTAATGCGCCTGCCCTTGCAATAACTAGATCTGCTTTATCATAAGCCTGATATATATCATCAATAAATGCATCTACTCTCGCGTCAATATGACTTGACTGATAGGTCTCGACAACCATAGCGAAATCTTTTTTCCCAACCTGATGCCTAACAGAAAAATCAGTTTTTATGCCCAATGTTGCCAATGCAGATGGCACCACCTGATTCAAGCTCTGCGCGCCTAGACTACCGCCTAAGACTAAAATATTAATCGGCGTTGATTCTGATCCCTCATCCTTGCTAGCACTCTCATTGCTAAGCAGCTGCTGATAAAAAGACGCCCGCAAAGGATTACCTGAGTAACTTGCCGCTTTATGACCAGCAAAAACATTTGGGAAACCAGTGAATATCTTAATCGCAAAGCGTGCCAATATCCGGTTAGTCGTACCCGCTATGGCATTTTGCTCTTGTATAACTAAGGGGATGGACATTAAAAATGCAGCCGTGCCCCCAGCTCCTGATGCAAACCCACCCATCCCTAGCACACAACAAGGCCTATGCTTTCGAAGTAATAACAAAGCGTGATAAATTCCTCGAGCCATTAATAAAGGCGCTGTCGCCTTCTGAAAGAAAGATTTACCGCGAATACCAACAACTTGTAAGGTATGTAACGGGATGTCGTTATCCGGCGCAACAGAAGACTCAATTCCCTCTGCAGTGCCCAGCCATATCACCTTAAAACCGTTTTTAATCAGCTGCTGTGCAATCGCTAATGCTGGAAAAACGTGACCGCCAGTACCGCCAGCAGCGATGACAATGGTTTTATTTTTATTAGTGCTTGAGCGCCCACTAAACATTGATAGCCACTCCTTTTCTTTGCGCAGGATTTAATCTTGAAAATCCTTTCACCTCAGAGTAATTGTTTCCTACCAAACTACGATAGCTTTTAGTGCCATACTTTTTAACTCTCAAACTACCTTGCTCTGCTGTTAATTCTTGATGAATGCGTAAGACTAAACCGATTAATACACAACTCACCAACAAACTACTCCCACCATAGCTTAGAAACGGCAAGGTTAACCCCTTAGTCGGTAGCAACCCAATATTGACACCCACATTAATAAAAAGCTGCGCAGAAAAAACAATCGAAACACCGTAAGCGACATAAGCACTAAACGATTGACTCATCGACTCGGCTTTTCTAGCAATAAATAAAATTCGCCCAATTAACAGAACATAAATGCTCAACACCAACAAACAACCAATAAATCCCAACTCCTCAGCTAGAATCGCAAAAATAAAATCCGTGTGAGCCTCGGGCAAATAAAATAATTTTTGTATACTGTCGCCTAAACCCAGCCCAAACCATTCACCTCTACCAAAAGCGATTAAAGCTTGTGTTAATTGATACCCATCGCCAAACTGATCAGACCATGGGTCTAAATAAGAATACAGTCTCTGCATTCTATACTGTGATGACATAACCAGTACCACGCATAGACCACCGACGCCAACCAAGGTAATAATGAACTGCCATAATCGCACCCCACCTAGAAACAACATACCTAAAGCCGCGCTCATTAAAACAACCACCGCTCCAAAATCTGGCTCTTTTATTAATAAAACGACCATCGTCATCATAATGGCCATCGGATTTAGGAAACCACTCCATTTACTTCTAACCAAATCATTTTGTCTAACGAGATAACTACCCAAATAAACAATTACACCAAGCTTCGCCATTTCAGAACCTTGCAGTGTTAAAGGTCCAATCGCCAACCAGCGAGTCGCATTATTAGCGGTTACCCCCACTCCTGGGATAATAATCAATGTCAAAATAATGAAGCTTAGAAGCAATAAGTACTTATCACTTCGCTGCCATAACTCAACAGAAACTTTTGAGGCAATAAATCCTGCTATTAGTGCAATGATTAAATATATAGCATGTCTACGAGTATGATAAAAAGGATCGCCATAGCGCTGACTAGCGTAATCCATTGAAGCAGAACTAATCATCACCAAGCCTATTGCAAGCAAAGTAAAAGTGCTTAGTAACAAAATGAAATCTGGCTGACTATTCAACTTCTTATCACCTAAAGTAAGCATCAATGATTCACCTCATCACTAATGTCACTCGTTAAACTCAAAACTGACTGCTTAAATACTTCACCTCGCTGCTCAAAGCTTTCAAACATATCAAAGCTAGCGCAAGCGGGTGATAACAGGACTATATCTCCGGCGAAACTGATCATTTGAGCCTGCTCAACCGCTAAGGGTAAAGTCTCGGCACTGATCATAAAAATATCTGCGGGCACAAAACGCTTAATCAGCTCAGCTGACTCGCCGATAACAATCAACTTATAACGAATACCTTGGAGCTGGGTAAATAATGAAGAAAAATCATTCTGCTTCGCTCGTCCACCTAATATAACGACTACCTCACCATCCGTTATTTTTGACATGCTACGAACAGCTGATAACGTTGCTCCCTCATTAGTCGCTTTGGAATCGTTGTAGTAGGTGACGCCCGCAATGACAGCCACTCTTTCGCAACGATGAGGCAATCCGTCAAACCCTTTAATAGCTGACACCATGGCATCCACAGGGATCTTAGCCACATCACCAATCGCTATCGCTGCCACAAAATTCATCAAATTATGTTCGCCTTGCAGAGGTATTTCTTCAACTGCCAACAGCAAATCTAGACCTCGACTGATAAACTGCTTTCCCTCAATCTCTACTATTCCGTAATGACCTGCTTTAGGTTGATCAATACCAAAACTTTTAAGGCTAGTTGACGACGATGAGTCCAAGGGCCTAGTTAAGGGATCATGACGATTAAAAATGATAGATTCTGCGCCCTGGTAAATCCTCTGCTTTATGCTCTGATAATTATCCATGCTGAGATGACGATCTAAATGATCGTTTGAAATATTTAAAATAGCGGCGACTTTTGCACCTAAATTAGAGCAGTACTCTAGCTGGAAGCTTGATAGCTCTAATATATACGCTTCACTTTCATCATCTAATAAATCTAAAGCAGGCTTACCTAAATTACCGCCAACAGCCACTCTCAGACCAGCACTCTCAGCCATTTTCCCAACTAATGTCGTCACGGTACTCTTTGCATTGGAGCCTGTGATTAATACCTTAGGCGCCGTTGCAACATCGGAAAAAATAGCAATATCATTAGTTAACTCTTTGCTAGATAGATCTATATCTCTGAATATTGGGTCAGATAAATCGACACCAGGGCTTAACACTAACTGATCAGCTTCATCAAGCATTGCAACCTTGGCAGCACCAAATCGAAACTCAATATTCGAATACTCTTGTAATAGATGGCTATTACCTTCAGGATTTTCTCGCGTATCAAACACGCTAAAAGATAGATCATAACGAGAAAAAAAACGCATGCAAGATTGTCCAGTCTGACCGACTCCAATCACTACGCGTTTTTTTTCTTGCCGCTCTAAATTCATCGCTTATCCTAACTTGCATAGACTGCTTACAGTCAATGCATCAGAAAGTCTTACCGTAATTTCAACGTCGCTAAACCGAATAAAACCAACATCACAGTAATTATCCAAAATCGTACAATAATTCTTGGTTCTGGCCAGCCTTTCAACTCGTAATGATGATGTAAAGGTGCCATCATAAAAACACGCTTACCAGTCAATTTATACGATGAAACCTGGACAATAACAGATAGCGTTTCTGCAACAAAAATGCCCGCCATAATAAAAAAGACGATTTCATGACGAGTAATAATCGCGATTAAACCCAATGCAGCGCCTAAGGCTAAAGCTCCTACATCACCCATAAATATTTGGGCCGGATAAGTGTTAAACCACAGGAAGCCTAAGCCAGCACCGCCAAGAGCTCCACAAAATATCACCAACTCACCAGCACCAGCGATATAAGGCATATGCAGATATGCAGCGAATTCAATATGGCCCGCCAAGTAAGCAATAGCTCCAAGCGCAGCACCTACTAACACCGTAGGCAATATCGCCAGACCATCTAAACCATCAGTCAAATTAACCGCATTAGACGAACCAATAATCACCAGGCAACCAAAAATAATATAAAAGCCACCTAAATCAAGCACGAAGTTTTTAAAAAAAGGCGCTATTAATTGTGTTTCCGCTTGACTTGTGGTCGACATATACAAGGCAGTCATAACGAGTAACGCAAAGGTTAGCTGCCAAAATATTTTCCACCTTGCCGCTAGACCTGTCGAATTTTTTTCAATGACCTTACGATAATCATCAACCCAACCAATCAAACCAAAAGAAAGGGTAATAAATAAAATAGCCATGACATAACGATTACTTAAGTCGGACCATAAAAGAGTACTAATAAAAATACTTAATAGAATTAAAACGCCGCCCATTGTTGGGGTACCAGCTTTTACTAAATGCGTTTGCGGACCATCATCTCTTATCGATTGACCGACTTGATGATAATTTAATTTTCGAATCACCCATGGTCCAATTAATAATGAAATTAGCAATGCGGTCATAACACTTAAAATGCCACGCAAAGTTAAGTACTGAAATACGGCAAAAGCGCTGATGTATTGTTGTAAATACTCGGCCAACAAAATCAACATGCATTAACTCCCTCAAAATTATCCTCTTTATCCACTGCTAATAAATCAACAACCTCATTCATTGCTGCGCTTCTTGAACCCTTTACCAGCACTAGAGAATCCCCACAAATATCTGATAACAAATATTTTGCCAGCGCCTGCTTTGAGCTAAACTGTAGCGAATCTGACCCTTGTTGTTGGTCATAGCTAGACACAATAGTTCCTGCGTACTCCCCAACAGCGCAAAGACGCTGAATACCCTGTTTTGCCGCGTAACGGCCAATATGACGATGAAACTCAATCGACTCGACACCCAATTCCGCCATATCACCCACTACCAAAATTGCTGACTTTTTCAACCTTTTAGAAAGAGCAGTCAACACGTCTATAGCCGCCTCCATCGACGCAGGATTGGCATTATAGCTATCATCAATTAGGGTTAGATTGTTCGCTGATTGACACAGAGACAAACGACCACGCTCTGGGTAAGCCATTGACAGGCCCTGAGTAACCTGATCATTCGTAATATCAAGCGTCTTAGCCATAGCTACAGCCAGTAAGGCATTATAAATATTGTGCTGGCCTAAAAAGTTCAGCGCTATTGGAATAGCTTGCTGTTCTGCAGCAGTATTAATATTCATCGTAAAAGTTAATCCACTCTCACCTTGTCGAATATCACTGGCAAAAAAATTAGCTTCAGCCGAACGCATTGAGCAACTTAAAAGTCGGCCATTGTCTTGCTGGGCCTTTAGCCGCCGAACAAAAAAATTAGAAAAATCATCATCTAGGTTAACGACAGCCCAACCTTCATCAGGCAATGCATCATAGATGGCGCCCTTAGTCGATGCTGTTTCTTCAAGACTACCAAAACCCTCGATATGAGCGGCACCTATATTCGTCACTGCAGTCGTTGACGGTTGCGCTATATCAGCTAAAAAAGCAATATCACCCGCTTTCGCTGCGCCCATCTCTAAAACGGCAAACTCATGGCTATCATTGATTGCCTGAACAGTTAACGGCAAGCCGATTTCATTATTAAAGTTACCTTTTGTTGCACAAACATTCCCCGCAGTCGATAAGATGCCCGATAACATATTTTTACATGTAGTCTTTCCTGAGCTTCCAGTAACCGCTAAGACCTTACCTTTGAACATCTGCCGATTAAGCTTAGCAATATCAGCGAGAGCTTGACGCGTATCTTGAACAATCAATTGGGGAATACTGACCGCCTGCTGTCGTTCAACTAACGCAGCAATGGCACCTTTTTGAGCCGCCATACCGACAAAACTATGACCATCGTCATGCTCACCCTTAACGGCCACGAACATATCACCAAGACCCACGTCTCGACTGTCGATAGTAATATTATTGATCTGACTATTATTCCCTAACAACTGACCATTGGTCGCGTCTGCCATAGTCTGTAGGTCTATGACCCTCAACATAACGACGCCCTCAACTCTAAAAAGCTTTGGGCTACAGCTACATCGCTGAAGGGAATTTTTTCATTATTAATAAGCTGAAACTGCTCATGGCCTTTTCCAGCAATTAAGATGACGTCATTTTGAGTTGCATGCTGAACGGCAAATGCGATTGCCGCGCTTCGGTCTTGCTCAACAAAAACCCCTTGCATATCCTCAATACCCAAGAGAATGTCATCAATAATTTGTTCAGCTAATTCATTGCGAGGATTATCTGAAGTGACAATAATCTGATCTGCCAACTGATGGGCAATTCGACCCATCGTTGCCCGCTTACCATGGTCACGATCACCGCCACAGCCAAACACACACCAAACATGGCCAGTAGAGTGATCTCTGAGAGTCGTCAAAGCCAACTCTAATGCCTCTGGCGTATGTGCATAATCGACAACGACTAAGGGCTGCTCCTTATCAGGCACCAATCCAGAATAGGAAACCACTTCCATGCGACCAGGTATCATCGGCACAGTTGAAAACGCGCGCAATAAATCCTTTAATGGATAGTCAGAAACCAACAAGGCACCTAGGGCTGCCAAGGCATTACTTAAATTAAATTGGCCAACAAAGGGCAACTGCAGGCTACCCTCTCCATAAGGCGTTTTAACACGGGTTTCAATTGAATTAGCCTTATATTTTGTTTGGAAGGCATAAATATCGGCCTCTGAATTTTTTAGCGAATAGCTTAAACACACTAGATGACTGGGTCGCTGCTCACTAATACTTAAGCCAAATTCATCGTCGATATTGATTATCGCCGCATCGAGGCAAGAAAACGAAAAAAGCTTACGCTTAGCTTTTGCATAACTGAGCATATCTTGATGAAAATCAAGATGATCTCTGGATAAATTAGTTAATACCGCCACATTAAAGGCTACTGCATCTGCGCGACACTGGCTCAATGCATGTGATGACACTTCAAGCGCGACCAAATCAACTGCTTTCGTCTGCAAATCAGCTAGGCAGGACTGCAACTGAACGGCATCTGGCGTGGTAAAGCCAGTTTCAACGAGCGGACGCTCAGATGAATGCGGATAAAGGCCATAACCCAAAGTACCTATCACTGCTCCTTGATACCCAATACCGCTCGCTAAGCTTGCGACAAAATGACTGCAACTGGTCTTACCATTAGTGCCGGTTATACCCACAACAGATAACTGCTGACTTGGGTCACGATAAAAGCAGCTAGCCATTCGGCTTAAATGAAGCGCTAAATTAGGAATGAAGAATACCTGCTTATTAAGCTGGTAACGTAATGAAAACATCCCATCTGTATCTGCAAAGATAGCTACAGCACCTTTATCGATCGCCCGATCAATAAAATCATGTCCTCTCGTATTCAAACCGTTGAGCGCAATAAATACATCACCCGGTTCTACATCTTGACTATTGGTCGATAGGCCTGTCACTAAAGCGTTATCAATATTAATCCCGTTAACATTGAATTCATTATCAGCAGCTTGGCAGCTAATTAATAAATCCTTTACTCGAGACTCGTAAGCCCCTCCGAGATGTGAAGGATGACTCATATTAAACGCTTCCATGTTTAACTCGAGAATCGTCAACCTTCATGCTAGCCTTCGATTTTTCATATGCCTGCTGGGAAGCGGTTTTAAGCTGAGGCACTCCCATCTGGTCCGCCCTATCTGGCGGAATATTCATTAATCGTAACGCTGAAGCCATAACGCGGGAAAAAACTGGCGCTGCCACATCGCCACCAAAGTACTCATAACCGACAGGATCATCAATGGTAACAACAGCTACTAAACGTGGTGAACTAGCAGGCACAATACCCGCAAAGCTGGCACGATAACGACTCCCTTCATAACCTAGGTCACCTACCTTGTGGGTAGTGCCAGTTTTTCCTGCAACACTGTAGCCTTTAATCGCTGCTTTTATACCTGTGCCACCTGTTTCTGCGACACCCTGCATCAACCGTAAGACTTCATCTGCCGTTGCAGGAGAAACAACATCGATGTTATGAGTTTCTGACATATCACGATGATCAGCTAAGCGAAGTAAACTAATTGGCTGTTTAACACCGTGATTCGCAATCACGGCATAAGCTCTCGCCAGTTGAACGCTGTTCACTGTTAAACCATGACCAAAGGAAAGCGTCGCCTTAAATAAGGCGTCATCCTTATAACGAGGTAAATAACCCGATTGCTCACCAGGAAACCCACTAGCGCTATGCTCACCCAAGCCTAACTTGGCGAACAGATTTAGTAATTGATCATCACCCAGGCCGATGGCTATTTTACTGGTTCCGACATTACTCGACTTTGCTAGGATAGCCGCAAGATCAATTTCACCGTAATCCTTTTCATCAGACACTAATTTATTATTAATATAGAGCTTGCCTGGGGAGGTATCGATTCTAGAAGCAAGATCATAATCACCTGATTCAAGCGCAGCCATAATAGTAAAAGGCTTGACCACTGAACCCGGCTCGTATAAATCAATAATGCCGCGGTTACGCATGTGCTCAGGAATAAATTGCTTTCGATCGTTGGCGTTATACGACGGTTGATTAGCTAAGGCTAGAACCTCACCTGTTTGAGTATCTAAAATAACAATTGATCCAGATGACGCCTGATGATCAGCAACCGCAGACTTTAATTCACGATAAGCAACATATTGCAGACGCATATCGATCGACAACGTGATCTTTTGGCCTTCAGACGCTGGCGATAACTGTTTAATATTTTTAATATTTTCATGGCGAGCATTGCGCATGACCTGCTTTAAGCCTGACCGTGACCGCAGCACCTCATCATAAGACAGCTCAATACCCTCTTGGCCTCGCTCATCAATATCAGTGAAGCCAACTAGATGTGAAACCACCTCACCGGCAGGATAAAACCGCTTATATTCCGTTTTTAAAAATATGCCGGGGTATTTTTTTTCAGCAACAAGCTCAGCTTGCTGTGGGTCCATTTGTCTTCGAAGATAAACAAAAGAACCTTTCGATGATAATTTTTTCTCGACTTCAGCTACCGGCAAGCTCAGTAAGTTTGCCAACTCAGTTAAGGCTAAATTGTCGCGATCAATCAATCTTGGATTAGCCCACACGGTCTTCACTGGCGAACTAACAGCTAAAAGATAACCATTTCTATCGACTATCTCTGCGCGACTTACTGGTATCCGCTCGTTACGAACAACCCGAGCATCGCCTTGTTGCTGTAAAAAAATTCGGCCGTTTTCGGTATCAAATAACTGAAGCTGAGCAAGACGAAAAATAATCGCGAATAAAGCAATGAGTAATATCAACCATAAGGGGTAGACCCGCCATGACCATTTATCAAGGCGATTTTTATACGCCATCAGTGAGCAGTCCTAGCATCAATAGTAGCCACAACTAATTGCTGAGCAGAAGGCTCACGCATCGACAGCTGATTACGCGCAGTATTCTCAATAGATGATAAAGACGACCAAGCGCTGCTTTCAAGTAACAAGCGACCCTGAGTGACCTGCTGTGCAGCGGCTTTCGCCTGAAGCGCCTGCAGCTGAATAAATAGTTGGCGAGTGTTAAAACTACTGTAAACCACAGCTAAGGCTGTCACAGTGACTAACACCAGCAAAATAGCAATCACCTGAAGATAGGACTTTGATCGATTAATTATTGACATTACTAATTGAATCCCCCCAGATTCGACAATTAAAAACGTCACTCTTGTTACTTACTGGAACCCTTTACAACTTTTCTGCTACTCGTAAAATAGCGCTTCTCGCTCGAATATTTTCTTGTAACTCTTTTTCATCTGCTTTAGCGGCCTTTACAATCATTTTCATACGCTTATTCAACGCTTCATCTTTTACAGGCACTGAGGCCGGCAAACGATCACCCTGCACCTGATGACGAATAAACCGCTTAACAATTCTATCCTCAAGAGAATGAAAGCTAATCACTGCCAAACGACCACCGGCTGCAAGTAACTCCACGCTACCATCTAAAAAAAGCTCAATCTGCTCAAGCTCTTGATTAATAAAAATTCTCACCGCCTGAAAACTACGGGTGGCGGGATGCTTGCCCTTTTCAACCACCGGCATCGCCTTATCAATAACTTCGGCAAAGTGATGAGTGGTTAAAATAGGCCTCGACCTCCTTTCAGCAATAATGCCCTTGGCTATTCGGGTGGCAAATTTTTCTTCACCATAATGACGCAATACATCGCGAATCTCTAACTCCTCAGCAATCGCCAACCATTGCGCAGCACTTTGGCCTTGATCTGGGTTCATTCTCATATCAAGCGGACCATCACGCAAAAAGCTAAACCCGCGCTCAGCGCGATCCAGTTGGGGTGATGACACGCCTAGATCAAGTAATACCCCACTAACCTTCCCTTGCCATCCCCTGTCCGTGACTAAACCAGCAATATTTGCAAACTCAGACTGCTCAACCGACACTTGGGGAAACTCTCTCGCCAACTGCCTTGCAACGCCAATGGCCTCAGGGTCGCGATCGACAACCAATAATTTTCCCTTAGCCGACAATTTGGCAAGCAATAATCGACTATGCCCACCTCGCCCAAACGTACCATCAATATAAATCCCGTCGGGATCCGTCAACCAAGCATCAACCGTACTTTCCGCTAAAACCGCCTGATGATCTCCGTCGCTGTTAATCTCACTTCCGCCAACCGCCATTAAAGTGACAACGTAAAGAATTCTTCCGGCAACGGCTGATCTGCCGCTTGCCCAAGACCACTCTCACGCTCGGACTCCCAAAGCGACTCACTCCAAAGCTCTAATTTTTTCCCCTGCCCCACTAACACGACTTTTTTATCTAAGCTCGCATGTGCGCGAAGTGCGCTAGGCAGTAATAAACGGCCATTACCATCAAGCTCAATGTCAGAGGCGTAACCCAACATCAAACGCTGCAGACGACCCACCTCGGGTTTCAATGTCGGCAAGTCTTGAATCTCCTGCTCGATAACCTCCCAAACTGGTAAGGGATAAATTAATAGGCATTTAACCTGTAAATGAATCGTCGCTACTAAGCGGCCAGCAGAGGCATCAACCAGACGATCACGATACTTGCTCGGCATCGCAATTCGACCTTTAGCATCCATATTGATGGGGTTAACGCCTCGAAACAAAATTTGCCCTCAATCTACCTACCGGCTCCAATAATGAGTGCCTTCATCAAACGTGTAATCACTGTTAGAGTGATAATTAATCGAACGATAATCAGTCAAAAAAGTAGCCGGCTGAAAAAACCGGCTGAGATAGACTTAGATAACACCTAAAATCGCCAAATTACCCACAAATAACCACTTTACACCACATTCCAACACTATAAGGCCATAAAGAGCCTCTTGCAAGCAATGCTTTAAAGTATTTTAATTAATAAAATCAATATCTTAACTAGGATAGATGAGAGCTTAGGAATAGATTGTTTTAGCTTTCTGATAGAATACATGAAGCTAAATTACAA
The DNA here is from genome assembly GCA_002339085.1 of Cellvibrionales bacterium UBA1969. Taxonomy (GTDB): domain Bacteria; phylum Pseudomonadota; class Gammaproteobacteria; order Pseudomonadales; family UBA7434; genus UBA7434. The sequence goes on from DDDX01000024.1 coordinate 33,914, forward strand.
ACTTAATGTGCTACTTTAAGTTTGTAATTTAGTATAATTTTATTTGATATAAAAAAAGATTTTTATTGCTATTTGATATTAAATAGCTGTGAGCTTCGCAAGATCAACAGAACGACCAAGATATGAGTATCGATCATTTACTTACCAGCCACCTCTAACACAATAAAGGCATTACCCGCCTGCTGATCGAAGGTTCCATAACCCGCATTGATAAATAGCTGCCCGCCATCCAAGTAAGCACCACCCAGATCAATGGAGCCCCCTTTTGCCTGCTTCGCATTGACCGCCGGAAATTTACCCCGAGTATCAAATGCCCAAATCGACGCCCCTGTTTCGGCATCAAAAGCGCGAATATGTCCATCCAAGGACGGTGCAAAAACCAGACTCTCTGTCACAGTCACCGCCGCCGACAAGCCCGGATGACAGCGCTTAACCGCTCGACCTTCCGCATCCTGACAAATATCTGGAGCCTGAGTTGACCAAATCGACTTACCAGTCGCAATATCGAAAGCATGTAAAGAAGGGTTCGGTTCCCCCTCTGGGTTATCGCCAAGAATATCGACTGGCCTATCACTGATCGGCACATATAAGATACCCTTAGCTTGATCAACCCCCATACTAAAGTGCACGCCGCCTAATTTACCCCCAGTACCTGGCTTTTGCTGCCACAATAATTCTCCTTGCTGGTCAGGGTCCAAGGCAAACACAGACCCTGATTTTTGACCAGCTAAAATGATATCTCTACCATCAACCGTCACTAATATGGGTGGCGCACCAAAGTCTAAATCCACACCTCTCTCAGTCGGACAGTTAAAATCAAAGGGCGACTCACAGGCAACATTCCAAGCATCTGATGCCAAAAATTGTTGGTGCCAGAGCATTTCACCAGAGCTTAAATCAAACGCTATAATCGCATCGCTGGTATCCGTTGCGGGTGATGAATAGTTTTCACCAGTGCCTACGTATAACCGATTTCGCTTAGCATCCAAGGTTGGTTGAGACCAAACCGGCGCGCCCGAGGGGCCGTATTGGTCGGGTAAAAGAAACCGTTTTTTAATCAGTTTTGATTCTTCTTCAATAGTATAGCTACGCCATATTAACTCACCATTGGCGGGGTCAAGCGCAATCACCGAACTTCTAAAATGGCAGCAGGCATAAAAGGGATTGACGGCCCACATTGCCTCCCAGGACGAAACTGGCTGAAAGATAACACCTTGATGATCAATCGATGAACCCGACACCATCACTTTTGAATGATCCTCGGCGAGGATTCGCCATTGCTGCTCACCCGTCAAAGGGTCGATACCAAACACCTCGCCCCCCGCCGTGCCAAAAGTCAACAGATTATGCTGCTGACCATTAGACTCATAGGTCATAAATCGCAGCGCTGTTCGCACCGTCGTATTGGCATCAAACCGCCACTTCTCACAGCCTGTTTCACGATCGAGCGCATAGACCATGCCGGGCTCATCACCAATAAAAACTGTGTCCGTGGTAATAAAAGGTTGCGTGTGCGGCGTTTTGGTCTTTGACATGGCGAACACCCACTTGACCTGCAAATTGGCTACATTATCACGGCTAATTCCTGCTTTGGACTCAGCAATAAACCGATGGTTTTTCTTGTTAATGCCCCAGCCATTAATGTGCGGCGTAAGATCAATAGAAGAAGCTAACGCTGGCTCACACTGCTCAGCCAACGCAGTAGCAATAGCAGGAAAAATTAGAGCCAAAAAAACCCGTAAGGCTATACTCGTGCCTATTTCTAAAAAATTTTTATTCACAACAGCGATAGCAACAACCACAGATAAATCCTCTTATACTCATTAAATTATGTCAGCAATGATTAAAACGAATTACCACGATCCATGCCAGTTAAGCATGGCAAAGATTTCAACATGGTCATGTTATGAAAGCGCTGGTATTAAGCCGCAAGAAATTGGTCGATGGCCTCTAAAAAAAATTGATTCTGCTGGTCAGTTCCAACGGTAATACGAATATACTGATCGATACGAGGAGTTGAGAAATACCTGACAATAATCTTTCTATCACGTAAAAAACTGGCTAAGGCTGGCGCATCAATTGAAGCATGATGAATCAAAATGAAATTGGCTGCCGAAGGTAAACAAGTAAACTGAAGTTGCTCCAGCGCTGAGACCAATCGCGTGCGACTGGCAATAACCTTATCAACGCTTAACTGAAAATAATCTTCATCGCCAAAACTGGCAATCGCCGCTTGCTGAGCCAGTCGGTCGATGGGATATGAGTTAAAGCTATTCTTAACCCGCTGCAGAGCCTCAATTAAATCAACATGACCCACTGCATAGCCAACACGCAGGCCAGCAAAAGCGCGTGACTTCGACAAAGTATGCACGACTAGCAAATTGTTATATTGTTGTGTTAAATCAAGCACTGAAGCCACAGATTGTAAATCGACCCCAGCGTCGCTTGGTTGCGCATAGTCGATATAGGCCTCGTCAATGATAACCACCGAACGAGGGTTTGCCTCTAATAATGAAATAATGGCTGAACGACTTAAGCCAATACCGGTGGGTGCATTGGGGTTCGGGAAGATAATCCCGCCGTTATCTTGGCGATAGTCTGCGACGTCTATTTCAAAACGATCATTAAGTGCCACTAAATTATAATCAATTTGATAAAGCTGACAATAAGCCGGATAAAAACTGTAGGTTAAATCGGGGAATAAAATCGCCTTGGGCTGACGGAAAAAAGCATTAAATGCATGCGCTAATACTTCGTCCGAGCCATTACCAATAAAAACCTGCTCACTACTCAGCCGGTGGTAATCGGCTATAACTTCTCGTAATTCTGTTGACTCAGGGTCAGGATACAGCCGTAAATTATCAATTGCATGCGCCGATATCGCCGCCAACGCTTTTGGCGAAGGCGGATAAGGGCTTTCATTTGTGTTCAGCTTAATCAGCTCATCACCGACGGGTTGCTCGCCTGGCACATAAGGTTCTAACTGATGGACTAAAGGGCTCCAAAAGGTATTCTTATCTGTCACTGGCGTCATCCTCTTGATCATCGCGAGCAATCGATTCAATACGCATCTCTGCTGAGCGAGCATGAGCCGTCAATGATTCACTTCGAGCAACCACGGATGCAAGCCGACCAATATCAGCTGAAGATTCAGCACTGCATTGAATTAAAGAACTGCGTTTTTGAAAATCGTAGACGCCTAAAGGGGAGGCAAATCGAGCAGTCGTTGAGGTTGGCAATACATGATTAGGACCGGCACAGTAATCTCCTAAGGACTCAGGGGTAAACCTGCCCATAAATATAGCACCAGCATTCTCAATGCTCGACAACCAGGATTCGGGATCTTCAATTGATAATTCCAAATGCTCAGGAGAAATAGCATTACTCACCAACATCGCCTGATTTAGGTCATCAACTAAAATAAATGCCGAACGCTGACTAATCGACCGACGAATGATATCGCTACGACTCATATCGACTATCAGCGAATTCATACTATCTTCTACAGCTTGAAGAAAGTCACTACTCGGGCTTATCAAAATAGCTTGGGCATCTTCATCGTGCTCGGCTTGCGAAAATAAATCCATCGCGATCCATTCGGGATTTGTCTTACCATCGCAAATAACCAAAATCTCTGAAGGGCCTGCCAACATATCAAGACCAACATCACCAAAAACCATTTTCTTGGCGCAGGCGACAAAGCGATTGCCTGGACCAACAATTTTATCAACCCGCTGAATACTTTCTGTGCCATAAGCCAATGCCGCAACGGCTTGGGCACCACCAATAGTAAAAATTTGATCGATGCCTGCGATTGCAGCCGCGGCCAAAACAGTCTGGTTTACTTCGCCATCCGGTGAGGGACTGACCATGACAATCTCTTCCACACCCGCGACTTTGGCCGGCAATGCATTCATTAGCACGCTGGAGGGATAAGCCGCTTTACCGCCCGGAACGTAAATACCTACCCGCTTTAATGGCGTAACTTGCTGCCCCAACAAAGTGCCCGTCGCATCGGTATACTGCCATGACTCCTGCCGTTGGTGCTGATGAAAATCACTGATTCGTTGTGCAGACTGTTCTAAGGCCTCTCGGAGAGTGGGATCAAGATCTAGCAGTGCCTTTTTAATAGCGACTTTATCAACGGTTAAGCCTGTCAATGAATCAACTGCAAATCGATCAAAACGCGAGGTGTAATCGACAACTGCAGCATCGCCCTGATCCTGAACTCTGCGAATAATATCGCGCACGGTCGACTCCAAGGCTTGATCTGCCACTGCTGTCCAAGCCGTTAACTTGGTAAGATCATCGCTAAAATTTGGATCATTGGCTGATAAACGCCGAGGCGATAATTTTGGCTGCATGTTTGTTGTCATAAAAAATGTCGCACCGAAAGATTTTTTTCACTTACTGCTTGGTTAATTATCGCCAACGGCTGAAGCGATTAAATCAGTAAGTGATTTAATCTGGTCATATTTGACCTTCATAGAGGCTTTATTCACCACTAAACGTGAGCTAATATCAGCGATAAAATCAACCGGCTCCAATCCATTAGCCACCAAGGTTTTACCGGTATCGACAATATCAACAATTTCATCGGCTAAGTTCATGATCGGCGCAAGCTCCATACCGCCATAAAGCTTAATAATATCGGCCTGAATGCCTTTTTCAGCATAAAATCGCTGCGCAATATTGACGTATTTAGTGGCCACTGTTAACCGCGACTGAGGACTTCGCCCGACCTGCTGCGTCTGCCTTGCGGTCATTAATCGGCAACGTGCTATTGCCAAATCATGCAACTCATAAAGCTCATCACCACCGTCTTCCATAAGCATGTCTTTACCCACCACGCCTAAATCGGCCGCGCCGTAATGAATGTAGGTTAATACATCAATACCACGAAGCACCAACAACTGAACATCGTCATGATTGGTTGAAAAAGCCAACTTACGGCTTTCAGCAATATTTTCTTCAGGTACGATATCTGCCGCGGCAAGCAGCGGTAATGTGTCTTTTAAAATTCGACCTTTAGTGAGTGCAATAGTAATCATGATGATTGTTCACTTTGTTCGTTACTGAGGCGGCCAGGTATGCGACGAATACTAGCTCCTAATAATTGCATTTTCTCTTCAATGCATTCATAACCTCGATCAATGTGATAAATCCGATCAACCAAGGTTGCACCATTTGCACATAATCCAGCAATAACTAGACTAGCTGAAGCGCGTAAATCACTGGCCATAACTGGTGCTGCGGTAAGTGTTTCACAGCCCTCTACAATAGCCGTATTTCCTTCAATACGGATATTAGCGCCCATCCGATTCATCTCATGAACTTGAATCAGACGATTCTCAAAAATAGTTTCTACCACAGTACTGACGCCCGTGGCAACGCTATTCATCGCGGTGAACTGCGCCTGCATATCCGTTGGAAATGCAGGGTATGGTGCAGTGCGAATATCCACCGCAATGGGTTTTCTGCCCTCCATATCGAGGCGAATCCAATCATCACCTACCGTCATTTTTGCACCCGCCTCTTCAAGCTTGGCCAAAACAGCCTCGAGCGAATGCGGGTCAACATCTTTGACTTTAATCCAGCCCCTAGTCGCTGCCGCAGCGACTAAAAAGGTACCCGCCTCAATTCGATCAGACATCACATCATAATCACAGCCATGCAGCTCTTCAACGCCATCAATTATCAGCTTATCGGTTCCGATGCCGCTAATCTTAGCTCCCATCGCATTTAAGCAATTAGCCAGATCTACCACCTCAGGCTCTCGAGCAGCATTTTCAATAATCGATCGCCCCTCAGCAAGGGTAGCAGCCATAAGTATATTTTCAGTGCCACCCACGGTGACTTTGTCCATGAAAATATGAGCGCCCTTTAATCGGCCATCAACCACCGCTTCAATAAAACCCGATTCGACGGTAACAGTAGCACCCAGCGCTTCAAAACCCCGCAAATGTAAGTCAACTGGACGACTGCCAATGGCACAACCGCCTGGAAATGAAACTCTTGCCTTACCCAACCGGGCTAGCAATGGGCCTAAAACGAGTATTGACGCTCGCATGGTTTTAACCAACTCATAAGGTGCGGTGAACTGCGTTATTTTTTCAGCATTTAATTCAACACCCAGCTTTTCATCGATCAGTAAATCAACCCCTAAGCAGCTTAACAATTCGATCATGGTAGTAACGTCATTCAGATGCGGCAAGTTACCTATTCTTACTGACCCCTTACTGAGTAATCCTGACGCTAAGATAGGCAGAGCTGAATTCTTTGAACCCGAAATTCGAATTTCACCTTCAATTTTTGAAGGGCCGTTAATTAATAATTTATCCATGGAATCTTCTTTTTAATAAGCTTAAATGCTAGCTTGCCATTGCGATGGTGTTAAGGCGCGTATATTCACTGCGTGTATCTCACCCGAGGCAATCTTTTCATTTAAACACTGATAAACACGCTGCTGTTTTTTTACCGCTGATAGGCCTTCAAATTCTGTACTGACAACCGTGACAGAACAATGGTTACCTGATAATTCAACTTCAAGATGATCGACACTAATACGTGTCTGAATTAAGTCGATAATTTCTTTTTGCATAGTACTGTTCTCTAAAAAATCTTAACGGCTAGCTTAGCAGATCACTATTGGGCTTGCGCAGCATTATCATCACCAGAAGCAGTCCAGTTATCAATAACTTTATCGATATTACCATCGTAAACTTCAACGGCACTGTCAAATTGGTTTCGGTAAATTTTACCCAAATTTATTGATTCAACAACCATATTACGCAATTTCCACTGCCCTCGAGAGTCCTTTCGTAAAGAGTATTGAATCTCATAGGGTTGCTGTCGATCGCCATAAATCAATTGTTTGACTCTCGCTTTAGTTGCTGAGGGATTAACATCAGTGGGCACAACTACCTCAATTTTTTGCCCTTCAAATGCCAGTAAGCCTTTACCATAGGTTCGTATTAATGACACAGAAAATACGCCGCTAAATCGCTCGATTTGATTCATCAAGCGTTGCTGCTCTTCACTTGAGAGCATCGCCATTTTCTTTGCGCTTGCATGCCTACCCATGACTGCTCGCGAAAAGGATTTAAAATCGATAACAGGTCCAAGTAAATCATCAAGCTCAACAAAAAAACGCTGCTTATCATCTGCCGAATAACGCTGTGCAGCCTCAATTAATAAAAGCAAGTCATCTGTCATGGCTTCAACCATTTGATGCGCCGCGACTATTTCTGTCGTCGCCTGCTCTACTTGTATCGATTGAACATTATCATTGATCGCAAGGTTGAGCTGTGCTGAACTCGCACTTGCCCAGCAAATGACTAAAGGAAGCCAAACCATAGAGCGTATTTTTTTTAACCTTGCCATGCATTGAACTTTTGAAGTCATATCGCTTCACCATCCTTTGACTATTACTAATTTGATAAAAACGAACACAATTAATTCCCCTTGATTGGGAATTTAGGAAATTAAGTCTTGTCGCTGCGTTGTCGCAACAGATGACCTACTGTATAGTTCCGCCTTTAAGGTAATTGCGCTCAACGGTGTAGATAATTCTCAAATTCACCCAATTGCATATTTTCTCATGGTCAAGCACAAAACCACAGTAAAAAAACAGCACAAAAGTTCGCAAGCTTAGAACAAAAATACTGGCAATGCTGGTTTCATCAGCGGGTTCAGAACTGCCATAGTAGGTTGATATTTATACAGTATGGCATTTTTTTAACTATTAAAGTCAATAACATTAAAACGAAATTTATGCCTCTATCTATTATCGCTATGACCGTCCTCATTATCGGCTTTACTGGGCTGGTCTGGAGCGCCAATGTATTTGTTACCGGCAGCGCCTCACTCGCAAAACACTTAGGAATGACGCCTGTTTTAATCGGCTTAACGGTCGTAGCCTTCGGTACATCAGCGCCGGAAATGTTTGTTTCTGCAGAAGCAGCCTTGGACGGTGTACCTAATTTAGCTATTGGCAATGCGATCGGCTCAAATATCGCGAATATTGGCTTAGTATTAGGCTTCACAGCAATCATTGCTGCCATACCGATCAATACCCGTCTAATGCGGCTTGAAATCCCCTTATTACTAATAGCCACCTTCCTTGCCGTCTTTTTCTTGTGGGACTTGTATTTAAGTGCTCTTGAGGGCATTGGTCTTCTGACAGCGGCTTTTCTGGCTACCTTAGTGCTTATCTGGGATGCGCGCCGCGCTAAGCCAATTTCTTCAAGCGAATTGGCAGAAAGAGCAATTCCGCCAGAATTAAACCACCTAAAAGCTATTATTTACGTGGCCATGGGCCTATTAGCACTGCTTGGCTTTGCGGATTTATTGGTCTGGTCAGCTAAAACATTAGCTGAGCATTTTGGCGTCAGCCCAATGGTCATTGGTTTAACCATCGTTGCGCTGGGCACCAGCTTGCCAGAATTAGCCGCGTCGATAGCTAGCGCAATTAAAGGGCATCACGATATCGCCATAGGCAACATTATTGGATCTAACTTATTGAATATATTAGCGGTTATGGCTATTCCAGGCATCCTTTCACCCTCTTCATTAACCGCCATGACAGTCAATAGAGACCTGTTTGTCATGGTGTTGTTAACCCTCGCATTAGTCGCAATAGTCGGCTTGGCCAGCCTTAGGCAAAAATTCCAAGCATCGTCACTGGGTCGACCCGTCGGTCTGCTTCTTCTGCTAAGTTATTGCTTTTACTACACATTGATCTTTTAACAGCACTGGGCCAGATCGCCATATATGCGAGATGTCATTGGCATTTTTGCTTAATCATTCGCTTGATCAGTGCCAACTAATCACGAGCCTAAACCTGTGTAAGGATTTACAATCAACCCTTATTATTCACTACCATTGACGTTCACAAACGATTAAAGACCTGAGTCAATTATCACCATGAAAAAAAAGCCTAATTTCATCGCTATCGGCAAACGCACGATTGAAATGGAACAAAAGTCAATCCATGCCTTACTCCATCGTCTTGATAAAGGCTTTGAGCAAGCCTGCGAATCGCTTATGCAATGCCGGGGCCGTGTGGTCGTAACCGGAATAGGTAAATCAGGCCATATTGCCAATAAAATTGCTGCCACGCTATCAAGTACAGGGACGCCTGCATTCTTTATGCACCCCGCTGAAGCCAGTCACGGTGATCTTGGCATGCTGACAGCTAACGATGCCGTACTTGCCCTCTCTGGCTCAGGCAACACCAATGAACTATTGACATTACTCCCGCTGATAAAGCGCATAGGTGTGCCATTAATAGCAATGACAGGCAACCTAGAATCGACCCTGGCTCAAAGTGCTGATATACATCTTGATGTCAGCGTTGAAGAGGAAGCATGCCCGCTTGGTCTTGCGCCGACATCCAGCACAACAGCGGCCTTAGTGATGGGCGATGCGCTGGCTATTGCGCTGTTAGAGGCTCGTGGCTTCAGCGCTCAGGACTTTGCATTTTCCCATCCAGGCGGCACACTCGGCAGACGACTACTGTTAAAAGTCAGTGACGTAATGGAAGCAGACTTCCCGCAAGTTAAACCAGAGGCCTTACTGGCCGAAGGGCTTATGGAAATAAGCCAAAAAGGTTTAGGTATGACGACAATCACCGATCAAAGTCGTGCCTTACTGGGCATTTTTACTGACGGTGATTTACGCCGAGCGATAGATCGCCGCGATGACCTACACAACACAAACATGAGCGATCTCATGATCAAAAACCCAATCACCGTTAGTGATGATATGCTCGCAGCACAGGCAATGAAGATTATTGAAGATAATAATATTTCATGCCTTGCAGTAACTACGGATAACAATATTGTTTTAGGTGTTGTCCATTTACATGCCCTTATAAAAGCTGGTTTAGCATGAAAAAGAATAAAAATTTAGCCGCATCGTTTGACTCAAACATTCTGTCTTTAGCTCAGGGAATAAAATTACTCGCATTGGATGTGGATGGCGTTTTAAGTGATGGAAAGCTTTATTTCGGCAATGATGGCGAAGAACTGAAATGCTTTAATATTGCAGACGGTTTAGGCATTAAGCTATTGCAAAATCAAGGCATTGAAGTAGCTATTATTACTGGCCGCGAATCTAACATCGTTCAAAGTCGAGCGAATGAACTTTCTATCCACCACCTCATCCAAGGTCGAGAAGATAAACTTATGGCACTGGATGAATTACTATCAATAACCGGCATCACTTTAGAGCAAACGGCCTATATGGGTGACGACCTACCCGACTTAAGCGCTATTGAGAATGTTAGGTTAGGTGCTACTGTCGCCAATGCTAACACCGAAGTGAAAGCGGTCGCAGATTGGATATCAAAGAAAGACGGCGGCGATGGCGCCGTAAGAGAGTTAGCCGAGTTAATTCTCTGCGCAAATGACCTGTATGATAAAAGCATCGATACTTTTCGGAGAAAAATTAATAAATTGAATTAAGCAGTAGTCTATGTTTGCAAAAAAACGTCAAAAGCAGATTCGCAACTTGCTCGCACTGGGTATTAGCTGCGCTATGATCGCCTTCTATGCGCTCAATCTAAATTTCAATTCACTTTTCAATACAGCCAACCCTGCCTCAAATCATAAGCAAAAACCCGTTAGTATCTTAGATAATGTAGAAATTCGTCAGTTCGACTCTCAAGGCCAATTGCAACAATATTTAACTGCAAATCGTGCAGAAATGATTACTGAAACGAACGATAAAAATAAGGATTCTTTCGCATCCACCCAGCAAGAATTAACTGCCAAAATAGACTCTAAGAAAAACAAGTTACGACTTATTCAACCGCACATGATAATTCACGAAAAAAACAACAAGCCATTAACTATTACCGCTAATGAGGGTTTAATCGGGCACAGAGATAAAAAAACACAATTAACAGGTAATGTGGAAATCAACGATATAGATAGACAGGCTAAAGTCTTCACTCAATCTTTAACAATCGATTCTAAGGCCAACATTTTATCAACTGATCAAGCCATTAGCATTGAGTCTCCTACTACCACTACAACAGCCTCAGGCCTCGAAGCTGACCTTAACAAAAATCAGTGGCACCTTCTATCTGGAGTCAAAAGTGTCATCAACCCCTGACAGTAATGGTTCAAAAAATATCAATCATTCAGCTAACTTTTTAAGTGCTAGCTTTATTTTACCAATAATTATACTGTCTATTTTTTTCAGCCACACTTGGGCAGACCAACCTTCACAGCCCATTCAAATTAGAGCTGATAATGCTCAAAGCATTAGTAACTTGGGAAAAATGATTTACCGAGGCAACGTCATTGTTGAGCAAGGATCACTGCTTTTAAGCGGTGATATGGTCACTTTTATCACTTTATACAACAGCGAAATGAGTGAAGAAGGCCAAGAACAACACAGTGATGTTGAAGCAATTGGCAAACCAGCTTTTTTCCATCAACACGATAGCAGCGGCAGAGTGACGGTTAAAGCAGAAGCAAATAAGCTTGAATATTTCATCGAGTCGGGCATCATACGACTTCAAGGCAATGCGTCTATTGACCAAGCAGGCTATATTGTGACAGGCGATAAAATTGAATACTCTACTCACATGCAAAGTATTAAAGCTAAAAAAAATCCTGAAAATACTAATACTCGTGTCCACACCGTGATCAAACCCAAATCCAGCAACGAAGATATGCCATAACTATGAGCCAACTAATCGCTAAACATCTTGCTAAAAGCTATAATCGCAGAAAAGTTATTCACGATGTCTCTCTGATGATCAATAGCGGCGAAATTGTTGGCCTTTTAGGACCTAATGGCGCTGGCAAAACCACCTGCTTTTATATGATTGCTGGTATTGTTCGTGCAGACAATGGCATTATTGAAATCAATGGCACTGACATTACCTATAAGGCGATCGATAGCAGAGCTAAACTTGGTTTAGGTTATCTGCCGCAGGAGCCATCAATCTTCAGAACCCTCAGTGTAGCTGATAATATTGCCGCCATTCTTGAAACACGCAAGGACATTAAGCGGCAGCAGCGGCTGCAAATGTTGGACACATTACTGGATGAATTTCGCATCCAGCACATTCGTGACGCGCTGGGAATGTCGCTCTCTGGTGGCGAAAGGCGTCGAGTGGAAATCGCACGCGCCCTCGCCTGCGACCCTGAATTTATCTTATTAGACGAACCCTTTGCCGGCGTTGATCCAATCTCCGTTGGAGACATCAAATCAATCATAGATCAACTTAAAAATCGCGGTATCGGCGTACTCATTACCGATCATAATGTCCGTGAAACACTCGATATTTGTGAACGCGCTTATATAGTTGGTGAGGGACATGTTATTGCCGAAGGCAATACAGAGGCAATCTTAGCCAATCAAAAAGTTCGTGATACCTACCTCGGCCATCAATTCGTCATCTAAGCAAATCCAACTAAAGACATACTTTCAGGACGAAAATGCCAACTGGCTCACATTGGCATCAGATTTGCATAATCTTTTGTTTAGAGCTAATATTTAACCAACATTAGCACCTGGCTAGATTCTCCCTCTATGCCTCCAAATTGATGTACTAAAAAACAATATGAAGCAATCTTTACAGTTGAAAATGGGGCAACATCTAACTATGACCCCACAGTTGCAGCAGGCGATTCGATTGCTGCAACTTTCAACGCTCGACTTACAGCAAGAAATTCAAGAAATCATCGATAGTAATCCTATGCTTGAGATTTCAGATGATACAAGTTATGAAGAAGATAAAAATATCTCTACCAGCAAGAGTGACAATAATAGTGAGAGTAAAACCAATGACAGTGATCCTGCATTCTCTGAACCCCTAAATAACTTTGATAAAACTGCCAAAGAGTCCGACAATAACTTTGCCACCAATGATGAAGCTATCGACAGTAATCAAGATGGCAACTGGCAGGAAAATATTCCTGATGAGCTAAGCATTGATACCAAATGGGATGATATTTACACCCACTCAAGTAGTCCAGCACAGAATAACAATTATGAATTTAATGAAATTCCAGATATTGATCACCGAAATTCAACGGCTGAAACGTTGTCTAGTCATTTAGCTTGGCAGTTAAACCTCACGCCAATGAGTGAAAAAGACCGCTGCATTGCAATTGCTATTATTGATGCTTTAAAACCGAGTGGTCTATTGGAAACAACTCCAGAAGAACTACTTCAAACCTTTGATGCGCAGCTCGAGGTCGAAATCGACGAAATCGAAGCCGTACGCCATCGTCTCCAACAATTTGATCCTGTCGGAGTCGCTAGTCTTGACCTCACTGACTGCCTAATGATTCAGCTCTCCCAATTACCAAGCGATACACCTTGGCGAGAAAAAGCTGCAGAAGTGATTGATCGGCACCTTAATCTGCTAGCCTCTCGGGATTATAGCCAACTCATTCGACGCACTAAACTCAAAGAGCGTGAACTAGCAGCCGTTATTGAGCTGATTAAAAGCCTTAATCCAAGCCCTGGCGAACCATTTAACAACAACACAGCCGAGTATGTTATACCTGATGTTTATGTCGATAAGATAAACAA